>JABHBJ010000033.1 GCA_018673955.1 Chloroflexota bacterium | reverse complement strand
CAGTCTCCGTCTTCTTTGGAGTTCACTTGCTCCAAAGCAAAACTTCGCCAGTTGATCTCGAGATCATCCCCAAGTTCTTCTTTCACCCTGGCCAGCCAAATGCCGGCCTGTCGAACCCAGGGTCAGGTGTAGTCGATGAATACATCGATTTTGACTGCAGTATTTTCTGACATTACTAACAACTATTCTTTCACTAGTCTCCCGCGCATCACGACAAAGTCTAGCAACGCTACATCAAATCGTTCAGGCAAAGATTTAGGTTTAACGCTTAGTATTTGATTTCAAGCACTGTAATCAGCGTAAATGCCCAACCTTTCCCAGCTTCTCACAACAAAATCCTCTGTCGAATACAAGCGCGTGTTTGAACACTGTCGCGATATATCCAACGAACTCGATGGTGTTGATGGCGTTTACATTGTGGGAGGGATCGTTCGCGACCTGATCCTCGACCGAGCCCCTGGCGATATTGACCTATCGGTGGTCGGTGACGCCAAAGCGTTCTCTCAGGAGCTTGCTGCTCGAACCGGGGCAGCTTCGCCCGATGAATCGCAGTTTCTGACATTCAAAATCCGAACATCAGGAATATTTTCCGATGTTTCGTCGATCGACGTAGTAACTGCCCGTGCTGAATCTTATGCCGACTCGGCCGCACTTCCCGATGTCTCGGTTTCGTCGATCGATGACGATCTGAAGCGGAGAGATTTCACGGTCAACGCCATGGCGATCTCGCTGGCAGGATCGGACTGGGGTACTCTCGTTGATCCAAATAACGGTTTCGGCGATGTGATGCGTAAGCGGATCAAAGTTCTACACGACAGTAGCTTCGTCGATGATCCCACCCGAATCTTCCGCGCTGTGCGATACGCAGTTCGTCTAGGGTTCAAGCTCGATTCCCGCATGAACGAACTTATATCTAAATCCATCGCAAACATCGATCGACTAAGCGGAACACGGGTTCGAAACGAATTTGAACTAGTGCTGTCGGAACCTAATCGAGTCGAAATGTTGCGAATGTCCGAAGAAATCGGACTGCTCGCCGCAATTAGCCCCGGGCTTCGAATCGGAACCAAAGCTCTTCAAGTGTTGTCTGAGCAGTCGGAATCAGATTCTGTAGAACTTCCTGATCTTCTGGCTATCACTACGTTCGGCCTAAACGAAGATGAAGCGAATCAGGTTGTACAACGATTCGACGCTCCCCCTGCCTCGGGTGAATCAATCACAGGTAACGCACAGCTCGCCAAGCATGTAGCGGTTTTGGATCAGCCAAACCTTGCACCGAGTGAGGTTGCGGAAATACTACGAGAAATCCCACTAGCTTCGATCAACGCATACATTCTTGCCGGACCGCCTCTGCCCCGTCGCGACAAACTGGTCGAATACGTTGAGAAAATCCGGTTCATCAAGCCAGAAATTACTGGCGATGATCTTTTGGAGATCGGTATCCCACAGGGACCAATAATCGGTCAGCTAATCGATGTAGTACGTAGGGCAAAACTCGACGGTAAAGTCAGCACCAAGCAAGACGAGATCGAACTCGCGAAGAGTCGACTCCCCGGCTTCCTGGCTAAGTAGCTAGACCTCGTCTTCAGGCAATGCACGCTCGACGTGTGTGCCGCCCCACTCCGACGCACGACGTGCAAGACGTTCACGGTGGAACATGTACTGGTTCGCCAGCGCTGAGTGTTCTCCAAAGAAATCACGTGCCCAATCGGCGGCGTAACTCAACGATGCCTTTTCAGGCAGGTCGTACCACTTGTGCAGTGCACGCAGAATGTGTCGATCGACAATGAACGATTCCGGCTTGTCTAACGAGAACGCAAGAACGCAGTCGGCCACTTTTTCGCCAACGCCGTGGAGGGCAACAAGCGCCTCTCGGGCATCTGAGTAGGACGCCTCTCTAAGATCGGCCAAACGCAACTGACCCGATGCGACTGCTTCTGCAGCAGGTGCAATATATTTGGCCCTGAACCCAAAACCCAAATCACGCAGAAATTGCTCGCCGGCTTCGGCCACCACTTCAGGTTCAGGGAACGTAACGTCTCTGGCTTCCGTCCCTACTGAATACCCAAGCCGTTCAGCAGCCGATCCAACGTTGAGTTTGATCCTAGGAATATTTGAAGTGCTTGATGTGATGAAGCCAAACAAGGCTTCCCATGGATCTTGTCGGAGTACTCGTAATCCCGAGTATCCACGTAACGCTGGTCCCAAGCACGGGTCATCGGCAAAGCGGGTACGAAAGCCTTCAATGTCTTGATCGTGACCAAGATATTCGAGCATAGTGTGCTCGAGTCCCTTGATTCCCTTGCCGTCACGTGGCGTGACAACCACTCCGCCGTCGATTTCGCTGACATTTACTGTGCGACGTCCAACAACGCCTCGATAGCCGCCAGATTCTTCCGGCCACCATCGAAAAGCTTGACCACCGTCAAGAGTCGCCGAAATATCGACGTACCCTACGGGCAGATGCACCGAGTTCGTAGTTGTCGAAGCGTTATCAATTGTTGTCACTCAAATGTCCCATCGCGCCAGCTTTCCAGCAAAGGAAATAAGCGCTCTGTACTAACCCGACGAACAGTACATCTTGGTAATGCTCGTTGGAATTTCACACCGTATTGCTTGGTCACAATTCTATTGTCGAGGATCACAAACACGCCCCGGTCGGTGCGAGACCGAATAAGGCGACCAAAACCCTGACGGAATCGCTGTACTGCTTCAGGAATGCTGTATTCACTGAACCCATCTTCGAACAGCTCACTACGAGCCGCCACGATCGGATCCGATGGCACCGGGAATGGCAATCTCGCCATCACTAGCGCATCTAACGACGCTCCTTGAAGATCAACGCCTTCCCAGAGGCTACTTGTTCCCAATGCAATAGTTTTGCCTTCTTCGGTCAGCATTCGCATGATTCGCGCTGGCGAACCGTCTGCTCCCTGAGCGATTACTCGAATGCCTTCTTTGCCTAATACCGAAGCTATCGCCTTCCTAGCGTTATCAAGAGCCGATATCGACGTGAACAATACTAAGACGCGCCCTGCGCTGGAACGGGCGATATCGATCAACACATCGGCAGTCGCATTAGCAAATCCAGGCTCACCGGGAGGCGGCATGTCTTCAGGAACTGCAATCAACGTGTTCTTTTTGTAGTCATATGGAGAGCCCAACACAAGATCGCTGCCAGTCTCCAGACCAATCGAATTTCGGTAGCGCTCGAACGACTTTTCGTAGGCAATAGTCGCACCAGTGAGAATCACCGATTTATCGCCTTCGAACAATGCTTGGTTCAGCTTTTTCGAAACGTCCAACGGGGCGCCATTAATATTCGTTCCACGATTACCTGACTGACCACGCAGCCAATAGACGCAGTCGTATTGAGGTTCAGGAATTGCCTCTCGTAACGAGGTTGCCGACGATTCGATGGTGTCTTTCACGGCGTATGCATCGAGCACCAGACCTTCAGCTGAACTGTCCTTGGTCGACGATGCCTGTTCACACAGTTCGGCTAGATACGCCGAAACTTCCAATAATCGAGTGTTGGCGTTCTCCCAAGCAATTTCGAGATCGCTCCAAGAAGGCTGTCTACGAACAGAATCGGTAATTCGTAGTTCTGTCTGCTGTTGGGAGCCGGTTGCCATTTCGGCAGAAATTTTTGCCGCCATATCAAACATGATTGACGAATTTTGAACAGCTGCTTCTACGGCTTCAGTCGCTTGAGCTGCGATGTTCGTCGAGACATCGAGTGCGTTCACTGCGCCTTTGGAAATACTCGAAGCTAATTTTGCCAAAATGCCGCGGTTACCAGTTAACTGACGAAGCTCGTTTTCAAGCTGAAATTGGTTGACAGAAAATCCGAGATGATTCGTCGCCGCCGATTCGAGGTGATGTGCTTCATCCACAACCAACACGTCGTGATCCGGGAGTAATCCTCCGCCCATCGCAATATCCGACATTAGAAGTGCGTGATTGATAATCACTACGTTGGAAGCGTTCGCTTGATTCCGAGCTTTACGCAAGAAACAAGGTCCTTCGTTCGACGGGCACATGATCGCACCCTGCGCCGAAAAACGACCGAACAATGATGTGAGCCGACCCAGAGCCAACTCGCTTCTGTCGCCAGTCTCGGTATCTCGCATCCAAACAAGCAACTTAGACAGTAGTTTCGATTCGAGATCGTTGGGATCGGTGGTGAGGACTGCATTCTGCCAACGTTTGAAACAAACGTAGTTGGCTCGTCCTTTCAACTGCGTAGCTCGGATTTTATCGACAGAATCGCCGTACTCCGACAATGCCGCTGAGGTGATAGCAACGTCTTTGCCGATCAGCTGTTCTTGCAAATTAATCGTGTTGGTAGAGATGATGACTTTTTTGCCAGACCTGATCGCAGTGAGTACTGAAGGCACTAGATACGCCAAGGACTTGCCGACACCCGTTCCAGCCTCGACGATCAGATGTTCGCCCGATTCAATGGCATCCGAAACAGCCTTTGCCATTTCGCCCTGCTCGGGTCTAGATTCGAATCCTGGCAGTGACTTTTCTAACGCTCCGCCAACTCCAAATATGTCGTCTACTACGCCCGAAACCTTTTGCGCATCTTTTTCATCTTGATCGTACTTATGTGGTTCAACTGACGGGATTTTGGAAGCTGAACGAAGGCGTGCACCGAGTTCTTTGGGGTCGATTCCGGTCAAGCTGTCGCTGGTCGGTAGAAATGGCGAGTCATCACCAGCGATTATCCGCGCAGCAAGTGCTCCTAGCGGAGTATTCGCTTTCTCTCCCAGTAATTTGATCTGCTCGATAACTGCACGGTCGAACCCTTCGATAATTCCGAGCAGGTGCAGAAATAGATCCCGAGTAGCGAGTGCGTCCGACAATGCACGATGGGGATTGTCGTGAAAAAATTCAAACCGCTGCGATAGTCGCCCCAAGCTGTATTCGGGTCCGGCAGGAAGCGCAATTTCTGCCATCGACATCGTGTCGTACAGGCCGTCTGGTTTCACGCCGTGAGAACGCAAGAATGAAGCATCGAAACCAACGTTGTGGCCGATGATCGGCACACCCGAAATGAAGTCGGCAACTTCCGCTTTGACATCAATCCAATCGGGCGCAGAGTCGACATCGCTCTGAGTAATCCCGGTCAAGCCGATGATGAAGTTCGAAAGCTTCCGCTGAGGGTTGACCAAAAGACTGAGCGTGTCCACCTGCTCATCGCCT
>JABHBJ010000098.1 GCA_018673955.1 Chloroflexota bacterium | reverse complement strand
CCCTCTACGAATACGCAATGGGCGAAAAGCCAGCCGAATTCGACCTTCGGACCCTGCAAACTGCGTACAAACCCGCGCCGGCAGCCCAGTACTAGTCTCCCTGCAACAACCGAGATAACCGAGCACAATACCTAAGTTGAACTAGGTATTTGTGGTACCGAAGGTGGGAGTCGAACCCACACGGGTATTACCCCAATGGATTTTGAATACATTGTTCTCGTTCGCACTCTCGCGTATCTCAGTACGTGTAATCCTTAAAAAATCACTGAGTCGGAAGGCTCATACAGTGGTGGTTGGTATACCAGAGACTAGGTGTAAGGCGAGATCAGGAGCGAGTTTTTTCGATGAACGCTTCTCCGGACTGCTTTAGCCACATCGGCCAGGGGACGCCGACGCACTTGACTCCCATAGCAAGAAATTTTTCGATATTCGAATCATTTGCTAGGGTTCCGGCTACTCCGCCACCTTTGATTATGAGTTTGATGGCGCGTTCTAGTGCTTCCTGTACTTCTGGGTGACTCGTGTTGCCGGTGTGTCCCATTGAAGCTGCCATGTCGGACGGTGCGACATAGAAGATGTCGATGCCTTTGACTTTGGTTAACTCTGGAAGATTTTCGATGGCTTCAAAGTCTTCGATTAGGGCGATGCATTGCACTTCTTCATCAGATTTACGGAAGTAGTCGTCTACTCCGTATGCTCGACGACTGCCTGCGACACCACGAGTACCGTTTGGCGGGTATTTGCAGGCATTTGCGGCGAGTTCGGCATCGGCAACTGTTATTACGTGCGGAATCATCACCGCACTTGCGCCTTGGTCGAGAGTTCTGAGTATTTGCGCTTCATCCAGCTTGTTTACTCGAACGACGCTGGACATGCCCCATAGCTCGCAAGCACGGGTGATGTCGGCTAGTTCCGACCACGAGACTCCACCGTGTTCAAAGTCTACAAATGCGGCGTCGAATCCGACGTGTCCAAGAAAATCGCACATCTCAGAGTTGTTAGGCCCGTTGGCAATGATGCCAACTCCGCCTTCTTCGATGGTTTTTTTTAGCTGGTTGGTGTTGTACTCGCGTTCCCGTGCCAATTGCAGTCTCCTTGATAGATTGGGTTATATAGCTGATTCACTATGATCCATAGGTACTCAGTCAACCTTGAGGTCGAATAAGTGTGAGTGTCGATGGCGTTGAGTGTGGATGAAACTTACACTTATTTAAGCGTTATTTGTGTAATTGCTGTGCGCATCCTTATCGATACCAGAAATTTCAGGTCAACAATGTCACGATTCTCTCGAGCTAAAAAGGTTCACGGTCAAACTGTCGAAGGGCGTCGTGCTGTGCTGGAATCGCTTCGCGCTGGTCGCGATATCGAACGATTGGTAATGGTTGAAGAGGCAGAATTGGGTCCTCAGCTTCAAGAGATTATTATGCTGGCGACCGAGGCTGATATCGAAATTCTGGCAGTTTCTCGTAAGGAACTTGAGGCTCAGTCGCAGACAAAAAAAAGCCAAGGCGTGATCGCTGTCGTTCCCGATCCTCGCTATCACGAGCCTGAAGAGTTGATGATGGGTGCCGACACGAACGGTCAGCCTCCGCTATTAGTGATGCTCGACGGAATTCAAGATCCACATAATCTTGGTGCCATTGCTCGGACAGCAGATGCTGCCGGTGCTCATGGGTTAATTATCCCTGAGCGCAGGGCTGTTGGAATTACTGCTGGTGCAGTTCGGGCTTCTGCTGGTGCGCTAGAGCACGTCAAAGTTTCACGAGTTACGAATTTGAATCGAACTATCGAGCGACTCAAAGAGACCGGGATGCTGGTGGTCGGTTTGGATGCCGAAGGTGATGTTGAGTACACGGAAGCCGACTACAAGGGCCCTTTACTGATCGTAATTGGTTCAGAGGGCAATGGGCTTTCTCGATTGGTGCGAGAGAACTGCGATCAGATTGCGTCGATTCCCATGGCTGGGAAGTTGTCTTCGCTAAATGCATCTGTGAGTGCCGGACTGGTGTTGTATGAAGCGTTCAGACAGCGCAGAGCCTAGATAGTCGAAATATCGGTCAGCACGTTTACCAGTGGTTGGCCTTTGGCAATGCGGTCGATATTGGCCGCCACGGTTTCTGCTCGACGATCTCGGGTACCGAAAGTGGCTCCCGAATGGTGGGGAGTCATGATGATGTTGTCGAGTTCCCAAAACGGATATTTTGCTGGTCGCGGACTATCAGTTTCGCTCACAGGATATTCGTACCAAGTGTCGATAGCTGCACCGGTGATTGATTTGCTGGCTAGCGCTTCGTATAGTGCTTTTTCATCGACAATGTGCCCGCGTGCCGGATTTATTAAGTAGGCGTCTTGGCGCATAAGACCGATCTCGCGCTCGCCGATTAATCCACGTGTTGAGTCGATCAACGGTGTCGAAACTAGGACGAAATCGGATTCAGATAGCACTTGGTCCATTGCGTCTTGCCCGGATCCGTACTTCACTCCGTCTGCTTCAGCCTCTGCTACTGTTTCTGGACTCCGACCTGCAGCAATTACGTTCATCTCATACGCGTTGGCGAGTAGCGCGACTCGTTTGCCGATTGCGCCGTAGCCGATGATTCCGAATGTTCTGCCGTACAACTCTCGATACGAACCGTACCTTGAGGGCCAGCCCGACCAGTCGCCATTTCGGAAGTTTCTGTCGTTAGCGATCAGGTTGTGATCTAGCGCAACGGCGACTGCCATTACCCATTCAGCAATTGGTGCTTCATGGTGATAAGCGTTGGCGACCACCACTCCTTGCGGAACTGTTGAAGGTTCGATTCGGTCGTAGCCGGCCGCCGCAATCAGAATTGCCTTCAGTGCTTTGGCCGCTTTGCCCATTTCAGCGTTGAAATCAGTACCGATGTATATATCGGCATCGACGAGAACATCGGGGTCGGGCTTGCCATCGAAATACGGAGTTTCGATCCATTCGACTTCTACCGTTACGGGCCACCATTCGCCGGCAGGCATCCCCTGCGGTACTGGCGGGATAACTACTCGTAGCGGACGGGTTGATTCTGTCGACAAGGTTCACTCCGGAGATCGTGATTGATGGGCAGAGCCTCTGATTCAGAAGCCAAGCGCCGAGAGATTACCACGAAATGTTATGTTCGCTTCTTAAAGTGGGGTTGGGCAGGTCTATAATTTTCGCTGCTCAGACACACCAATACGTAAATCGAGATCAACTAACACAATTGACAACCGAATCCAGTACTCCGCCCGGAGGAATGACTGATAACTACCACTGGAAGGTGTTCTGGACCGTCGGCATTGCGTTGTTCGCAATGGTTCTCGACTTCTCGATCGTATTCTTGGCACTCTCATCGATTGCCGATGAATTTGAAGTAACGCTTCGTGCCGTAACTTGGGTTGCCATTTCGACATCGCTTGTGACGAGCGCAATAATGCTGCCGTTGGGCAGGGTGGCCGATATTATGGGGCGGAAGAAATTCCATATAGTTGGAATGTTTTTCTTCGTAGCTGGTGCGCTCTTGGCGTTCTCGTCTCAAAACCTTGAGATGCTGATTGTTGCTCGAGTGGTGATGGCCATTGGCGCTTCGATGGGGCAGGCGGTGGTATTTGCGATCATCGTCGGTACGTTCCCTGACAAAGAGCGTGGCAAGGCTCTTGGCATGATTACGACGATGGTTGCGATTGGCGCCGCTGCTGGTCCTATCGTTGCCGGTCCGATCATTCAGGCGTTTGAGTGGCGCGCTGTGTTTCTTGTGACGATGATCCCGACGACAGTGGGAATCATTGCTGCGTTCATCGTGTTGGACGACGGACGAATTGGTTCCGTGGTGGGGCGAGTACGAGAAAAGTACGACTTGTTGGGGGCGATATTCTCAGCTGCAGCACTGACGCTGATAATTCTGACGATTTCGAATCCGTTCGCGTTCGATTGGATTTCTTTTCAGATAATTGGTGGGTTCGTCATTAGCATCACGCTGTTTGTACTGCTGGTGTGGTGGGAGTTGCGGGTCGAATCACCGATGCTGAACCTGCACTTTTTCCAGAACTCGACGTTCGCATGGTCGACATCGACTCGATTCCTTGGGTTCCTTGGCGGTTCGGCGATGTTTTTCTTGATGCCTATATTTGTTCAGAGTTTCATGGGGTACGACCAGCGTTCTGCGGGCATGATCATGTTCGTTGGTGCGGTTGGGATGGGTATATCTTCACAGCTGTCGGGTCGATATTCCGACAAGTACGGTTTTCGGGTTTTCACGATTACGGGTGTTGGGCTTCTGCTCGTTATGAATTTGCTGATGTCGTTCTTTTTGAACGATACTCCGCTCTGGATTATTATGCTTATATTGTTCGTGAACGGTGCGGCGATGGGTATGTGGATGGCTCCGAATATGAGCGCTACGCTTTCGACAGTCGGGCGAGCCGACTACGGCTCGATGAGTGCGTTCCTGAACTTGGTGCGAAACGTGGGTAGTGTGATTGGTCAGGCATTGGCTACAGCGATAATTGCTGGCGTCATGCTTAGCCGGGGCGCTGAGGTGCAGCTGAATGAACTGGCTGACTCGACGGATCTGAACGTGACAGATGCCTTCATTTCGGGTTGGCGCCTAACGTTCTGGGTGCTTTCTGGGTTTGTTGGTCTGGCATTATTTGCTTCGATTAAAACCCGGGTATATAAATCTGAAGATAACAACTGAACACTGCGATTATCGCTTGATTCAACTATTACGTGTGGTTCGCTGAACGGACTTACAGGAGATACAGCATGGGACAGCTCGACGGAAAAGTAGCGATCGTAACTGGCGGCGGTTCGGGAATTGGTAAGGGCATTGCTAAGGCATTTGCTGATGAGGGTTGTTCAGTTGTTATCGCTGCACGAAACTCAGATCGACTGGATGCGGCTGCGGCTGAACTTTCGAATGGTGGCGGGACTGTTATATCTATCCCGACTGATGTCACTAGCGAAGAGCAAATGATCAGTCTGTTCGCTAAGACGATGGATCAGTTTGGGAAGCTCGACGTGCTGGTGAACAACTCGGGTGCGTTCGATGGTGGGCCGGTTGAAGAACTGACGATGGAGCAGTGGCAGAAGGTAATTGATGTCAATGTGACGGGGCCGTTCTTGGGTTCACGTGAAGCCTTCAAAATAATGAAGAAGCAGGGCGGTGGTCGGATTATCAATATAGGCAGCATCGCTGCTCAGAAGCCACGCCACAGCTCTTCGCCGTACACAACCAGCAAGCACGCTGTTTGGGGACTCACCCAGTCGCTGGCACTTGAGGGTCGTGACCACGGAATCGCAGTGAGCGCGCTTCACCCCGGCAATGTAATGGTTGAACGTCGTGGTGATGGCAAATCTGCAACAGGTCGAGACGAAGGCCCTGAGCCGCTGATTTCGACGGAAGATATGGGTCGAACAGCGCTGCTTATGGCGACACTACCGCCGGGTTCGAACATGCTGGAAGCTATCGTTCTTCCTCTCGGACAGGCGTATCTAGGCAGGGGTTGAACAGACCAAATAGCGGCAGAATTGGTTACGAACCGAAAGAAATCGTAATGCGGGGATTGCTAGACTCGCTTGAAGTTCGCAGGTCGTTTTAGATATCTGCGCGGAGAACTTCGATGCGAAAACTGCTCGCTGTACTGTTGGCTGGTCTGTTCCTGATTCTGTTTTTTGTCGCCACCACGGTGAATCAGGTTGTCGATACCGCGTCAGATCCCGGGGTTATTAACGGGATGCTCGATGATGCTGATGCGTACAACTATGTGTACGACAACATTATCGGCAACTTGGTTGGTGATCTCGTAGAGCAGGGCATCGAAGTTGACACAGGGCTAGATACTGGCGCAGCGTCGGTTCTTCGATTTGAAGATCCAGACCAGGCGGCTCTGGCTATCACCGATCTGATCGAGACTCTGATACAGCGTGAGTACGTGCAGGAGAAGCTTGAAGCCAGTTTGAACAGCGTCCTCCCGTATGTACTGGGCGAGACAGACGAATTTACGATCGACCTCGAAGTTCAAGAGCGAGTGCGATCGGTGCCGGGTGCAGTCCGGAAGGTTGCACTGGATTTGGAACTGACAGAACGTGCGATCGAAGATTTGCTTATCCCGCAAATGGATCAGTTCGTTGGTAAGATTTCAACTCAGGGACTTGGTATTGAGTTCACTACGGAGGAGATTGAAACTAGCGCACGTCTGGTTTTCGAACCGGAGTGGCTGGAAAGTCAGATTTTCGGTGCCATCGACGAGGTCACGCCGTTCTTCGCCGGTGACTCAGATACGTTCAATATAGTTCTCCGTTTCGATGATCGTGCCGTGATAATCGGAGAGATTCTCAAGAATAAGTTGATCGACGAAGACACCCTATACGACTTAGTTTTCGACCAAGTGATTGACCCACTGATTCAACAGACAATTGCTCAGACAACCGACATAGGATTCGGTATTTCACTAACCGAGCAAGAAGTTGTCGATACTTTCGAGATAATTGCGCCGCGAGCTTGGGTATCGGAACAGGGTGAAGGTGTTATCGATGCTCTAATCGCTTACCTCGTGGGCGAAACCAATTCGCTTGAGTACACCATCGAGCTTAACGACCAGAAGGCCAGCGCAACGACGGCTTTACAAGATTTGGGACGCGCAAAACTTGAGGAGACAATCGAGACTATTCCGAACTGTTCTTCACCTTTGGATGCAGTTGGTGCTGCACAAGACTTGGGGTCGCTGTCGATCCCACGATGTATTGCCGGCGGGCAGACAACGATCAACCTCGCACTAGGTTCGTTTGGACCGATTATCGATGCACGAGTTGCTTCGTTTGTTGAAGATCAAGTTCCTAATGAAATCGCTTACACCCGAGCCGATATCGATGCACAGGTGGGCGGTAGTTTCGATACTCTCGACGAAGTTAGAGCGCTGATCTCAAACGGGTTTAGTTTCTCCGATCGGGACTTGGTTATGGCTTTGGCTGGCGGTAATGACGCTCAAAGCTTGGCCGATGCTGAAGATAATCTCAGAATTCTGGCTGACGGAATTCTTATCACTGAAAAGAACATCTTGGACAATCTACAGGGCGAGAATCTGCAGATGTTCGATGACGTCCGTGATTACGCAGGGACTGCCCTAAGTGTTCGCTGGCTTCTGTGGGTGTTGTTGTTAATTCCCCTTGTGGTTATCGCCCTAATCGGCGGTCGTGGCTGGACAGGACGATTGAAGTGGGCCGGTGGAGTCGTTGCAGTTTGTTCGTTGCTTGTTTATGGCGGTATCTCAATCGCTTGGTCGATGAACGATATCGCTCAAAACTACGTGCCCGACTATGGGGCTGAACTAAGCCCAGAGTTTAGGACTGACTATCCAAGGTTGACCGCAGAATTAGAGACTGACGAGCTGACAAATCGGTTTGAACGAGCTATCGATTCTTGGCAGCAGGGCTGGCGCAACCAGACGGTGCCGTGGATCATCGGCGGACTTATCGTATTCGCAGCTGGAACTGTTCTTTCGATCCGAGGATCAAAGAAGACAGTTTCGATGGGCAGTGGTACTGCCCACAAGGGTTCGACATCGTCGGCTGCTTCTTCGGATGCATCCTCGATTCCAAAGGATTGGGGTGACGAGAAGGAACAAGACTCTGAAGATTCCAAGATCGAATACGATCACTCCGAAGATTCCGAAGATGTAGATGGAGGCCAGGAGTCTGCGTCTGACGAAACCGAGACTTCAGAAGACGATTCCGATGAAAAACCGCCGGCGACTTTTGATAGCTAGAGAACGCTCGGCGCTTGCCAGTTCGTTGTGAACTAGATGGTACCGAACGTAATCGTTTCTAGAATCATCGAGGTCGCTTTTCCGATCATTGCCGATTCGATTGTCTCGGCTGTATCAGTCGACTTGTGGTAGTACGGGTTACGAAAGTTGGCGGTGTCGTTAATCATCACCGCTGGAATGCCAGCTTGCCAAAACGGGGCGAGATCGTTCCTGCGTAGATTCCGTACGAGGGGTATCCACCATGGAACTTCGAGCGGCAGTATTGGGAGATCGATTTCTGGATTCGACGCCGCTTGTTCGAGTGATCGTGAGATTAGTCGACTCGAATGTTTGGACAAGATCAGTAACGAATTCGCTTCGCAGTTTTCACGTCTGACAGCCTTGTAGGTACGGCGAAAAAGGAATCGAAACGAGCTGGACAGACTCTGTTTGATTTTTGTCGAGCTGAAACCGATGGTTTCGAGAATGACCGCTGCTGATGGGCGATCCGCATCTCGCAGCTCGGCAACGTATGCGGTTGATCCGTGCCTTCAGCCGGGGACTGTAGTTCCTTTGCGTCGAACGCAGCGAATACCACCTTTCGTGAACTGCCCACTTCTACCAGTATCCGAGAGCATTCGAGCATGGCTGCCACTCCGCTAGTGTTGTCGTCGGCTCCTGGCGAGCCGGGAACTGTGTCGTACTGGGCGCCAATCAGTATGGGTTGGTCTGGTGAATCAAGATTGAGCGTTGCGATGATGTTCAAACCAGATCGTTCGGGCGATTGCATTGGAATATCGAATGCTGCGCGTTCGACCGCAAGACCTATGTTTGCGAATTGATTCGCTATCCAGTTGGCTGCGGTTGCATGCGGCTGTTAGTTCTCACCTGAGTTTCGAGGGGTTAAGCTGAGTGTTGCTACATCACTCTTGATGCGTGATTCGGAGACAATCAAATTCGTCGTTGCCTCGGGTCGATTAACGACAGAATCCCTGCACATGCTAGCTCGCCAAGGGTATACTCCGCCCGCCAGCATATGAAGTAGGCCGGGTAACGAGGGCTACGATTTCTCACCGGGCCGTAAATTTGGAGTTGTGATGTACATCTTGATGGTGCGATTAAAGGTCAAAGAAGACCGTATTGATGATTTTATTGAGGCATCGATTGATGATGCCAAGGGTTCTGTGATGAATGAGCCCGGTTGCCGCCGGTTCGATATTGTTCAGGCTGCCGACGATCCTACATCGTTCGCTTTCTGCGAGGT
This sequence comes from Chloroflexota bacterium, assembly GCA_018673955.1. Taxonomy (GTDB): domain Bacteria; phylum Chloroflexota; class Dehalococcoidia; order Lucifugimonadales; family Lucifugimonadaceae; genus Lucifugimonas. The sequence continues at coordinate 18,617 of JABHBJ010000098.1, read as the reverse complement.
GTACAACGATGAAGCAGCGTTTGCTGCTCACGGTGAAATGGCTCACTTCAAGGTGTGGCAGGAAGCTGTCGGCGATATGTTTGATGGTGAAGTTGGAGTTTCGTTCTGTAAGCCAGTATTCCCAAGTGGTGACGGAAAGTGGGATTCTTACCGATCGCACATTGTAGATGACCCGTACTTCGCTTCGAGCTTGCATGTGATTCACGCACCGAAGTTCGTGAAGGAAGAGCATGTTGATGCCTTCATTAAGTCGGTTTCTGCTGATGGCGTTGGTTCGACTCACGAGGAACCGGGTTGCTTGCGGTTTGACGTTTATCAGAACGTGAACGATCCGACTGAGTTGTATCTGTACGAGGTATACGCTAATCCTGACGCGTTTGAGTACCACAAGGGCACGCCTCACATTAAGCAGTGGGTTGAGGATGTTAAGGATATGTACGACACTAGCCGTGACGGTGGTGCACGTGTTGGTCCAAACGTATGGCCGCCCGACAACTGGGCGTGGAGTTCGGGTAAACCAACCTGGTAAGCCCGGTTTAAGATATTCAAACAAAGAGAAGCGCCGAGTCGAATGACCCGGCGCTTCTCTTTGTTTCTTCAGAAACTGCTGTTATTCCGCAGCGATGTCCTATGAAGTTGTGAAGACTCGAACCGAGTCTTTCAGTTATCCAACTATGTGCTGTGATTGTTCAACAACAAGGGATATAAGGACGTTTGCTTCTGTGAGCAATGGTCCACAGAGGTTTCAGTTACTCCGAGCGCATCGCTTGCTGTCCGATTCTGACTAGAGGTCGAGACGATAAAACCTTGTGGCTGTTCCACCAAACACATCGGCTTTTGCAGCGGGGGATAATGATCTGAGGATTTCTCTGGCTGTGTCAGTCACGGTTTCGTATTCGGCGGCTAGTGTTGAAACAGGCCAATCGGTGCCGAACATTAGTCGATCGGTACCGAACAAGCCCAGTGCGTGGTGGATATATGGTCGTAGATCATCGGCCGTCCAATTTTGATGGTCGGCTTCTGTAACCATTCCGGAAATTTTGCAGTGAATTCCTTCTATGCTCGCAACTTTCCTTATGTCGGTAAGCCACGGTTCGACAACATGATTGGCGATCAGAGGCTTGGCTATGTGATCGACTACGGCTCGAAGATCGGGCACTTGATCCATGATTTGCGGAATGTAAGGCAGGTTGGGCGGCTTTGCGAGAAAGTCGAACGTTAGGTCACGACGGGTAAGCTCGTGAAGTCCGTTGATCGCCCCAGAGTTCATGATCCATCCAGGGTCGTCTTCACCTTCCCAAATGTGCCTGACGCCTTTGAAATATTTGCTGCGCTGAAGTTCGTCGAGTGTGTAGCCAACTTTGGGGTCGGTTAGGTCAACCCAGCCGACGACTCCAGCGATGAAATCATTTTGGTCGGCTAGCTCAAGCAACCAGCGCGCTTCGTCAGGCGATGATACGGCTTGAATGATGACCGTGTAATCGATGCCCGCTGTTTTTACCAACGGTTCGAGTTGAGCCGGACCGTAGTCGGTAGCGAGAGTGCTGTCATTGGGCATCCAAGAGTAGTCGAAACGTTTGATCTCCCAGAAATGATGATGACTGTCGACGACGTGTGGTTTAGCCAATATGTAAGACTTTCGATATGTGCATGTTGCTAGCGGCGCGTCGGAGCAGAATGTGAATGATCTGATCTACCGCTTGAAGAACGCTTATTAGGCGACGATTGTGCCGATTTCAGGATTTCCGACCGTTGCGGTATTGTGCTTGCCGGCAAAGTTGGCATCGCCGTACCAGAGGTTGCCGTCTTTGATCGACATGCCGTGCACGAAGGCATCTCCAGGGTCGAGAGTTATTCGGTCGAGTTCGGCTCCGGTGTCGACGTCGTATTTGACGATAACGTTGTCGGTTGTATGGGCGCACCAGAGGCCATCGTCAACACGGGCGAGTCCGTGTAGCCGTGGCAGTTCAACTTCGAAGCTGTGGACGATCTTGTAGTTGTCTGACGGATCCATCAGGTAAATGGCTTCTGGTTGGAATGCGGTTACCCAAATTTTGCCGTCGTCCCATTCGATCCCATGAATTCCACCGCCATCTGGAGTACGGAATCGATCGACTGGCTGGCCTGTTTGTAAATCGAGCTTGTAGATGTATCCGAGGCCTGTATCGGTCGATCGCGAGGGGCGTGAAACTGAGTTTCCATTTGATGCGGTCCAAAGAAAACCGCCACCAACAGTGATTCCCGATCCGTTCGCGGTGGGTGTTGGAATGGTGCGTAGTAGCTTGCCGGTTTCACCGACCACGTAAACGTTGTCGGTCTTCTGATCCATCACAAAAAGGCCCTCGTCTGTCCATTGCAGACCGTTTGGCATTTCGCAGGGTGTTTCAATTTGTTTGACAGTTTTCATGGTCGTTCAGTCGTGTCCTTGATGGATATCTGAGCCGTTTATGGAACTTTTTAGTTCAGGAATTTAGTCCTGCATCGCAATAATGTTTCGTAAGTCCCGAAGAGTCAAGATGGTAACCGACATTGTGCGACTGAACTCCATTTTCGACACTTGTTGGCGCTACTACGAAGGTGAATTGGATGAGTTACATGTAAGGCATCCGTAATTTAGGGGTAGAATAAAAGAGTGATGTCGTACTGAGCGCTCGCAACTATTTGCTCTATGAATTCTCCCCGCCTCCGCTCACTTCGACTCACCTGTGAAAAATAGCCGCGTAAAGTGCGAGCAAGAGTGCCGCACTTTACGCGATGACTTATTAGGTGGTGGCTGAGATGCCCTCGAAGTCTTCTAAATCGTCAGAATTACACGAAAACGATCGCGTTATGGTGTTCATTGACGGAAGCAACCTGTATCACGTGCTGTCGCAGGCATGTGGCAGGCATGATCTGCAGTTCGACAAGTTCGCCATGAAGTTGGCCAACGGTCGCAAACTACAACGAATTTACTACTACAATATCCGTCAGGAATCTGACTCGAACCCTAACGTTGGTGTCGAGCAGGCGAAATTCCTAGAATCGATGTACGACACCCCCTACGTGGAAGTTCGACTCGGAATCTGGAAGCAACGCGGAGACATCATGGTTGAGAAGGGCGTCGACGTAATGTTGGCGACTGATCTCGTAACCAATGCATATAACGATCACTACGACACAGCGATTGTTGTGAGTGGTGACGCTGACTTCTACCCGGCCCTACAGGCGGTAAAGGATGTTGGTAAGCACATCGAAGTCGCCGCATTCGACATGAATTTGTCGGCTGAATCGGCTCGAGTTTCTGATGTTGTTCAGAAGTTCAACAAAACTTGGTTCACTGGTCTGTGGATGACCCGAGCGCAGTCACGAGCACGAACATCAGCGTCATCTAGGCCTGAGGTTTCGGATGAGGCTGCTTCTCCTAACGGTGAAGATAAGGCCGCTACCAAAGCCGCGACGGCTCGACGTTCGACCACTCGTAGGTCATCTTCCAGTTCAGCTACGTCTGCAGCTGGCTCAAGCCCACGAACACGTAGAGCGCCAGCGACTAGAACTCGCAAGCCTGTTGCACGAAAAACGGCAGCAGCTAAAGACGCTGAGACCAATGCACCCGCTGCAGAGGTGGTTTCCGAGAAAACTATGCGTCGTACACCAACACGTCGACGTATCGCTGGTGGTGAAAGTTCTAGCTCAGCCGCGGCAAACGGTACGAGCAACGGTCGTTCAGCTCCTAAGCCTCCTGCACTTAGAAATTTGGCCGATTCTCCAGTTCCTTCGACTACACCGGCTTCTTCTTCTACTAGTTCGGCTCCGCCGGCAAGCAAGGATTCAAGTGATGCCGAGCCGGTGGGCAGCCCAACTCGACGCCGCAACTGGCGTGGACGTCTTGGTCTGAACAACAACGAAGAGGAATAATCCTCTAAGTTGCGCAAAATGTGTGAATTAAAGAGATGGCATCGGATTTCGGTGTCATCTCTTTTTGTTTTCTTGGGATTCTCGACGATCATTGCGTTGACCCCCACCACACTGAATGCTAGTTTCCGGAGTGAAACATATTCATTCAGGACGTCCGACGAGGATTTGTAAATGCCATCTCTACAGAGCTTGCTTGATCAGGTTGAATCTGCAACCAACGAGATTGTCGAGCTTGAGCAGTCGCTAGTTCGAATTCCGTCGGTAAATACAGGGGCCATGCCGACGGGTGGTGAAACGGCGGTTGCTGAGTTCATTCGTGATTGGCTCGATGAAGATGGTCTCTCGTCTGAGATTTTGGCTCGTGATGCTGATCGAGGGAACATTATTTCGGTTTACCCGTCCGATGACAATGACACCCGCTTGATGCTCATGTCACACACGGATGTGGTTCCTGTTGAGGATGAAACCAAGTGGAATTGGGATCCGTTTGCAGCCGAAATTTCTGAGGGCCGAGTCTACGGTCGAGGTGCCTCCGACTGTAAAGCCCTACTCACGTGCCAGCTAATGGCGATGGCGATTATGAAGCGTTCAGGTGTGCGATTAGATCATGGACTAAGGCTTGTTAGCGGTGCTGACGAAGAACATGGCGGTCGGTGGGGATTCGGTTGGCTTGCTGATAATCATCCGGAATCACTGAAGGCTCAGTTCGCAGTCAATGAAGGCGGCGGCACTCCGGTCGAAATAGGCAATTCGCTTACTTATCTTCTTGGCACTGGTGAAAAAGGGCGAATGGAACTGCACATCACTCTTCGTGGCGAAAGCGCACACGCTTCCGTCCCTTGGACTGGTGTGAACGCCAGTTATAAGCTTTCGCGGGCATTGGAGGCTATCGAGTCGTATCGCCCGGAGCTTGATACATCACTAGAGATTTTCAATCACGTTGGGTCGTTCGGAGTCGAAGAGAAACCTTCTCCAATGAACATCGATCGAATTGTGGCGGAGATGAACGAAACTTCACCACGCCTCGGTACGCTGTTGAAGGCGTTGTCTCGGATGGTGCTTACACCGACTATGGTTTCTGGGGGCATCAAATCGAACAGTGTTCCAGAAGAGATCAAGCTCACTTGCGATATTCGAACGTTGCCGTTTCAAGATGAGGCCTACGTGCGTCGGCAATTGGATCAGGCTTTTGAAGGAATCGATGGTCTCGAATATGAGATCGATTACATGTCGGTGCCAAATTCATCAGAGTTCGAAACAGAGTTGACTGATTCGATTCGCAAAGCACAGGCAGCGGCTGTTGGTAGGGACGATATCCAGTGGATTCCCGCAATCAGCAATGGTTTTACGGATTCTCGATTTACTCGGGATCTCGGAATCATTACATATGGTTTCACAGGTGCGCACCCCGACGATGATCCGATGCTTTCAAGAGCTCACGGGACTGATGAGTCGGTTGGTATTGCTTCGTTGATTAGTGGTACGCGAAGCATGCTAGCGATTGCCTACGATTTGTGTGGTGCGAGATGACTCAACGAATGCCGGTGACTCCGGCTGATCTGCGTACTTCAGAAACTCTGTGTGCCGACTCGCTTCGCCGACTTGATTCAAAACTGTGGGACAAACTCGCGTACGGTCTGGAATGGACACGGTCTAAGATGGCAATGCGCTAGATGCATCAGGCCAGATCGAGTTCAGTGCCGCTTCTCTCGCTCAGGTTGTCGAGGCCGGCCCCAGCAGAGATCAGAGCGCCATATCCAACAGCGATGTCGGTTAAAGCGGCGTTTCTTACGATGGGATGCGTGGAAATATTATTGCACGGCTATGACGCAGTAGTCGGGACCGAAACTGAGTTCGATCCTAATCGATCTCAGCAAGCGGATCCTCGCAAGACTTTTTCCTTAGGCCTCGACTGAAACTCATAGTTGGGCAACGCTATTGTGGGCTACCGGTATATGAAAGTTGGAAGGTCAAGAGTCCTTGGGATAATTGTGGGTTTGGCATAACGATATGTTGAGCGAGTGGGAAGGGAATATGTCAAGATCACAAGCGTGGCTGGATCGTCAGAAGTCTGGGTAACGCCATCCACACTTCGTTCCATCGTCCCAATCCTGCTTATGGTTCGCGTTCAAATAATGACAACTAATTCAACTCCCAACGTTCTGTTCATAATGGCCGATCAGATGAAGGCTTCGATTCTTCGAATGTATTCGGCGCAGATCGGAATCGAAACTCCAACACTAGAGCGATTGGCCGAGGAGGGTGTTCGCTTCGAGCACGCGATAACTCCGCACCCACTGTGCGTTCCGGCTCGAACATCGATGATGACGGGGCGATATCCGCATTCGACCGGCTGCAGACGTAACGAAACACTGATGCCTGAGAACGAGCAGCACGCGTTCCGAATCTGGAAAGACAAAGGTTTTACGACTGGGCTGATTGGTAAAAACCACTGCTACATCGAACACAGCGACTTAGAACTATTCGATGTTCGATGCGAGATATCTCATGCTGGTCTGCCAGAAGACGGTACATACAAGGGCGAGAATGCCGGGAACACCGGCATGGAATGGTTAGTGCCGGAAGCCTTTATTAATGCGGCTCATGAGGCGAGGGTAAATCTTAGGCAAAACGCCCAAAGTTCGAGAATAGCGTATGCCGTGTCGGATACTCGAGAAGAACATTACAGCACCTCGGTGATTGCTACTCAAACTGAAGCTTTTCTAGACAAATATGTTGCAGGAGATTTCGCTTCAGACGGGGCTGTAAATCGAAACCCGTTTGCACTTTTGGTTTCATTTCCCGATCCTCATGAACCCTTCGAAGCGCCCCGTCGCTACGTGGATATGTTCCCGCCTGAAGATGTAGTCCTACCGCCGCAACGTACAAACGAGTACACCGACGGAACATCGCCAGAGCGTAACCGCGTTCTGGCAAGAATGATGCGTCAAACGGACGATCTTGAAGAACACCGTCGTGGTGTCGTGAGCGTGTATCAGGCCATGACCAGATTCGTCGATGATGGCATCGGGAGAATCGTCAACAAGCTCGACCAACTTGGACTTAGAGATAATACGATTATTGTGTTCACGGCAGACCACGGTGATTTCATCGGTGAGCACGGAATGGCTGTGAAAGGCGGGGTGTTCTACGACGCACTTGTGCAGGTGCCAATGATCGTTTCCTGGCCTGGTGGAGGTGTTCCGAAAGGTGTGGTCGAAGGTTCAATGGCGAGTACTGTCGATATTCTCCCGACGTTATTGGAACTTCAAGGCCTTGCTTCGTTCGAGGGAATAGGGAGTGGGTGGGCAAGAGCCAAAGAACCAGAAGGTGAAACGGCACTGTCGGAAGTCGAGACTCGACAAATGCAAGGTCGTCCGTTGCCAACAATTACTGCTGCGTCACCTCGGTTTGCGGCATTCTCAGAGTATGGTTCCGGCGGTCCGCCAGTAACGATGGGGCATCTCGATGCACTCGATGAACCGCTCGGTTACCACACGATCATAGAGACGCTCTGGGGTCGTGAAGCTGAGGGCCGTCGAAAGATGGTTCGCACGTCAGAGTGGAAATATGTCACCGATCCGATGGCGCGTGGCGCAACTTTGACATCGGGCACAGACGGCGGTCCAGGTGATGTTGACGAACTCTATGATCTAACGAAGGATCCTTGGGAACTAACAAACGTTGCCCACCTCTCCGAAAATGCTGGTGTGATTTCCGAAATGCGTTCGTTGCTTGCTGGTTGGATGATCGAAACTGAGGACCCAAGCCCGGTCGAAGTTCCAGAATCGATCGGTAGGGCCGTTCAGCAGTAATTCTGCTCATGTATGCGCAACAACCAAAGCAGATCGAATTGCGATAGGCTTTTTGGCGTTCAATTTGCGCTACTTACGATAAATACTTGCGCCCATGCGGTGCTTTGAGGTTCTAACTGATGAATCGATTGTTGAAAATGTCCAGAATTCAAATACTGTTGCTTTCTGCATTTTTGCTAGTGGTAGCAGCAGTCGCCTGTGGCTCCGATGGTGTTAGCGAAGGGGTTGCGATGGGCGGCACTGAAGACTGGCCGAAACGGATTCGAACAATCGAGTCAACGATGGTATTCACTGAAGCCGATATGAAATCGGTTGGCTGGAAAGGCCAACGCGATTTCATCCTGGAGTATCCGGGAACGTCGCTCGCAAAGTGGGGCTTCATGAACCAAAAAGAAGTCGGCCTTCTCATCTACGCTACTGCCGAAGATGCAAAATCTCTTGGAGTTACTGCTGCTGAAGGACAAACTTTCAGGCGTGAAGGCGATGGTCAGGCTCCAGACGGTGATCTCATCGACCGAATCTCATGTCGTGACGCGGCTGGTGCATCAGCAGTGAAGGCTAATACGGGCTTTACTTCAAAGTCATTCTCTGCTTCATATCTCGATCCTGAAATTGGTGAATCTGCGGACATCCAGGGCGTAGGCGGGGCTTGCTCGAACCGATTCCCTACTTACAACGATTACACCGTTATCGGCAACATCGTGATCATGTGCGAGAGCGATGACCGTAACTTGACTGAGCCTTCCACCAACTGTGAGAAGATCGAAGAATGGCTACTGCCGGCTGGATAGTCGTTCCGCAGTGCGAAATGTAATGAACAATCAGGTCTCCATTATGCTGGCCTGTCTTCGTTTTAACGCCTATTTTGAATCGATCGCTTATTGAGTAAGTTTCCGGGTACCATTGTTTCGTCGTTATTACCCCCTCCTATTTCCCTCCCTTGCACCAAAGGTTGCTTTTGATGAATCGATTTCTGCTTATTTCTAGAGTTCAATTGTTGCTGATTTCGGCGATGCTGATCGTAATGGTTGCGGTAGCGTGTGGATCTGCTGAAGACGAATCGCTTGTGGCTTCAGGTGGCGATGACACCACTCCTCAGCGAGTCAGGATCATCGAATCGACTCAGATTTTCACTGAAGACGATATCAAGGCAATCGGATGGAAGGGGCAAAGGGATTTTCAGCTCGATTACCCCGAAGCAACCACATTCAAGTGGGGATACTTGAACCAGACTGAGGTTGGTGTTCTGATTTATGCTTCGGCTGAAGATGCTAAAACGCTTGGTGTTGCGGCAGCTGATGATCAAACCTTCCGTCGGGCGAGTGATAATCAGGCACGTGATGGCGATTTTACTGACAGAATATCTTGCCGTCGCCCTGTCGGTTCATCGGCTGTAAAGGCGAACTCAGGTTCCCCTTCTAAGTCGTTCTCTGCATCGTACTTAGAACCCAATTCCGACGGTTCAGATGAAGTACTAGCTGCTACTTGTACGACCCGATTCCCAACGTACAACGACTACACAGTGGTTGGAAATGTGGTGTTCATGTGCGAGGGTGATGATGGCAACTTGCTCGATCCTTCAACTAACTGCGCAAAAGTCTCCGAGTGGTTGATTCCTACCGAGTAGTGCGTCTCGCATTCGTCGAGTAGGTCAAAAAATACTAGAAGCGGAAATAAATAAACTCTGCTGATGTATCTGCTCGAAGCAACAAGATAGCTAAAAACGACGTGAGCGTAAAGGCGGTCAATGCGACTGTTCTGCTCACGTCGTTTCGCGTCCAAATGCTGGAAATGCTGGGTCGGTCGATGATGGCGTGAAGCCAAATCGGCAGCGAGTAAATCAGGGTAGTGATGCCGATGCCCAACGCGAACCTTAGATCGGCAGTCGAATCAAGAGTGTTGTCGACAATGTAAGCAACGTCTCCTTCACGAAACAGCAACCAACTCGCACTAATTATGATGAATGTAATGAGTGTTGCAGGTATCACGGGAATGTTGAGTTTTAATTGGCTTGCTGCTCGCGAGATCAGAATAAGTGATGAGTGGAGGAGTCCCCACAGCACAAAATTCCATGCGGCTCCGTGCCACAACCCTCCGAGTACAAATGTGATGACGAGGCTGGTCGCCAAGCTATATCGACCGTTGCGATTGCCACCCAGTGGGATGTACACGTAGTCGCGAAGCCACGAGGAAAGAGTGATGTGCCAACGCCGCCAAAAGTCGGCAGGCGAAGTTGCCAGCCACGGATGTCGGAAGTTCACCGATAGCTCGATACCGAGAATTCGAGCGGATCCTCGTGCTATATCCGTGTATCCGGAGAAATCTGCGAGTATCTGTACGCCGAATGCCAATACACCGACCCACAATAAAGTGCCGCCCGGTTCAGCGGAGGAGAAAATGCGATCGACGATCATCCCGATGTTGTCGGCAATAACAAGCTTTTTGAAAAGCCCCCAGGCGATTAGTGAAATTCCACTGGCGGTTCGATCTGCATCGAATCTTCGTCGTCGTTCAAATTGCGGAAGTAGGACAGATGCTCGTTCGATTGGACCCGCCACAAGTTGTGGGAAGAAGCTGACGAATAATGCCGTATCGATCAAACTGCCGCGTGCGAACGTTCGCTTCGTATAAACGTCGATCACGTAGCCGAGAGATTGAAATGTGTAGAACGATATTCCGACGGGAAGGATGATCTTCAGCGTTGATTCAAAATTGGCCAAGCCAACCGTGTCGAGTACCTCAGAAATGCTTTCGACGAAGAATCCGGTGTATTTGAAGAACGCCAACGCCCCGAGTTGTGCTGTGATTGCGAGCCACAGGTATTTGCGAGCGTTGTTTGGGTCGGTTTCGATACGGCGTGCGGCAATGTAGTTTAAAGCCGTGTAGCTGCCGAGTAGTAACGCCATTTTCGGATCGACATACGAGTAGAAGACGTAGCTGGATACAAGTAGTAATAGGTTTTGGAACCGGCGCGGTACGAACCAGTAGCCAGCGAAAACAGCTAGTAGTAGCACTGCGTATTCGAACGATTGAAAGGTCACGGAATGGCACCTTTATTGTTGTTCGATCCGAGCATCCATTCGGCGAATAATTCGGTGTAGTGCTGCCGGAATCGATTTTTGAGATGGTATCCGTCGTAGTACATCGCAGCATCGATGTCGCCACTTTCAGCATGTCCGATCATGTCGATATACTGAATGCCATTTGCAGCGAGATACCGAGAAAGATCGTTTGTATAACGAGCCAACGAATCGGGCTCGTTCGGCGATCCGTCGGTATTTGGTCGGGCTGCTACTCGAACGATCGTCAGATTTGCACCGATCACATCAATGACTCTCATTAGTTCTGGCAGAAACGAATCGTCGATCACATCATCGAAATTGCCATGGAATTTCGGCTGTTGGATGATCGCTGCTTGATCGCGTATGTTGGCGAATGAAAATGTCGAATCGGTGATTTCTGTCAACTCTTGATCACTGTAGCCGACAAGCGCAGTACCTACCGAATTAATCGGTTGCGACTTTTGATTCGAATTCGCTATCGGGTAGATCGAGATGAACTTGCTCTTGAGCTTGTCGGCAAACGATTGATCCTTCGAGGACCGCAAGCTGTATCCAGAGATATTCGAGTGAGTCAGTCGTTCAACCAACGATGAGTCTTCTGATCCGGTGAACTCTATATGTCGAGTGATTAGATCGTCATGGAAGAAGATGAATATTTCCGAAGGCGGATTATTTATGCCACCTACGACGTTCTCGAGCTGCAACAGCCACACACCGGGTGCTGTTCCTTCGACTGCCAGAGAAACAGCGGTGTCGCCTGTGAGTTCGTTTAGGTAGTCAGGATCGATGCGGGTTTCGAGCAACGAATTACCGATGAACACGGTATCGGGAGCCGAGCTTTGAAGATCGTCAACTGACGATTGATCGAATGGTTCTGGTGCCTGTATGCGTCCGAAGGCTGCGGGGATGGTCAACACAATAAAAACCATGCCGATCAACATCAGTGCAGATGAACGGTGTTTGGTTGCTTTATTTGCGGATGTAGTCGGCTCTACGCCGTCGGACTGCTGATGCATTGATCGAAAGTGTATTACGTCAGTGGCGTCGAGTGACTAAAAGCCGAGTCGGGTTATGTTGCTCGGTGTTCGCAATTTAGAAATGCGGAACTACGGCATGCTGGATGACAACATCGAGGCATACGGGCTTGATCGCGATAGCCTTCGTGACAGCAATTCGAGATTTATTTCGAGCGCATAGATGTTCAGGCTTTGTACCAAACTTAAAATGTCCTGAACCGTTGAGGTAGTTCGATGCTTTACACTCGCGTCCGCAACGGTTTTTAGTTAGATCAATGAAAGGTCTTCACACTTGAAAGCGAATTCACTACGAGCGGGTGTTGAACGAGGCGAACTGCAGGTTGGTACTTGGGTCAATATGCTTCGCAATCCAGCGGCGATGACAATGTTCAAAGAAGCTGGACTGGATTTTGTACGACTCGATATGGAGCATTCCTCAGCATCGATCGAAACAGTTGCCGATTTTGCTGTGATGGGCCGGGCGCTGGATTTGCCTGTCATGGTTCGACCGCCCGAGGCGAATAGAGAGTGGATCACCAGATTATTGGACGTCGGGATCTACAACATTCACTGTCCTCAGGTCGATACGCCAGAGCATGCTGCTGAGATAGTGGCGGCTTCTCGCTACACGCCGCGAGGTTCTCGTGGAATGGGAGCTGCAACTCCTGGTAATGATTTTGATGTTTCGATGCCGGTGATGGATCGTTTGAAATTCACGAACGATCAGGTGTTTGTAACCGTTATGTTCGAATCGGCGCAGGCTTTCGAGCATCTGGACGAGATTGCTTCGATGGACGGAATCGATGCTTTGACTTTGGGACCGCAGGATTTGGCGCAAGATCTCGGTGTGTTCGGAACCGCAGATCAGGATCGAGTGCTCGATGAGAAGCGAACTCAGATCGTGGAAGCGGCGAACAAGTACGGAAAAACGTGCGCCATGCTGGTGAATTCTGCCGAGCAAGCGCGCCAGTGGCGAGATGCAGGTGTGCTGTTAGTGAACTACTCTTCCGAAGTAAATGTTTTGCTGGATGGGTATCGGGCGGCGCTGAGCGATATACGAGGGTAGGAATTTTAATAAGAGGGCAGTCGTGATCTCAGTACATCTGAGTCTGATCGACAGATTGCAGTGCAGAGCTCTTCAAACCGGCACTTAACGTGTGACAGAACTATGGGTACCGGTTACTGGTCGATACCGACGATCGTGAATCGACCGTGTTCATCGACTTCGACGGTGAACTGGTTTTCTTGACTTACGGTCAAAGGATCAGCTGCTGGTGGGGTGTCGACAATCGTTAGGAAAACGTCGTCAAGGATTAAGCCTACCACTGACAATTTAATCGAGTCCCCCCTCTTGTTTTGGGCTCCGTTAAGCTTTGCAGCGAGTGGACGATCTGAATCAACGCTGATGTGGGAAATATGAATACACGTATGGTCGAATCGTTCGATGGCGTCAAGATTGTTTATGACGTCGCCGCAAGTGGTGTAAGTATTTCGCCTGAAAGCGATCAACCAACGCTGGTATTCATTCACGGCTGGGCCTGCAACCGCTCACATTGGGTTGAGCAAGTCACGGCGTTCTCAGACCTTTTTACGGTTGTCACCATCGACCTTGCTGGTCACGGCGATGCCAGTTTCGAACGAACAGACTATTCGATAGAGTCGTTCGCACGCGATGTCAAGACTGTACTCGATAGAGAGCAGATCGAGCGAGCTGTATTGGTTGGTCATTCAATGGGGGGAATGGTTATCGCTCACACGGCGCGGTTATTGGGTGAGCGAGTAATTGGTATTATCGGTGCCGATACATTCAAGTTCGTGAGAGATGATCCAAGAACCGGAAAACAAGCTGCTCAGGCCGAAAGGATTACTGCGGATTACGAAGCCGCTATCGAATCGATTGTTGCCAGTATGTTTGCGGACAATACGTCAGATGAATTAAGACGAAGTATTTCTGAAGGTATGCTCACTGTCCCTAAACAAGTTGCGATTGGAGCGATGCGAGGGATGGCAAACGACGTTGCAATGTTTGATCTGGTAGCAGGATTGCAAATACCAAAATTCACTATCAATGCGACAGGTAGACCCATGGACGAATCGTCGGCTAAGGAAGCAGGAATCGAAGTCCGATTTCTGCCAACGGTGAGTCACTTTGTGATGAATGAAGATCCGGTTGGGTTTAATCAACTTCTTGATAAAGCACTGAATGCTATCGATTCGTGAGGATTTTGAATGAAGGATGAACAATGATTGAGTTTGGTGTTGCGTCGACTTGTGTCAATCAGCCCGATTCCCTCCGTTACTCAGTCGAGTGGGCGATTGAACATGGCTTTCAGGGCGTGGAATTTAATGCGCCCGAGATGTATTTGGCCGAGCAATCGTTAGTCGATTTAAAGTGGGCGTTCGATATGTCGGTCGATCACAATTTGCGATACACGCACCACTTTCCGCCGGGGGCGCTTCCTGGTTCCCATGTCGCAGTGGCCAGAGAGCGTGACCTCGAAGAATTCAGCAAAGAGATATATGTTGCTGGTGAACTTGGGGTTGAGGTAATCGTCGTTCATCCGGGACGTCTCCACGTGCCGGGCGTTAATCAGGGCGAGGAATCAGAGGATGAACGCCAAGTCGGGATTTCGTATTTTGTGGATTGGGCGAAAGATGCGGCCGAGGAGGCTGAAAGTGCTGGCGTTACTATCGGTTTCGAGAATATGCACTACAACCCAGGGTGGGTCATCCGTTCACATCAAGAACTCGTTGATGCTGTCGACGAAATCGATCACCCCTCGGTGGGTATAACGTTGGATGTTGGGCACGCGTGGGGTTCGGGCGGAATCGATGCTGGGATTGAGATATTCGGCGATCGCATTAGGCACGTTCAAATCCACGATGCTCGAGGTCCGGAGGGCGCAGGCAACGTTCGCGATCAGCATCTCGAAATCGGTACAGGGCTCGTGAAGTGGGATTCGGTAGGTGAACTTGTTGGGGACAGAGAATTTCTGGTCGTGATCGAAACGTCGGGGCATGATGACGATCGAGAGGATATGGCAGTGCGTAGCAGGGATTTACTTCTGAATCAGTGGGGTTCGTGATCCCGTTAGATTTACGCTCATAAAGCGCCATTAGCGAAACGCTAGTGTCACAAATATTCCAGTGACGCTGAGTGCTGCCCCGCCGAGAGCGTAGCGAGTTAGCCGTTCTCGTAGCAGTATTGCCGCCATGAGTACCGCCCACATTGGCGATGTATTGATTAGAACGACCACCATTCCGGGTGGGGCGTTGTCTAGGGCTAGAACGAAGGTCAGGGCGCTTACCGCAAACAGGACGGCGCTCAATATTAGCCGAGTGCCATTTCCCTTGAAAACCCGAGTGATTCTGGCGGAAGGGAATGCAATTGCCACTCCGATAAACAGAATCGCCGGTACTAAGTTTCGGATAGTAGCGGCTGCCACTGGGGGCGTTTCTTCGAGGCCGATTATCGTCGATAGAAACCCGCCCGCCCATAGAAATGACGTTGCTACCCCGAGCCCGATCCCGATGTAGTCGCCTCGTGGCTTACGTTTCTCGGTCGGCGAAGACTCGGTCGATTCTGTTGAGCGATCATCCGGCTGCCAATTCAGAAGAATCACTCCACCAATGATCAAACCTGCCCCTCCGATCACACCTATCTGCGGATTGTCGCCGAGGAATAGCCAACCAGAGAGGACTGAAATGCTGATAAATATACTCTGAGTGGTTGGGTAGACCTTGCTAACCGTACTGCGCGATAAGGCGAGCCAGAATACGAGTGATCCGGCAGTATTAACTAGCGCTCCACCAGCTAAAAACAGCACTGAACGCAATTGCATTTGGAAAAGTTCGTTCAGCTGTCCTATTATGAGTCCGATGATCAGAAGAAATATCAGACCTATCCAGACTTGGGCAGCGACGATATGGGTTGGCTTTACGTTCTTGCCAATACCTTTCGTTACTACGCCCGTGAGAGCCCAGATTACGGCGTTTGCCAGAGCTGCTAGCTCGCCCAATGGGGATTAACTCCGGGTGCTCGTTCGCTCGCGATAGCGTGATGCGATATCGAAGTCAATTATTTTGTTTCCAAAGTCTGAATTAAAACCGAAATGCCGATAAAGAGTTATTCTGCACCGGCACCCTGTACGATAGATAGCCCTTCGCCTTGCGAATTGTTATCCCGGTGTCGGTCGTTAAGCGGTCTGTGTTGCTACGAACTCTGCGAAGCTGTAGCGAGTCATTTTGAAAACCATGAGCATGCCGCCCTGTTCGTTCATTTCCTTCTGCTCTGTACTATCGTGAATGATCAACATCGTTAGCTTGGTTTCTTCACCAGCATCTTCGAATAGAAACATGATGTTTACTTGATTGCTGGAATCACAACCAACACGTGGTTCTGTCAGAACTCAGTACTCACTTTGTGACTGGAGCGACTTGACCACATGATTGTTACCGGTAATTAATCCGACCATCTTTCGGTGAAAATCTCTCTCCGACTAGATGCTGATACATGCTCACCACCCTCGGACCGAACTCTTATATAGGTTCGGAACTCCTCGAACGCTGTGCAGAAATGGCTGGCCGATTCGAACTTTGCGAAGTCGAGCATCGGGTAATACCGTTGGTTGATCGATCTGTGATTCTGCTCGATACGATTGTTTAAATACTGATTGTGGCGATGTAAGACCTTCCGACCGGCGATCCGGCGAATTGACTTCGTGTAAGTGGGATGCTTTTCTGTCATCATCCGTAAAGGCTTACGCTCTGCACTGTCGATCAGACAGCGCAATAATCGTCGAGATGCGTGCTTATCTCTGTGTTCGCTCAGCACCGAATCAAGCAGGTTTCATTCTCGATCGATAGCGCGATAGAAGAAACGCCAATTTGCCACTTATCTTCATATACGTCTTGTCCAAATACCAGTAATGGCCCGTAACTCCGCGGCGTTTGGCACGTAGGTTCTCACTTACCAGCGGGGTAAACCTAAACTCCCACATCCGTATTGTTTCGTAGCTGACTTCGAAACCACGCTGCAAAAGAAGTTAAGCAGCATCACGAAATCCAAGCTTGTATCTCAATCGCCAGAAGACGGTGAGTAAAACAATATCGGTTGGAAACTAGGGATCGTTGAACAGCGTGCCCGATCGCTTATATAAACGTTTATCGCAGTCCTCACAATAGAAAGTCCGTCACCCAGCGACGTTCGATGTTTTCTCTTGGATACAGACGTGGACAGGCAGTGTTGACAGGACATAAATGGATCTCCTCAGCAAGTGAGAAATGATGCTATTCTGCCCCGACACTGAGTTCTGACACAACCGGTTGTTAACCGTTGCCTACGAGGATTCGGTAAACATCCTTTTCTGGTTTTAGCATTCGTTCAAAGCCGTCTTGGATGCCGCGGTCTAGTGGGACTAGGGCGCTGATTAGCGGCTTTACGTTTACCGAGCCGTTTGCAATTAGGGCTACGGCTTTGTGGTAGCCGCCGTGACTGGTTGCTGACGAACCCATGATGTTTTTTTCGCCCATGTGGGAGCGCCCGAAGTTGATGTCGTCTTGTGATTCGTGCGAGAATCCGACGATGACTACTCGTCCGCCACGTCGTACCCAGTTTGCAGCGTCTAAGGCTGTCCCAGGCGCTCCAGCTGTCTCGATCACAACGTCTGGCCCGTAGCCGTTATGGCTCTGTGTGTCATCGGGTGACTTGGTCGTTCGTGGTAGGGCGCTAGTCGTGCTCGTCATCGGATGACTCGGCTCCGCGTCGCTGTCTACCCTTCCCCTAACCCCTTCCCGAAGGAAGGCGAGCAGGTCACGGCCGTCCCGTAATGCATCAGCGATCTGAGGAAGCACTACCCCTACATCGACTTCGTTGGGGTTAAGAGTCGCATCGGCACCAAGCTCACTTGCAATCGTCAGAGACTGCTCACGTGGGTCGATTGCGATCACTCTTAGTCCCGCTGCTTTGAGGACTTGGAGGGTACAGAGTCCGACGACGCCGCATCCGATTACGGCGGCAGTTTCGCCAACTACTACGTTCGCATTTTCCACGGCGTGAACCGCCACGGAGGTCGGCTCGGCTAGGGGTGCTTCTTCGTTGGTCATATTGTCGGGCAGGGGAATGCATAATGACGCTGGCCAGACACCGAACTCGGCGAGTCCCCCATCGTCGGAGAAGCCAAAGTTGCGTCCGTTTTCGCAAAGCTGCGATGTGCCTTTACGACAGAAGAAGCAGGTTCCGCAAGTGCGGACGTTTTCGATTGCGACTCGTGTTCCAACTTCAATTCCGGCGATGTTTGCGCCTTCGCCCAGTTCGACGACGATGCCCGCGGCTTCGTGTCCTTGGATGTGCGGTTTGCCGCGCCAGTTGAACATGCCGTGCTGCCACATTTCAATGTCGGTTTGGCAGATGGATGTGTACGTCATTTCCAGCAGGATTTCGCCGGGACCGGGTGTTGGTTTTGGGTAGTCGGTCACGTATCGGAGGTCGTTTTTACCGTGTAGGACAATTGCTTGCATGTATGACAAGTCACTTTCTCTGAGAGTTTGCTGGGCTTGGTTAGTTGAGGGGGGCATCGGATGACTTGGTCGCTAGCTGCCGGAAACGTGGAGTATTGCGGCTGAACCCAGCCTGAGTACGTCTTCAGGTGGGGTTCGGTGTTCGCCTGTGGGGGTTTCGAACGGGGTTCCGCTCTGGAGGTCATCGAACGATGCCCAGAGCCAGCTGGCGTTTGAATCAGCGAATTCGTTTTGTGCTGCTAGTTCGTTTGTTGGTATGGAGTCGAATCCGGTGAGTCGGGTGAAGTAGATGTGGTCGATGTGCTGGTGCT
>JABHBJ010000063.1 GCA_018673955.1 Chloroflexota bacterium | reverse complement strand
GGCTCTCGTCGCCGGGCTAGGTGCCAGCGTAGCTTTCTCACTTGCAGTGACATTCGTTAGGCGTGATGGCGGCGCACTCAAATCTTCGCTCATTGCCGGAAGCGTATCGGCGTCTTTGTTACTGCTCGTATCAAACTTGTCGGGTTTATGGACACTTCTCGATATCACCAAAACCGCTCCAGTGTGGTTGTTGAATTGGTACCACGGTCATGAATACGAACGGATAGACAGAATCGCTATTTGGCGACCTGACGACTTTTGGTGGTGGTGGAAGAGTTCGAGAATCACCAACACGTTCGATGACGCTGGGAATGGACTCGATTTTACGATTACAGAATTTCCGTTTTTCAGTTTCCTCTTGGGGGATTTCCACCCACATCTGATATCGATTCCGTTTGTGCTCACCGGGCTCACTGTTCTCACAGCATTGTTCATGATGCACAAATTGATTTCATTCAGAACACTTCGAAAGAACGTACCTGCCACTGTGATTACGGTATTGGTGATTGGTGCGTCTGGTTTTATCAATTTTTGGGATTTTGGGTTGCTGCTTTTATTGTCGATGGGGTTGGTTGTCGTAGGATGGGTTTCCCAGCGTAAAACCGGTCTGAAATCAATACTGTTAGCCGGGTTACCGATGATGTTTCTTTGGATCATTGGAATATTGATATATTCGCCGTTCTACTTCGGTACAGCAGAGAGCCAAGTTCAATGGCCGCCTCTGGCTCCAGTTAAATATGGGAGCCGACCTATTCACTTCTTGTCGATCTGGGCGTTACTAATCGTTGTCGCAGCGCCGACCGCTCTGCTTCTCGCTAGTCGCTACACGAGCATAGTTGTTCGAATTTTGGTTGGGAAGAAACACATCGGTGAACGGGAAGTTCATTTGATTTGGCGTCCGGCTTGGATTACGGCAGGCGCACTTACTGGGGTGCCGTGGTTAATTTGGGCGGTCACACATTTGGCGTTCAACGAGACAGCCAATGCATCTGACATCGTATCGAGGCTGCCAGTTACGACCGTCTTAGGCGTGGCGTCATCTACGCTCATAGCCGTTCTTTTGACTCGTGCAAGGCGTGGTGCGGACGACGGTAGTCATTTTGTAGCAATGCTCGGTGCGCTCAGTCTTTATTTGTTGTTCGCCGCCGAATTGTTCTTTGTTCACGATTTGTTCGTCAATCGAATGAATACGATGTTCAAGTTCTACTATCAAGCTTGGATTGTTCTTTCAGTGGTAGGTGGTTACGGCACATACGTATGGCTGAAGCACCATTCAATATTTGTTGGAAGAAAAAAGCTTTTAAGTAGAACCGCATTTGCACTAGTCTTTGTAGTAGCACTCAGTTCGGTGTACTTCCCCGTAGCGGCAGCGGTTGCTAAAACGACGTCGTCGGGACTGGGCCCGAATCTCGATAGTTTGAGCTATATGGAATCTCGAGACCTCGATGAGTTGAATCTAATAAACGACCTCAGGAAAATTTCTGATTCACACGATGTGCTGGTTGAAGCCGTCGGCGATAGTTATTCCGAGTACTCTCGAATATCTGGTTCGTCGGGTGTTCCCACGGTAATTGGTTGGGTATTTCATGAAAGGCAATGGCGCGGTACTGACGAATTGTTTGCCGATCGTGAAGATGATATCCGAACGATCTATACGACTAGAGATTCTGGAAAACTTAAAGCATTAATCGACAAATATGGCATCACAATGGTGGTTGTTGGACCTCGGGAACGATCAACTTACGGCAACATTGTGACTGGAATGTTCGATACGCTTGGTGACCGAGTTATCGAACACGGTTTGTACACCGTGTTCAGTATCAACTAACTACCTTTGACGATAGATAATCCTTCAACTGAATCTTCAACTAATGTCTTGCCTGACGTCGGAAGTTGGGTCGATGGACGGTGGGTGAGCGAGGGAGACCCCGATTCCGCCCTTAAAAGGCTGGATGCCTCCGAGCCAACTCAGGATCAATCGAAATCCGGTAGAGGATTAACGATTCCGTTTCGGATCGAATTTTCGATCTACACAACATTGGTTCTAATCGCACTCGCCATGAGACTTTACGATCTTGGCGGTCGAGCTGTTCATCACGATGAAAGCCTCCACGGGTATTTCGCATATCAACTATTCAACGGCAGTGGATATGACCATAATCCGCTGATGCACGGAATGTTCTTGTTTCATTCCATTGCCACCTCGTTCTTCTTTGTCAGCGACAGCGATTTCTCTCTTCGACTCCCAATGGCTCTGTTCGGGACTGGGCTTGTCCTTGTTCCACTGCTCTTAAAGCCTCGAATAGGTCAATTTGGGGCTTTAGCCGCCGGTGTGATGCTCGCGTTTTCGCCATCGATTCTTTACTACAGTCGGTTCGCTCGAAACGACATCTTCATGGCTGTGTTCACATTGGCTCTCGTCGGAGTCATGTGGCGATACATCGATGAACGGAAAAATCGGTGGCTTTACATCGGTGCCGGTTTGGTGGCTGTTGGATTCGCCACAAAAGAAACCCAGTACATCGTAATAGCGTTGCTCGGCGCGTTTCTTATTACTCAGGTGTGGAAGGAACTACGGGATTGGTTGTACGCGCGCCGGGCACTTTCTGAATTCAGTCCCGAAGCATCTTTCTTAGTACTACTCGCCACTTTAAGTTTGCCTTTATTATCCGCTGGTGTTGCTATATTCCAAGGTGTAATCGGCGTAGTACTAGCGGCGGAAGACGGCACACCAGGAGTCCCCACAGGAAGTCCTAACGGAGCAGGTTGGAACATTGCTATTGGCATTAGCGTTGCTTTTCTTGCAACGTCGTTAGCTGTCGGTTGGTATTGGAACAGACGGGTGTTCCTAGGCGCATTCGCCGTATTTGCGGCTGTATTTATTCTGTTGTTCGCAAATTTTGGTTCCAATCCAGTCGGAATCGGTACCGGAGCGTGGCAATCGCTTGGTTACTGGATTGCTCAACACGATGTGGCTCGTGGGAATCAGCCTTGGTATTACTACTTCACTGTGAGCTCGATCTACGAGTTCCTGCCTTTCGCAGTGGCGACCGGTGCTGCCATGTACTACGGGTTCAAATCGGGTATTCGTCCTTGGATTTTCTTTGCACTGATCGTTGGCGCAATGTTGGTTCTGTCAAATGACAGCTTGAGTTTCCAAAAAGGTATCATCCAGGGTGCTGAACAAGACGTTCTGAGCTACGTCGGTCAACTAGCGTTGCTGACAGTGTACGGATCTGCAATTGCGCTGACTCTAGTAATACGAACTAATAAGTTCAACAAATTCCTGTTCTTCTGGACCGTCGGAACCTTCATTGCGTACACCCATGCTGGAGAGAAGATGCCATGGTTGATTGTGAATATCGCTCTACCTGCAGTGATACTCGCCGCTAGCACGGTCAATGACGTCGTCATGTCGACCGACTGGCGTAACGCTTGGCGAAACGGTGCTGGACTTGCGATCATCGGTGTTCCACTGTTCTTCCTGATGCTTTGGAAAATTGCGTTCCATGATCTTGGGGAAGGGACCGGTCAGTTCGCAGCTGCTTGGGTGATCTTGGCTGTTCTCGGACTGCTTTTGCTCGGACTACAAGTCTTGAGTTCAAGGATTGGTCGTTCACAGGCCCTTGGAATAGTTGGGCTGCTGACTGTAGTAATAATGTTTGGATTCACATTTAGAGCAGGCTGGATTGCCAGTTTCGAGAACGGCGACATTCCTGTAGAAATGCTTGTGTACACCCAGACTTCGCCAGATATACACAATCTGGCTAAAGAGATTGAACAAACGGCAAATCTTACTGGCGATCGTTACGATATCAAACTAGCGATAGATATTCGCGACGCCTACTCTTGGCCTTGGCAGTGGTATCTCAGGCGATACAGCGAGGTTTCATTCAGCGATCACACGACAGAAGCCGTCAAAGTAGCTGACGACCGGTTGATTGCGGTGATTAACGCGAATAATCAAGCCACGACGAAAACCAAACTACCAGATGGCTTCTCTGATGGTCGAAAACTGGTTCACCGTTGGTGGTTCCCTGAAGAGTATCGAGATGTAACTCCAAAAACGTTCTTTGATACGTTGCTGGATCGAAACCGCTGGGAAGGGTCGGTAGACTATTTCCTTTATAGGAAGCTCTCTAACCCATTGGGCACAATCGATTCCTACGTCTATTTCTCTGACGAAGTACCGCTAGTACCCGCTAAGTAGATCGTTTTTTCACACTAGAGTTCTAGGAAACCGACAACTACGTATGTTTTTTGGGAATAAAGCCTTCTGGCTCGGCGCTATTGGAAGCGCAGCGTTTCTTGCCGTGTTCGTTTGGCTGTTCGTCGACTTCGGCACGATTGGCGACGTACTAACAGAAGCCAACTACGTCTATATTATTCCGTCTTTGGCTTTCTACTTCGTGGCTGTGTGGTTCCGATCGGCACGTTGGAAATTCCTACTTCGTCCATTGATTGGTGCACCCCAGAAAAGCATTTATTCGGTTGTTGTAGTCGGTTACATGGCTAACAATCTAATTCCCGTTCGAATCGGTGAAGTTGTTCGGTCGTACTACTTGAGTCTTCGCGAATCATGCTCGGCTCCAGCAGCTTTCGGTACTGTTGCTGTTGAACGGGCGACTGACGTACTAGCACTGCTATTTTTCTTGGCAGCAGCCGGGCTGATGGGAACGGTCGGGGTAGAGCGGGCAGTAGGCGATATTTCGTCTGAGATTCCCGGAGGGGCAGCTGTTCTTGCCACGGTGGCTTTGTTGCCGTTCTTGGCGGTGCTTGGAGTAGTTGTGGTTATTTCGACTGCCAGTAGCGCGACTGTTCTGCGTTGGATCGACCGTTTTATGTTCATGTTCGGGCGGGGTTTACGCGATCGTTTGCTCGGCATTGCCGGTCGACTTCTTGAAGGACTAACGGTTGTTAGTTCCCCTTTAAATCTGGCTAAGGCGTTCGCATGGTCGCTGCCGGTTTGGGCTTCAGAGGCTGCGATGTACTACCTAATTGCTATTGGTTTCGATCTTCGACCAATATTCGATAGCCAAGTTGAATTTATGGCCGCGATATTCGTATTCACTGCAGCGGCGAATCTCGCCGGAGTGTTGCCGTCTACAGCTGGTAGCTGGGGACCTTTCGACTTCTTTGGTGCTGCCGCATTGGTGGCACTTGGAGTAGGGCAGGAAGTCGCAGCCGCCTACGCCCTGACGGTTCACGTGGTACTTTGGGTGCCGCCTACGGTTGTTGGAGCCGTGCTGTTGATATTGGACGGTAATTCGCTTTCCAACTTGATGAAGAGTGCGAAAGAGTCGCAACAACCGATTGCAGGAGATATTTCGTCCTAATGAAAATTGGAATCATCGGTGCCGGTGCTGCAGGACTATCCGCAGCGTTTGATCTTTCTGCCAAAGGGCACAAAGTAGTCGTGTACGAATCAGCACCGTTCATCGGTGGTCAGGCTTCGACTATTCCAGTTGGCGGGAGTC
The DNA here is from genome assembly GCA_018673955.1 of Chloroflexota bacterium. Taxonomy (GTDB): domain Bacteria; phylum Chloroflexota; class Dehalococcoidia; order Lucifugimonadales; family Lucifugimonadaceae; genus Lucifugimonas. Next base: position 18,846 of record JABHBJ010000063.1, on the reverse strand, counting down.
CGTTGGAGCGCGGTTATCACCACCTGTTCACTAATGACCAGTCTATTCTCGATTTGATGGCAGATCTTGGCGTAGCCGAAGCTATGAAGTGGTATCCGTCCCGGGTAGGCACGTACACGTCTGGCAAGGTCTACAAGACCACCACTGCTCTAGATCTTCTTCGCTTTGGAGCGATTCCTTTCTTCGATCGAATCAAGCTCGGATTATTTGCACTGAAAGTCGGTCGGATCAAGGAATGGCGTGACCTCGAAGATCAAACAGCCGACTACTGGCTTAGAGAACGCCTTGGCGGCAAAGCATATGAGAAGGTTTGGGCACCACTTCTCAAAGGAAAATTCGGCGACTTATATGATCAGATCGGTATGCCGTGGTTTTGGTCCAAGATTCAAACCCGATTCGCCTCTAGACAAGGTATACGCGGTCGAGAGATGCTCGGTTACCCCGACGGTAGCTTCGACACTATCTTCAACAAACTAAGTGCAGCTATTAATTCTTGTGACGGTGAAATTCATATTTCTACTCCAGTTGAGAGGGTCGAAGTTGTCGATGGAATGGCGAAGGCATTGATTGCTAAGTCGCCATCAGGTGAGAAAATTCGTGAAGAGTTCGACACTATTCTGTCGACCGTTCCTTCGTTCTCGTTCCCTGACCTCGTTGATCTGCCAGATGATTACAAAAAACGCCTAACCGACGTTCACTATCTCGCAGCTGTAGTCGTAGTTGTTGAAATGGATCGTCCGCTCACTAAGTACTACTGGATGAACATCGCTGATCCCGATGTACCGTTCCTGGGCCTGATCGAGCACACGAATATGCTGCCGAAAGAATGGTACGACGGCAAAAACATTCTTTACCTAACGAATTATCTCGACCGCACCGATCCGGTGTACAGCCTGTCTCAGGACGAACTGCTCGATCTCTACTTGCCGCATTTGACGAAGTTTAATCCTGAATTCGATCGTTCGTGGGTCAAAAAGGTTCATTACAACGCACTTAGCGCTGCACAACCAATCATCGGCACCAACTATTCCAAAGTGATCGCCGATCATCGAACGCCAGTGAAGAAGCTTTATCTAGCGAACACCACTCAGGTTTACCCTGAGGATCGTGGAACGAACTATTCGATCAAGATGGGTAGAGAACTCGCTGAGATGATCGTCGAAGACGAACAACACGGTTGGAACAACTGGAAGTAAACTTTCTAGATATCAAAATCACGAACTGGCAAGAACTGACTGGATACACGGAACTATGGGACAACTCGAAGGTCAAGTAGCGATCATCACTGGCGCGGGGACGGGAATCGGCCGAGAAGCCGCCTTGATGTTCGCCGATCAGGGCGCTAAATTGGTCCTTACAGGACGTCGAATTGACCCCCTGAACGAAGTCGTTGCGCTAATCGAAGCCAAAGGCGGATCAGCAGTAGCCAAGTCAGTCGATTTGGAAAGTGGTGACGCAGCGGCCGCTCTCGGTACTTGGGCAATTGCCGAGTTTGGGAAGGTTGATGTTCTTGTGAACAATGCGGGTCATAGCTCCCATGTCCGATCGATTCAGTTTATCGGTCCAGAAGAGTGGGAGAGCGTATTCAAAGTGAACGTCGAAGGCGTTTACCGACTCACTCAGTCAGTCATCGGTTCGATGATCGAAAACGGTGGTGGTACTGTCGTCACGACATCGTCTTACGCAGCATTGCACCCAGGATTACTTGGCGGAGCGGCTTACAGCGCTGCAAAATCGGCTTCATACAACATGATGCGCGGAATCAATGCTGAGCTAAATGCAAAAGGTATTCGAGCTTCAACGATTCTGCCGGCCGAGGTTGATACGCCGATTCTCAATAACCGGCCTCATAATCCAGACGCCGAGGCTCGTGCAACGATGATGATGCCAGAAGACGTTGCTGCGGCTATTTTGCTGTTTGCGACTCTTCCCGGGCGAACTGTTATCGAAGAAATCGTAATGTCGCCGACCCAGCCTCGTGATCGATCTATCGACATGGAAGTTGCTGCCAAAGCGGGATCTCCTGACGAATAGGGCGATCTACTCGTTTGTGCCGTTCGAGAAGTAGTCGATCATTGGCGTGAAGTAGAAATATTGCCATCTCGACTCATATGCGTCGGCTTGATCGTCGGTAATATTCCAGTGCCGAAGCATTAGCTTGAATCCCGTGTTGATCTTCTAAAAAGTGACCTCTATACAAAAATCGGGGCCGCTACCTTCGAATTTTGTCGTTCGCCATGTTTGAAGGATTGGCTTGCCATAGTCGAGTTCTAGATTGATCCCATTGATGTACCCGTCATGAGCAGTGAAGATTCCAGTGATCGTATCGGTTGGGGTTACTGGCGTCTGAGTCAGTGCACTGTGTTGTTCAACGTCTAACCAGTCGTCGAATACTTTCTTGGGCGACGTCGGGATTTCAGTTGTAATTGTGAATTGTTTTATTGCAGCTTTTACTGCCAACAGCAGAATTACACAGTACTAGCTAACGATCGAGAGCGTTGGAGATCATATCAGGGTCATAGCCAGTCCATGTATCTCGATACTGTACGCGACGTTCGCCTCGATCACCTACGACCTCAAATACGGGAGACTCGTGCCCACCCCAGTGGAAGTGTTGTCCCGGTTCGTCCGTGACTTCTACGGTGATATCTGATCTATCGAACAGGTCCTTTCGCAATCGAGTACCTAAGCCGGGACCTTCTGGAGCGAGCATGTAGCCATCGACAACTTTGATGTTTGTTTCGAGAACTTTTTCATACCAACCACCTTTACCATAAAAAGCTCGGCAGCTTTCCATAAGAAACACGTTTGGGGCATTCATTGAAATATGTGCGCACGCAAACACGTTCACCGGGCCTGTCATATCGTGGGGGGCGACTGGCCGCTGCTCAGCTTCTGCCATTGTGCAAATTTTCTTTGTCTCCGTAATGCCGCCAGTCCAGATCAAATCAGGCATAACAACTTCGGCTGCACCTGCCTTTAGATACTCTCTGAACTGATATTTACTGATTAGTCGTTCAGAAACACAAACTGGAGCTTCGATTTCGTCAGCGAGTCGCAGGTGACTTTCCACGTTAGTTGGCTGGATCAATTCCTCTTGCCACATCATGTCGAGGTGATCCATCGCCTTGCCGATTTTGATCGCCGAGTTGAGGTCCCAGCGTCCGTGCCCATCATTGGCTACTTCGATCTGATCACCAACGGCAGATCGGATGTCTTCAATTGGCTTTAGCAGCAGCTTCATATCTTCACTTGAGATGTGGGTTCCGCGATTGATATCTGCGAACTGATCGGTGAACGCCCACTTCATTGCTGTGATGCCATCGTCGATAAGGCTTTTGGCAAGCGTACCCGAGTCTACGATCGCCATCTCCATATCTTTATTGTCACCATATTGTCCGGTCGTGTTATACGTTCGAACTTTGTCTCGACACGCCCCGCCGAGCATGTTGTAGATGGGTTGACCGGAGACTTGACCAGCGATATCCCATAAAGCGATATCAATAGCGGAAATTGCCCGCGCTTCTGCCCCTGCATATCCGAAAGCATTCGCCATATCGAACATGTCTCGCCAGTGACGTTCAATCGCTAGGGGGTCCTTGCCGATCAGCATCGGCGCAAACATTTCGTGGATGCACCCAGTCACAGCGCGCGGTCCGAAGAAGGTTTCACCTAGTCCAACGTGTCCTGAATCGGTTTTCACTTGAATCCAAGTAACCATTGGGAATTCTTCTACAAGGATTGTTTCAATTGACGTGATTTTCACGTTACGGCTCCGCTCGTTAGTGACTGTGATCGTTTGATCGACGTATTCTATTGCGCATATTAGATCGTTGAGAGGAATTTGCGTTGCCAAAAGACATCACCAAGCGGCTTGAAGCTTGCTACACCGGAGCCGTTTATGACGTAATGCGAGAGATAGGTTACCCAGATTGTGTGTTGCCACACGAAATTCGTCCACTCGACGATAGCCAGACCCTTGCCGGGCCCATCTGGACGTGTAGTGGTCGTATCGACGATACAATTTCAGATGACGATTCGTTGATGAGTTGGACTGGATTGCTGAGTAAAGCACCTTCGGGGTCAGTGTTGGTGTGCCAACCAAACGACTCGACCATTGCTCACATGGGCGAGCTTTCAGCGGAAACATTGAATCATCGTGGCGTGCTTGGATATGTCGTTGATGGCGGAAATCGAGACTCCGATTTCATCAAGAAGCTCGGTTGGCCAGTGTTCTTTCGCTATTTCACTCCCAAGGACGTAGTAGGGAAATGGGCAGTGGAATCGATGGGTGAACCTATTGTAATCGGTGACGTTGAGATAACATCAGGTGATTGGATTCTTGCTGATATCGATGGTGTTGTGGTTATTCCCCAGTCGATGATCGAGGCGGTTCTCGACAAGACCGAAGAAATCATGTCTACCGAGAGTGAGCTCAGAACGATGATTCTGAACGGTATGGATCCACAGGAAGCCTACAAAAAGTATCGGCTGTTCTGAGTCTTAAAGATTCACTCAAATTACGTTGTCTCCTATATTGGGCTCTGCTAGGATTGTGATTCAATTCTCGAAGTCGAATATTCCACTTTTCCCTTGAGGCTAAATTGACCACTGCTGAGACAGCGCAGAGTTCTAAATTACGTGAACAAATCGGGCAAGTGCTGAGCGCTCAGCCACAGCCGACGGTAACAGTCCTTTCATCGTTAATAGCGATACAGGATTCGATTCACTATCTTCCTGACGAAGCCATCAAAGAGACGGCCACGTTCTGCGGTTCTACCATCAATGAAGTGTGGAGTGTTGCATCGTTCTACACGAACTTCCGTTTCACAGAGCCCGGCGATAAGACGATCGATGTGTGTTGGGGGCCTTCCTGCCACATTGTTGGAGCGCAAGCTATTCTCGATTCGGTACACACTGCTCTCGAAATCAACGAAGAGGGCGAGAGTCCCGACCGTAAAGTGACTTTGAAGTACAACACCTGTTTGGGTGCTTGTGCGCAGGGTCCGGTTATCGCAATTAATCATCATCTAATCGGCAAACAGACACCGGAGTCCGCAGCGAAGATCGCTCGGGAGCTTCGAGGCCAGAACAGCTAGATAACAATCTAGTCGATCAAGAGCACCAGAGGACCAGATAACCGATGTCAACGCCGTTCGAAGAACTCCAATCCCGCGCTAAAAAACGCTGGGAGGAGCTGACCTCAGGCGATAGCGCATGGATCAGAGTTGGCGGTGGCACTTCAGGCCAAGCTGCCGGTGCGGATGCCGTGCTCGATGCATTTAAGTCCTCTGTCGAATCATCCGGTGTAAACGCCAACGTTTCAATGGTCAGCGCAATGGGGCTGATGTACCTAGAACCGCAAGTCGACATTCTGATGCCAAACGGTGCAAGGGTTTACTACGGAAACGTTCAACCTGAGGAAACTCAGAAAATTGTTGAGCAGCATGTGAAAAATGGGGAACCTCTTACCGAACGGGCCTTCGCTTACTCAGGCGGCGACGGAAACGGTGTTGGAAATCTTCCCGAACTGAACAGCTTGCCAATGGTGGCTCTTCAACAGCGAATCGCCACCCGTAACTTCGGCGATACCGATCCCCACGATTTGCTGCAGTACGTTGCAAACGGTGGCTACACAGCCCTGAACCGCGCTCTGACGGAATTGACTCCCGAAGAGATTGTTAATGAAGTAAAAGCTGCTGGCCTTCGAGGACGTGGCGGTGCTGCGTTCCCTGCTGGAGTGAAATGGAGCTTCTTAGCCCCTTCAAAAGCTCCCGTGAAGTACGTTCTTTGCAACTGTGAAGAGGGCGATCCTGGAGCGTTCAACGACAAGGGAATTATTGAGAACGACCCTCATACGCTAGTTGAAGGCTTAATCATCAACGGCTACGCCACTCGATCGACCCACGGATATGTATTCATTCGCACCGGTCACGAGTTGCCGATCGAATCGGCTCGTAAAGCTATCGCAGCTGCCTACGAGGCGGGATTACTCGGCCCGAATATTCTTGGATCCGACTTCTCATTCGATATGGAAGTTTCACTCACGGGTGATTCTTACGTTGCTGGTGAAGAAACAGCTTTGATGGAAGCGATCGAGGGTAAACGCTCGACACCTCGGTTCAAGCCTCCGTTCCCTGCTGCGGCAGGACTCTGGCAGAAGCCGACAAATATCAACAATGTGAAGACTCTCTCGTACGTGCCAGAAATCGTCCGAAATGGATCGGATTGGTTCAAGAGCATCGGAACTGAGACCACTTCCGGTACAGCTATCGTTTGTCTCTCAGGGCACATCACTTACCCCGGAATGTATGAAGTACCGATGGGAATGACCATTCGCGAGGTACTTGAGAAAATTGGCGGTGGTGTTTCTGTAGGCGAGCGAATCAAGGTGCTTCAGGCAGGTGGCCCGTTGAACGGTCTGCTTGGCGAAGAAGCCTTCGATACCATGATCGACTTCGACGCGATGTCGGCTGCCGGTGCGTCTATCGGGTCTGGCGGAATCATCGTCGGAAACGAGACCACTAACGTTGTCGATCTGCTTCGCTCTCTCATTGCATTCAACCAATTCGAGTCTTGTGGAAAGTGCTTCCCTTGCCGACTTGGTAACACTCATATGCTCGAAATTCTGGACCGCATGTGCCAGAACAAAGCCAAATCAGCCGATCTTGCTCTCCTAGAGCGCGTTGGCACAAGTATGAAAGCCGGTTCGCTTTGCGGACACGGTCAGCTTGGCTTTAACCCGATCGCATCAGCTCTGAAGTATTTCGGAGATGAGATCAAATCTTGCTTAGCTGGAGAAATCACCCCGGGCGGTGTTTTCGGTGATGGCACGATGATTCTTCCTACACGTACACGTCCTTAGTCTAGAGCCCCACCTAAAGCCCAAACGTTCGGAGATTTCTGCATGGCCGATGGAACAACCTTCAAGATCGATGGCCGCGACGTAGTCGCAAAACCTGGCCAAACGATCCTGCAGGCGGCAATGGATCAGGATATTTACATCCCTTACCTCTGCTACTACCCGAAGATGAAGCCGCAAGGCTCATGTCGGGCGTGCATGGTTGAAGTTGAAGCTAACGGCCGAAAGATGACCGTTGCTTCATGCACAACTCCGCCGATGCCGGATGCGGAGGTTACGACCAACAGCGAAGACGTTCAAGATCTTCGACGGAACGTTATCGAACTGTTGATGACTGAGCATCCACACGGTTGTCTTACCTGCCACCGTATCGAACTTTGTGGCCCGCAGGACATCTGTCAACGTCACGTAACGGTTACCGATCGTTGCACTATTTGCCCTAAGAACGAGCGATGCGAGCTCAAAGACACGGTGCGAATGGTCGAACTCGACTTGCGCACGCCTTTGAACTACCCCCGCCGCGACCTGCCGATTCATTCAGATGATCCGTTCTACGATCGAGATTACAACCTTTGCATCGTCTGCTCACGTTGTGTGCGAGTTTGTGACGAAGTTCGATTCGACACAGCACTGACCCTGACTTCTCGCTCAGGAGTAGCACTTGTTGGTACAGCGCACGGAACATCACTGCTCGAATCGGGTTGTGAATTCTGTGGAGCCTGTGTCGATGTCTGCCCAACTGGTTCGCTTACCGAACGTAACTACAAATGGGAGAAAGCAGTCAAGGAAGTAACTACGGTCTGCACGAACTGCCCAGTCGGTTGCCAGATGATTGCTGAAGTGAATAAATTCGGTAAAGTAGTTCGATTCAAGGCAGATCTCGCAGGTGCTGCCAATAACGGACAGGCTTGCATGACAGGCAAGTTCGGATATGAATACACCAACGACAGTTCACGCCTGAAGCGCCCTTACGTTCGTGAAGGTGGAATTCTACGCAAGGCAACGTGGGACGAAGCACTCGAAAAGATCAAGGCTGGACTCGGCGGGCGTTCAAGTGAAGAAGTCGCCGTAATTACGTCACCGCGTGGTTCGAACGAAGACCAATACGTTGCTGCCAAGTTTGCAAAATTTGTTCTAAAGACTGCCAACATCGATTCCGCTCTAAACAACAACAGCGCGATGTTGTCTCAACTCGAAACTAGACTTGGCGCTGGTGCCGCAACGAACCCAATTTGGGATATCGAACGATCAAACAGCCTGTTGGTTGTTGCCGGTAACCCGACTGAAGAGCAAAACGTCCTCGCTGTTCCTGCTAAGAAGGCAATACGAGAGGGCGCCAAATTAGTCGTAATAGACTCACGAGAGACCGAGTTGACTCGATACGCTACTGAATGGCTTCGTCCTAAGCCGGGATCAGAAGCTCTTCTCATCGCTGGAATCAGTCGTGTGATTCTCGATGAAGCCTTAGAAAACAAAGACTTCGTCGGATCTAGAGTTGATCAAGTTGAAGAACTAAAACAATCGCTTTGGACATTCGATCTTGCAAAGGTATCTCGCGACACCGGGATAGAAGATTCTGAGATTCGAAGAGCCGCAAGGGTATTTGCTGAAGGTGACTCAGGAGCAATTCTGCTCGGTAACGACGGACTCGACGATACCGCTTCCGAACAGTTGGTCGACGCTGTTGTCGATCTTGCTGCTATCACCGGAAACATCGGAAATGTATCGGGTGGAATCTTCCCTCTGTACCAAGGTGCTAACACGGTGGGTGCCCGTGACATGGGTGCAGTTCCATCGGGAAATGGTCTAGGCATTGCCGAGATGATTTCAGGAATGTCGTCTGGAAGCATTAAGGCTGCGCTTGTGATGGCGGATGGAGTATCTGGCTATTCGCCAACGCTCCAATCCCTGCCAGTCGTACTAGAAAAACTCGACTTCTTAGTAGTATCTGCCGCCCTTGATTCCGAAATTACTCATCACGCCGATGTCGTACTACCAGCCGCCACTTACGCTGAGCAGAACTCGACTGTTACAAACGTCGAGCGACGAATTCAGCTTTTGAGAGTCACAGCTGAACCTAGACACGAGGAACGAACCGGCTGGGAAACCGTCTCCGCTATCGCCAACGCGATGGGTGCCTCTGGTTTCGACTACTCCTCAGCGTCTCAAGTATTCACCGATATTGCCGACAACGTATCAACGTATAGCGGTCTATCTCACGAGCAATTGCAGTCGGGAGGTATTCAGTGGTCGACTAGTGCTGGTGATTCTTCTATCTTGTTCTCGAATGAAAATTCGAAGGTCACTGTCGTGACACTTAACTACGACGATCTCGCAAAATCGGTTGCAACCGACGCACTCAGGTTCGCTCCTGGTCGCGTTCTCAGCCAGCCAGAACGCGATGTTGTCGTTCGGAAACCTGCTGATATGAACTATGTCGAACGTGAGCAAATCATTCAGGTTCACGCAGATGACGCTAAATCTGCCGGTGTGCATGAAGGTGATATCGTTCAGATAACCGCCGACGATGGACACGTTCTTGCTCGTGGTAGGGCAGTGTTTGAATCCCCACAGGTAGGTCTTGTCGGGTCAACTACATTGTTTGGTGAGCTAGCGACCAAGATGCACGAGCTCGAAGTGGCAGATTGGACGCCACAGATGCCAGGGTTGGGCTATTCAACGGTTACACTTGAAACAGCACCTGTTGAGCAAGAAGCTGGCGTGGCAGCCGATTAACCAAGGTTGTAAGCTGTCACAATGCAGACTCGTCGTATCCTTTTGTGGCTTTCTGTATCTAATATCTCGAAGGTCACCACCAAAACGGCTTTCTCTTTTGGCTCTTATGGGTCAGTAATGGTGTGAATAATCGCTAAGGGGCGAATTGGAATGGCAAAAACGCAGGATGTGAATGACGCTGAGTTCGGTGCCGAAGTCATCGACTCAGATATCCCAGTACTTGTTGATTTTTGGGCAGAATGGTGTGGTCCCTGCAAAATGATCGCTCCAGTTGTCGAAGAGTTGGCCGGTGAGTACGAAGGCAAGGCGAAATTCGTCAAGCTTAACGTCGACTTCAACCCGGAGACATCCGCTAAGTACGGTGTTCGCAGTATCCCAACTTTGTTGATCTTCAAGGGCGGAGCCCCGGTTGGTCAGGTAGTTGGAGCAGTTCCTAAGAGCGTGCTGCAGGCACGACTCGAAGACGCAATGTCTGTCTAAGAGGTTCTTCAATCTTATAATTCGGCCCTAAATGTTTTGGCATTTGGGGCCGAATTTTGATCGTTGTTCGAGTGAACGCGCTGTATTCTTCCTGCGTTCACGAAACAGTGGGGGAGTGGATGGGTCCCGGTGGGCCTCACGGACTTCAACTCCGCTGGCGTGCGTCCTTCGGCGTGCGCGGAGGGTTCGACTCCCTTGCACTCCCGCCAGTTCAACATAGACGTTTGCAGCTAATTATGCAGGTCGCTTTGAGATTTAGTTGCACCACGTTTGCTACCGGATTGCTACCATCGGCCGGAAATCACGCGTCTAGGAACGAAGCTAACTTTATGCTTGCGTACTGCTTCGGGTCTTCCATGTGCTGCGCCCAGGACTCCAGTGAGAAGCGTGGAACTGAGACTTTCTTACTGGGACGTTTCGACCAAGGATTCATGTGGTGAATGTAACTGGTTCGGACGCGGAACCTGATGCGAGTGGCTCAGGAGACAGCCGATACCTGCAAGCACCATTGTTTATATAGATGGTGGGTGTCAGGGTTCTGAAGCATTAGTTGTTCTTATAAATATAGAAAATCGTTATTTCTAGTAATCACATTGGTTTCGCATTCATTTTTCGGAGAGAAAATTATTAGGTGTTGGAATTTTTTTCATATCCACAAGAATTATGCTATTTTGATGCCTGTGCGCAAGCTGTTAAAGCTAAAACCCAGTAAGGAGACTCCACTTATAGCCTCACTCGAAACACGATCATTCGAAAATCCTAATCAATACTAGACTCCGTTACTTGAATCTGAACTTAGGTGAATTTTGCTGGTAATGCGATGATGATATCTGAATCGACATACGTTTTTCAGTTTACGAACCAGAGCAATCTGGTGCTAAAGTGCGCAACGGTTCAGATTCACTTCAGTTCAGGAGATCAAGCGTGCAGTACAAGTCGCTCGGAACGACCGATATCAAGGTTTCGGAATTCGCTTTAGGCTGTTGGCCATTTGCTGGCGGAAAAGTTTGGGGTCCGCAGGACGACAACGTATCAATCGCCACGGTGCATGCAGCCTTAGACAAGGGAATCACGTTCTTCGACACTGCCGAAGGTTATGACGATGATTCGCATTCCGAAGAGATTCTGGGCCTGGCTTTAGTCGGTCGCCGAAACGAAGCTGTAATCGCTACGAAGATAAGCCCAGCGCATTTAGTGCCTGATCTGGTTGAGCAGACTTGTGACGCTAGTTTGCAAAAACTGCAGACCGACCATATCGACTTGTACCAGATTCACTGGCCTAATCATGACGTGACCGCTGAGGATTCGATTGCAGCTCTGCTGAAACTTCGAGATGCGGGGAAAATACGTGCGATAGGTGTCTGTAACTTCGGTGTTCAAGATCTAACCACAGCACTGGAATCTGCCGAGTTAGTCACGAACCAGCTTCCCTATAACTTGCTGTGGCGTCCGATTGAAGTTGAAATTCAGCCGACATGCCTTGAAAACAACATCGGACTGATTTGTTACAGTCCCCTTGCACAAGGATTGCTCACCGGACGCTACGGCTCACCTGATGAAGTTCCAGACGGTCTGTCTCGATCTCGATTATTCAGTAACACTCGACCACTGGCGCATCACGGTGAAGAGGGTTGTGAGGTTGAAACGTTCGATGCGATCACACAGGTTATCAAGATCGCTGCTGAACTTGGAGAACACCCAGCAAAAATCGCTCTTGCGTGGGTTCGTTCCCGTCCCGGTATTACTTCGTTGCTCGTTGGGGCAAGATCACCCGATGAACTTGATCTAAATATTCCGGCGTTCGAATACGAGCTTCCTGCGGGTATAGCCGGTCGATTGTCGGCTGCTACCCAACCGGTTAAGGCTAATCTTGGATCGAACGCTGACATGTGGAGTGGCGACAATCGTATGCGGTAATCATCGGATTGCTTAGCGTTATAAAACTAACTAACTGCAACCTGCGGAGTGGCGGTTAGACCAAAGTTCTTCACCGCAAGATCAGCGATGTAGTCGCCAATTACGAGCGATGAAGTTGCGCCCGGAGATGGAGCATTGAGCACGTGGATAGCCCCGCGTGACTCTTCAATGCGGAAGTCGTCAACAAGATTGCCTGCCCGATCGACCGCCTGAGCCCGTACCCCTGAACCAGTGCCGTCCAAATCTTCCGAAGTAAGTTCGGGAACCAGTTGTTGAAGGCCATCGAGAAATACAGATTTTCTGAGTGACCTATTGATCTCCCAAACACCTGTTTTCCACTCACGTATTCCCATCTTCCAAAATCCTGGAAAAGTGATCGTGCGCAGAAAATCACCCATCGAGAAATCGCGCTTACGGTATCCTTCGCGCTTGGTTGCGAGCACTGCGTTCGGCCCCGCCTCTACCCAGCCTTTCATGGTCTGAGTTAGGTGAACGCCCAAGAAGGGGAATGCAGGGTCGGGCACGGGGTAAATAAGCCCTTTGACCATGAACTCGCTCTCTTTGCGGAGTTTGTAATACTCGCCCCGGAATGGAATGATTCGTAATCCGGTTTCAACACCCATGGTCTCTGCTACAAGATCAGAATGTAATCCAGCGCAATTAATGACGTTCGAAGTTTCGAAATCACCGGAAGATGTATTGAGAACAGTGACACCTCCAACGATCTTCGAACCATTGAGTTCAGTGCTGAAGTGAATCTCACCGCCAGCCGCACGAACGCGGTCGGCATAGACAGCGGTAACGTTGCGATAATCTACGATCCCGGTGCCAGGTGCGTAAAGGGCTTTGAGAGCCACGACGTGCGGTTCGATCTCCGCCATTTCGTCGTTGTCGACCATACGTAGGCCTTCAACTTGATTGGCGGTTCCTCGTTCTTCGAGGGCATTTAGTCGTTCTAAACCAGCGGCATCGCTCGCTACGATTAACTTGCCGCACGTCCACACTGGGATATCGTTCTCTTCGCAGAACTGTGTCATCGACGCACGACCGGCTACACAAAAATCAGCTTTGAACGAGCCGGGACGGTAGTAGATACCTGAGTGGATAACCCCAGAGTTGTGCCCGCTTTGTTGTGTCCCTTCTTTGACGTTCTTTTCAAGAACTGTCAGTTTTATATGCGGAAACCGCTCTAGCAATTTCATCGCCGTTGACAGGCCGATTATTCCGGCACCAATGACAACAACATCGTATTTAGTAGAACCCAAGTGAGATATTCTCCAGCTTTTCACGAAACTATGGAAAAAAAATACCACAGCACCGGAGCCTTCGTAATGTCGAAATTGAGCTTAACAAGCCACGGGAATCTGGTAATTTCTGAATATGCTTGAAAACACTACCGTCATACAACGCCCAGATCGTGTCACACTGTTCGCTTCCTGCATGGTCGACCAACTCGCTCCAAACGTAGGAGAAAACACAGTCGAAGTCCTCGAGTATCTCGGAGTATCGGTCGATTTTCTCAACGACCAAACATGTTGTGGGCAACCAGCGTTCAACAGCGGATTTAGGTCAGAGGCGCACCCGGTAGCCGAGCGATTCATTGATTTATTTGAAAAAGTGAAGGGCCCGATTGTCGTTCCCTCAGGATCATGTGCAGCGATGGTTCGAAACTACTACGGCGATCTGTTTAGAAACGACAAAGAACTTGCTGGTCGCGCAAAGCGAGTAGGCGACAGATTGTTCGAACTCACGGAGTTCCTAAGTCATTTCTTTGGTACAGATGCGATTGCAGGGAAGAGTGACGGTTACGCGACCTATCACAAATGCTGCCATCTTCTTCGTGAAATTGGAGTCGATGAACAGCCGATAGAGATGCTGGTAAACATCGAGGGACTCGAATTCTCACCACTGGAACGGGCGGATGTTTGCTGTGGTTTCGGAGGTGCGTTCTCGGTGAAAATGCCCGACATATCTTCTGCAATTCTCGACGAGAAACTAGATTTCATCGAAGCAAACGGTTCAAGCACGGTAGTCGCTGCTGACACCGGGTGCGTTTACCAAATGCAGGGCGGACTTCGAAGACGCGGATCGGATGTTCAAGTCGTACATATCGCTCAAGTGCTAGCCGAATCGATTAGAAATAGGAGCACATCGGAGCCAAAACGATGAAGCCATTGACAGTTAACTTCCGATCAAAAGCGGCTTTGACTCTAGCAGACGCACAGATTCAGCAGTCGATAGAACATGTCTACACCGGATTCTTCAAGGGCCGCTTGACCGCGGCGGGCGAAACTCCTGATTGGGAAAACCTACGAACCAAGGGCAAGGCGATCAAAGATCACACGATCGCTAATCTCGATTACTACCTTGGGCTGCTTACTGACAACGTAGAGAAGAACGGCGGAAGCGTGTTCTTCGCCGATGATGCGGAAGAGGCGCGCCAGCACATTCTTGATCTTGCGCACAAACTGAAGATCAAGACCGTCATCAAATCGAAGTCGATGGTTTCGGAGGAAATGGGACTCGCCGAGGCGATGACCGATGAGGGATTCGAGACAGTCGAGACTGATCTCGGTGAATACATTATTCAACTTGCCAACGAAACTCCGTATCACCTGATCGCACCGGCGGTACACAAATCGAGAGCGGACGTCGCAAGGCTTCTTGATGACGACTACAAAGACGGCGACCGTGTGCCAGATGCTACTGAGCTAACGATGATGGCGCGAGAGAAGCTTCGGGGCGTATTCGAACGTGCTGATATGTCGGTAACCGGCGTGAACTTCGCTGTCGCTGAATCGGGATCCATTGCTTTAGTGACAAATGAGGGCAACGGTCGAATGTCGACGACTGTTCCTCGCGTTCATGTCGCTGTTATGGGCATGGAGAAAATCGTTCCTTCGATTCAAGATTTAAGCACGATGCTGCGAATTCTGATTCGTTCAGCAACGGGGCAGAGAATTTCTACGTACGTGACGATGGTAAATGGCAAGCGTAAACCAGATGAGGAAGAGGGACCTGAAGAGTTCCACCTCGTGATTATGAACAACGGTCGGCAAAAACTTCTCGAAGACCCTCAGTTGCGCGAGTCATTGAACTGCATTCGTTGCGGAGCATGCCTGAACGCCTGTCCTGTCTACCGAAAAGTCGGAGGACACGCTTACGGCTGGGTGTACCCGGGTCCTATCGGAGCAATCGTTACTCCTGTGCTTACCGGGCTAAAGGACGCAGACAATCTGCCGAGTGCTTCTTCGCTGTGTGGCGCGTGTCACGACGCCTGTCCAGTGAAAATCAACATACCAAGAATGTTGCTCGAACTGCGATACCGTACGGCGGAGGGTTCGACCGATAAAGTAGAGCGTACTTCTTCTGCCAAAGAACGAGGCATTTGGAAGGCTTGGCGAATGGGAATGATGGGGCGCAAGAGATTCGATATTGGCTCTCGTATCGCAAGCATAGCTCTGAAACCACTTTCTCGAAACGGTTGGTTGAAAAAGGCTCCGCCGCCGTTGTCGGGCTGGACTTCAACACGAGATTTTCCGGTGATTGCGGCAAGTTCTTTGAAATCGAGACTCAAGAAACGAAGTGGAGACTTGAAATAATGGCAGATCGAGCAAAATTCATCGCTGGAGTAACGGCGGGTCTCGGAAGAACCGAAGTGCTGTCACCGACCAGCATTACGGAAACTGCAGGTTTCGAAGATGCGGCTACAGCGAAGGCCAACGCCGTCAAAGCATCGATCGATGCGTTAGAGCGATCAAAAGATCTAGCCGATCAGATGGCAGAGGAAGCGGCAAAGGCTGGATGGAAAGTACATCGTGCATCCAACTCGGAAGACGCTGTGAATTACGTCGCTCGCATTTGTATAGAGAAAAAGGCAACGTCGGTATTACGTTCGAACCATGATGCGATCGATCAAATTGGCGTTGAAGCCGCGATCACGAACGCAGGTGCAACTCTGGAGACGACCGAGCACCACGGTGAGAATTCTCAAGCTCAAATCGAAAAATCTAAGAGCAAGGCGTTTTCGGCTGATATTGGTATTACGGGTGTCGACTATGCAATAGCCGAGACAGGCACGGTAGTTCTCCACCCACGAAGCGGGCTTTCTCGGCTCGTATCGCTAGCACCACCGACTCATATCGCTGTTTTGAGGCCTGGTGAAGTTCTTGATTCACTCGACGAATTGTTCGCTATGGAACGTAACGACTTCATGTCAGGCGAATTAGCGGGGTCGATGAACCTGATTTCGGGCCCAAGCAAGACGGCCGACATTGAAGGAACGACTGTGACAGGAATTCATGGACCTCTCGAAGTCCACTTAGTCATTCTCGCGGACGAATAGCCCGCAAGTTAAAATTTGATTGCGAGCGCCCGACATGCTTCCTCGGTTGCAATAGCGACGAGCCGCTTCGTATCTTCCATCGCCGCTTTGAGCGACATGGGTCGGTTTACGAGACTAAAAACGGCATCGATCCCATGCTCGTGCACTTCACGAAAGCCTGCGCCGAGTGAACCGGCGATTCCAATGACGGGAGTGCCGCGACGTTTGGCGCGTTGTGCGACTGCGACAGGAGATTTGTTGAAAACGGTTGAGCGATCGAACTGACCTTCACCAACAATGACGAGGTCGGCATCTTCGAGGTGTTTGTCGAGACTGAGGGCTTCAAGCACGATGTCTGCTCCAAGACGTAATCGTGCATCAAAGAAACCCATTAGCCCAGCTCCGAGTCCACCAGAGGCGCCAGCTCCGGGAATTTTGGCTACGTCGGTGTGGAGATCCTTGGCGATTATCTCGGCGAAATTACCGAGTGCAACGTCGAGTTCTTGAATATCTTTGTAAGTTGCACCTTTTTGCGGTCCAAAAACCGCCGAAGCGCCTCTCGTGCCACACAGCGGATTATTCACATCGCACGCAACGACTACGTTTGCACCCACCATTCGAGGATCGAGACCGGACACATCGATGTTCGCGAGATCGGACAGCGCAATACCTCCTCGGGCAATTTCGTCACCGTTGGCATTCGTAAGTTTGCCACCCATGGCCTGAATCATGCCAGCGCCACCGTCATTCGTGGCGCTGCCACCGACACCGATGATGAAGTCACTAAATCCAGCGTCGAGGGCCTCAATAAATAGTTGGCCAACACCGAATGTCGAAGCGTTTCGAACGTCTCGTTCCTCTTGCTCCAATCGAGCCAAACCAATTGCGTTCGCTACTTCTATAACCGCAGTTGTGCCATTGCCGAGAGCACCCCATTCTGCTTCGATTGTTCTGCCGATGGCATCTTCCGCCATCGCGGTTCTAACTTCTCCACCTGAACTGTCGACTAATGCCTGCAAAGTCCCATCGCCGCCATCGGCTACAGGAATTAGCACGGTCTGGGCATCAGGCCAAATGCTTTTGACACCGATAGACATCGCTTCGGCAATTTCCATGCCGGTGAGACTCTCTTTGAAACCTTGGGGAGCTAGTACTACTTTGTTCATAAAGGTGAGTATAGGGACTCTTAGCAAAAAATTGAGTCTGTAACTGCCACTAATTACACGGCTCAGCGTCGACTGACTGCTACACTCGCCGCCGTACCAATCACTATCGTAGATTTCTCCTTATGGCTAAACGTGCCAATTTAAAGAGTTCGCTTAGTTCGTCGATCAATAACCGCGCCGACGAGTTAGAGCGCATCGCCCGCGACATTCTTGACCACCCTGAGAGTGGCTACCGGGAAGCGCGTACTTCAAAATTAGTTGCTGATTGGTTTAGTTCCAACGGCATGGAAGTGCAGACGGCAATTGCTCTAACAGGCGTTATTGGAACGTTTGATACCGGCAAACCTGGCCCACATGTCGCGGTAATGGGCGAACTGGATTCTCTGATCGTTCCCGGTCATGCCCACGCCGATTCGGTGACTAGCGCGGCACATGCATGCGGACATCACGCTCAAATCGGCTCGATGCTCACAGTTGCGGCAGGTATAGCTGAATCGTCAGTGCTGAACGGACTTTCGGGCAAGATTAGTTTTATGGCTGTACCGGCTGAAGAGTACATCGAACTTGAGTACCGGGAATCGCTTCGAGGGAACGGTGAGATTGAATTCTTCGGCGGCAAGCAAGAATTCATCAAACTAGGTTTTCTTAACGACGTCGATATAGCGATGCTCACCCACACAGGCGGCGAAACGCCCGGCACGTTCGGTGTCGGCGGTTCAAACAACGGAATGATCGGTAAAACGATCCAATACACAGGTAAAGCTGCACATGCGGGCGGGTCACCACATCTTGGAATTAACTCTCTAAACGCGGCTCATCTTGGTCTGGCAGCGATCCATGCGCAGAGGGAGACGTTCCGAGATAGTGACACGGTGAGGGTTCACCCAATCATCACCAAGGGCGGGGCAGCGGTTAACTCTGTACCAGCGGATGTGAGGATTGAGACTTACGTGCGGGCGTCGAACGTTCCTGCAATATTGACTACATCCGAAAAAGTTGACCGGGCTATTCGCGCTGGAGCGCTCGCTACGGGAGCGTCTGTGAAAATCACTACTAATCCCGGTTACTTGCCATCAAAATATGATGGTCGACTCACTGAGATTTATCGTCACAATGCCGGTTCGTTGATAGGTGACGACAACATCATCGAACTCAGTCACAGTTCTGGTTGTACTGATATGGGCGACGTGAGTCAGATCATGCCAACGATTCAACCGACCGCAAATGCTACAAGCGGCAACGGTCACGGTATCGACTATTTAGTCGAAAACTATGATCTTGCCGTCATCAAGGCCGGAAAAGCTATGGGAATGACCGTCGTCGACTTGCTTGCTGATGATGGGGTGAAGGGGCGAAAGGTC
>JABHBJ010000097.1 GCA_018673955.1 Chloroflexota bacterium | reverse complement strand
GGCACACAAACGACATTGCAGTAGTAGCTGTTTCCTTCGATACGGAAGGACTAAGGTACGAGAATTGCGACGTGCGACCAAGTCGTCTGACGACGCGCTGAACTATAACGCCATTGCGACTCTGAATCGAGCCATCCTATGGCAAGTGCAACTATCGCTACGGCGACGCTCGGCCAAGTCGTCCGAAGACGCCCGGAGCCATGACGCCCTGGCTTACCTGAACTTACCGCGACCAGGAATCGGGATAGCCTGCTCAAGCTTGCCGTCACGAATACCAAAGTAGTACTCATGCAAGTTGATCGTCGTATCGCCATGAGTCGGACGTGATCGCACCTTATCGCCAACCTTCAAAGCCTGCGAAACCACATCCGGCAAATTCAGCTTCGTGTGCTCCTCCGAGTGGCTGACGATCGAAGCCGACGCAGGAGAAATCACTTCCGCCAATCCACGATCCATCGAGATCGACTTCAGCCCCATATCAACGATCGCAACGTCCTGCTTTTGTCGAGAAATCACAGTAGCGAGCACCGACAATGCAGGTTCGAAATCGTTGAACACTTCCAGATAGTCACCGTCCATAAAAATGTATGAACCACACTGCAGCTCGGTAATACCCTCGACACGCCCCGTGATGTTGTAAGTTCCCGTACCAGCGGCCGAAACAAGCTTCACATCGATGCCTACTCCACGAATCTGATCAGCAGCACCCGTAAGAATCGTCATAGCCTTTTCAGCTTCTGTCTTGCGAGTTTCGTAGTCCCGCTCGGCAACAACATGACCCTCGTAACCCATCAAGCCATCGAAACGTAAGCCCGGTGCTGCATCGATTTGCTTTGCGAGTTCAACAGCTCCATCGCCATCGACTCCACACCGATCCATCCCGACGTTGATTTCAATGATCACTCCAAGCTCGGCACCAGCAGCCATGGAAGCCGAAGAAAGGTCATCGACATTTCCTGAGCTTTCCACAGCAACGATGATCCTTGCCGAACGAGCAAGCGCAACCAATCGAGCAATCTTCCGCTTACCAATTACCTGGTTCGGAATCATCACTTCAGGCACACCAGCCTCAACCATCACCTCCGCCTCACCGACCTTCGCACAGCAAACGCCAATAGCTCCAGCATCGATCTGCTTACG
The DNA here is from genome assembly GCA_018673955.1 of Chloroflexota bacterium. Taxonomy (GTDB): domain Bacteria; phylum Chloroflexota; class Dehalococcoidia; order Lucifugimonadales; family Lucifugimonadaceae; genus Lucifugimonas. The sequence continues at coordinate 6,671 of JABHBJ010000097.1, read as the reverse complement.
AACCCAGTAAGGACTTTTATTCGTCTTCGAGTGAGGTCGAACATCGACACCCATCTCGTTGGCTGCAGCCTGCAACTTAGCGATATTCGACTCTGCCACGTCGAGATCGACGACTATGCACGGAGTATCAAGCTCGTCAACGGGGGTACCTGGTAGTGGAAGATAATCAGTCATTTACGTTCAATCTCACCGTCCCGAAGGACATTTTCAAAATCATGTGGTTGCAGTCAGACGCTGCGAACACGAAGCCTACCCCAGCAGCCGCTCAAAAGGTATACATCTCGAAACAAAATCCCTACCATCCAACAAAGAACTTGCCGCGCTATCTTGCATTGTCATTGCTAAGAGGACCGAGCCTGCCCTGAGCAAAGTCAATGAGTGGCTATCAGCGATCTGAACAACGCAACGCACAACTCAGCCAACAATCTCACAGCTGTGATCCTGAACTCGATTGAGGATATCGATAGAGTACGAAGTATCTCTTCACCCTGAACATCTCACCTACCCGATGACCATCATCACCCACTTGACAACTAGAAAACCCCGAATCGGAATACTCGGAACCGGTAGCATGGCCCTCGCCCTCGGCAAATCGCTACTCGCCGCCGGACACTTCGTCGCCTTCGGATCACGCCGACCCGAAACTAAAAACGAATTTCATAAGATCGTCGGAGAAGAATCTCGAATCTACGGCTATCAGGCCGCCATCGACGCTGGTGAGATAGTAATCATCACCCTGCCCTACAAAGAAGTTGCCACCACCGCCCGCAAGTTCGCCGACTCCCTTCGCAATAAAATCGTCATCGACATCACAAACCCGTTCAAAGCTCAGCCAAATAACGGAGACTCAGGCGCCCAAGTCACCGCGTCGATTATTGGAGAAGGTTCACGAGTAATTGCAGCGTTCAAAACCAACTTCGCAGGCACGTTCGAAAATCCTATCGACTCGACCGCAGAACCACGCGAAGTCCACTACGCCGGTGACGACGAAGAAGCTATGGAAGCAGTCGAAGAACTAATAAAAGGAATCGGCTTCAAGCCAGTCGACTGCGGCACGCTCGCCCAAGCAGTTGTACTCGACCACATGGTCCCGCTAATGATCCGACTCGACACCACCGAACTCGACGCCCAACACCTAAGCTCGTTCCGCCTAATCCCCGGCTAACGCACTGCCAGCCACCCCTTCACATTCTCCAACGACTGCTCCATGAACACCTCAATCGTGCTCGTAGTCGAATACCCAAGATGTGGAGCCAACAACACGTTGTCCAACTTCAACAAAGGATGATCCACCGGCACGGGTTCAACGTCATAAACATCCAAAGCAGCCCCCGCAATCTCATCATTAGTCAAAGCTGAAATCAAAGCCGACTCATCAACAATTGGACCACGAGAAGTATTCACTAAAAACGCCGAACTCTTCATCAAAGCCAACTCACGAGCCGTAATCCAGCCACGACTCAAATCCGTCAACGGAACATGAATCGAAAGAATGTCAGACTCACTAAACAACTCGGGCCACGAAACCAGTCGCACCCGGTTCGTATTAGCCCGTTCCGCATCCAAAGTCGGGCCCCAAGCAATCACATCCATATCGAAATGATTCCCATATCCAGCGACTCTCGTACCCAACTTACCCATACCTAAAATGCCCAGAGTCTTTCCACCCACACCCTCAGCCTGACGCGTCTGCCACCTACCTTCACGCATCTGCCGATCTTCCCACGCAATATGTCGTGAAACACCCAAAACTAAAGCCCAAGCCAATTCTGCAGTGCTGTTCCCACGCCCCCGTGAGCCCGTCGTATTCAGCACAGTAATCCCAAGCTCTTCAGCCCTCTTCATATCCACATTCGCCTGCCGAGCACCAGTCCCAGCAATTAACTTTAAATTCAGTAATCCTTCCAAAACCTCAGCCGGAAATCGAGTCCGCTCCCGAGTAGTAACCAACGCGTCGTACGGCTTCAATCGTTCGATAATCGCTGCCGGATCGATCAATGTGTCGTAAAAGAAATCCACCGTAGCGCCATCCAACGACGACCAATCAACAGCCTTCTCTGCCATACGCCAGTAATCATCCAAAACCGCGACTCGAACATCAGACATAAATACCTCCGAAGGCAACAAAACTAGCCAAACCCACCAAAACAATCACACACCCGTTTAGTCAGCTAAACTCTCCCGATCATGTATACATCAATACAAATCTAAAATTGAAAAACTCGACGCCGACGTTCTCCAGAAAATCGAAACCGAATTCGTAAAAATACTCCGAACAGTAGCCGTATTCCACGCCTATTGAATAATCGACTCCGGTAACTACAGCATCGCAACCATTTCCTTCTTTTAAACAGAACAAGGCGCAAACGAATCTATCGAAAAATCACAAAAATGGGTTCACTCAAATCTCGCCCATTTAGTCGACGGTCCACCAACTCAATTCACCGGCCAACAAGTCTTCAGCGAAGTCGTATAAACAGCAATAATTCGTACCCCTACCAGAGTAAATAAGGAGGGTGGCAAACCGCGACCAAAAGCTCTCCCGACGCGTAGCCTAACGTCTCTGCGACTAACGCCACGGCTACCAAATCGTTCAACGACCGCCGGAGCCAAAACACTCACATCCGCTAAAACTGCGCCTCAGCCTTCGGCACATCCACCTTCACGCGCCGAATCCTGCCGTCACCTTGGAACCGCTCCCGACCCAATACGGTCGATTCGCAAAGCCACAAATCACGACCGTCCTCGCCGCCGAGCATGCACGCGTATGCACTCTTAGCAGCATCCTCCAAAGCGACCACCTGCTTAATCTCACCACCGTCAGCAACTCGCACCCAGCCGCCTGAATCGCCATAGGAGAAATATGGACACGCCACCCAAACACAACCCTCAGCGTCCAGAGAAAGCCCGTCCGTAGGAGCCGCCAAATTCGCAAACGGTCTGCGGCCCGACAACGTCCCATCGTCCTCAATGTCCCACGCAGTCAACGTAAAAGCGAAGGTCTCAGCAACGATCAAAGTCTTCCCGTCCGGCGTGATCACACCACCGTTCGGAAAGCACACCCGATCCGCAACCACTTGCGCCGATCCATCAGGTCGTGCAAGTACAATATTTCCGAATAACGGCGGATTCGATGGCCCCGGCGGAAGCTCCTCACTCAAACCCGGCAAATACGCACCCGCATAGGCATTCCCGTTCGGAGCAACGACCATGTCGTTGTTGCCAGTTCCAAACATGGTTGAAATATCAGCGTGATGCGTAGAATCCGACCGCCTAGCACTACCCGCAATCACCAACGACGAATCCAACCGAACAATCGCCTTGCTTTCGGTTGCAACAACCAATAAATCACCGTTGTCTAAAAAGCCAAGCCCGCTAGGAAACTCGCCCGGCTCGAAAACCATCTCAACCGCACCTTCGTCATCGACACGAGAAACCTTTCCAGCCATCACATCACTGAAATAAAGCTTCTGCTCCTCAGCTCGCCACCGCGGGCCCTCAGGAAAAAACAGATCATCAGCAATCAATTCGATCGAACTCGAAACCATGTATCTCTACCCCAAATGACTAAACCTAAAACATTCATTGCGAGAATGAAATTGTCCGCCCGCAGCAACGACGAATGTCTGGAAAATACCGACCAACACAGTACTGTCACCCTGAATTCATTTTCAGGGTCAAACGACCAATCCAACATTTCAACCCACCGACAGCCTACAACACCAATACCATCACTAATAACCCTCACAGAAAAGCCACCCATCTGCGTGTACCATTACGGGTCGTAAAATACCGTGGTTCAAGTTCGTCACCCGCACTTGCAACCGAACATAAACCAGTACAAAAAACAAACATGACAACGACAAGCGATTCACAAGAAAAACTCGATTCCAAGCGCGCTTCCAAGCGAGCATCCGGAAAATGGCGTAGCTGGGAAACCACTGAAGGCGCAATTCGAGCACCTCACCGTTCGATGATGAAAGCTATGGGACTCAGCGATAAAGACATCGCAGCCCCATTCGTTGGAATCGCCTCGACCCACAACGAAGTAACTCCCTGCAACTCAGGGATAGCGCCACTTGTTGAAGAAGTAAAACGTGGCGTATTCGCCGCCGAAGGAACTCCTTTCACGTTTGGAACAATCACTGTCTCCGACGCTATTTCAATGGGAACCGAAGGCATGAGAGGATCGCTCGTTTCGCGAGAAGTCATCGCCGACTCGATCGAAACTGTCATCTTCGCCGAACGCTACGATGGACTCGTCGTAGTTGCTGGTTGCGACAAATCACTCCCCGGCGGAATGATGGCGATGGCCCGACTCAACGTTCCCTCCGTATTCATCTACGGAGGATCCATCCTGCCCGGCTCGCTCCACGGCGAAGATATCCAGATCCAGAACGTGTTCGAAGCCGTTGGGCAATTCCAAACCGGCAAAATCGATGCCGGCGAACTCCTTGATATTGAAAATCACGCATGTCCTGGATCCGGTTCATGTGGCGGAATGTTCACAGCAAACACCATGTCATCAATCGGTGAAGCCCTTGGCCTCTCCCTCCCTGGATCAGCATCCGAGCCAAACGTCGATCAGCGCAAAGCTGCTTCGTCACGAGAAGCCGGGCACGCTGTATTGAACCTGCTCCGAAAAAACATCCGACCTTCCGACATTCTCACGCGTGAAGCATTCGAAAACGCTGTAACTGTAGTAGTAGCAATGGGCGGATCGACCAATACCACGCTCCACCTCCCGGCTATTGCAGCCGAGATGGGCGTTTCGCTAACTCTCAAAGACATCCACGACATATCGATGAAGACTCCCCTGATCGCCAACATGAAGCCCGGTGGCGATTACGTAATGCTCGATATCGATCGACTCGGCGGCATCCCAGTCGTAATGAAACGACTTCTCGACGCAGGATTGCTTCATGGCGATTGCATGACTGTGACAGGCAAAACAATCACCGAAAACCTCGCCGATGTGAAAGTTCCTGAGCCAACCAAAGTGCTCCACTCGGTCGAAGACCCAATTTCGACCACTGGCGGACTCGTCACTCTCTTCGGAAACCTCGCACCAGACGGCTGCGTTCTGAAAGTAGCCGGACACCAGTTCGGTCAAACCTTCGGTGGCCCCGCCAAAGTCTTCGACGGTGAAGAAGGCGTTATGGCTGCACTCCAAGAACGAACCATCAACGAAGGCGACGCCATCGTGATTCGTTATGAAGGCCCCAAGGGCGGACCTGGCATGCGAGAAATGCTTTCCGTAACCGCCGCTCTTGTTGGACAGGGACTTGGAGAAAAAGTTCTATTGATGACCGACGGTCGATTCTCGGGTGCATCCCACGGATCTATGATCGGACACATCGGCCCTGAAGCAGCAATCGGTGGACCAATCGCAGCTGTTCAAGATGGCGACCTCATTGAAGTAAATCTCGACGATTTCGAACTCAACGTAAAAATCAGCGATGAAGAAATGAAGGCTAGACTAGACAAGTGGCAGCCAAAACCACCGTCTTACACCAAAGGCGTGCTCAGCAAGTACATCAAGCTGGTAAACCCCGCCTCAACTGGCGCCACTACGAGCTGAGTGTGCCAGCGGCACAATCTTCTACCCCCTCACCCAGCGTGAGAGGGCTGGGGGTGAGGGAGAAACGACCAACCTCAAATCACGTCATTGGGCTTACCAGTCACTACTCTCCACACTGTCACCCTGAATTCATTTTCAGGGTCAAACGACCAACCTAAACCAAATCAAAAAATGTCATCCTGAGCCAGTCGAAGGACGACAACCAAGCCCAAAAATACAACTCAGGCCAACCTATCACCATGATCTACGAATTTCGAACCTACGACCTCTTCCCCGGCAACATGCCGAAATACGAAGCCAGCCTCACCGATTCACTATCTGCAGGGCGACTCGATCACTCCGATCTATTCGCCTACTTCTACACAGAATTCGGTCCACTGAACCAAGCCCTCCACATCTGGCCGTACGAAAGCCTCGACGCTCGACAGGCAATTCGTGAAGAAACTACCGGCATCACCGGCTGGCCGCCCGCTACCGGCGCCATGCTTGATGGCCAAGCAGCCGACATCTACTTCCCCGCGCCGTTCAACGACGAATCAATCACCGGAGCCCAGGGACCGTTCTACGAACTCCGAACGTACACCTACGCAACAGGAGAAACCCCAGCAGTCATCGACACATGGGGCAAGGCAATCGACGAACGCCGAAAAATGTCACCGTTCATCGGAGCCTGGTACACCGAACTCGGCGGACTCAATAAATGGGCTCACCTATGGGGCTACTCATCGCTCGAACAACGAGCAGAAGTCCGCAAAGAAGCAGTAGCAAAAAGCGTCTGGCCACCAAAAGGCGCACCAAAGCCAAGAACCCAAGACAGCAAGCTCTACATGCCCTTCTCCTTTAGCCCTCTGAAGTAAATATAACGTGGGCTGTCGTTGTGAAAAGTGACGGCAGCCCACGTTGCGTGGATCAAACGTTTGGCTGCCAGTGGGCACTCGGTACTCGAATCATAGATTCTGGCAATATTACGAAACTATAGCGGTCAATCCTCGAGCTGAATCGGTAAAAGAACCTCGCACACGCTCTCAGAAAACGTGACCGGCACACCTAAAGCGATCATCTTGCCAAACTAAAGCTCTGCCTTGCGAGC
>JABHBJ010000040.1 GCA_018673955.1 Chloroflexota bacterium | reverse complement strand
TACACCGTGAAGGCTCTAGGTATGGTTGTTTCGACCGATGTTGCGTTCAACGGCGGACCTGCCGTAATGAATGGATTCTCGGAACGATGGCAGTCGGTGTTCGGTGGCGGTAAGGGCGAATCTGCAGTTGATGGCGAAGACCAAAACTACGGCGGTGTTCACGCTCGTAGTGCAATCGGTGGATTCACGGGTCGATTCTCGATCGAACCAGAAATTATCGTTGCAATTCCGCCCGAGCTCTCTATGGCAATCATCCAGAACCGGGGGTGGATCTTCCCTCTCCCGCCAAAGATGCTCGAAAAAATCTCTGCAGATCGAAGCTAGCTTCTAGGCGACATGTTCGCCTTGCTTGCAAAATTCAAAAATCCCTCAGAAACGAATTCGTTTCCGAGGGATTTTTAGTTTCAAATTTTCGTCAGACTAAAAGATAGTGAACTGATCTAAGCGGCGCTTCTCATCAACGATCGACGATCCTCGACGCTCCGCGGGCGATCTCCGAGTTCTGACCATTCACGCTGTACGCCCGGTTCGGTCCAGGTCAGACCGCGAACAGCCGATTTCACAGTCGCTCGCACGTGGCTGGGATTAGCTAATGAAGCACGAGTATGATCGACCACTTCTCTGATCCATAGACCCACAGTGCCTTGAAAGCACGAGGATTTAGCGATGGTGTGTAAATCATGATTCCCGTGGCAGGAGAGTTCACTGCTATCGCTCTGGCAACGTTTAGACCCTGAAGTTCGCCATCGAAATCGAGCTCGATAATCGCCAGATCGGCTTTCGACATTGCTGTCATTGCGACCATCGACTGCGTGTTCTCAACCGTGCCAGCGATCATTACGCTGTCCATAGGGTCTAGGCACTGATGCAGTTCGTGATTGAACTCGAAACCGGCATACACCGAAATCTTGCCCGGAACTTCTAATCCGGTACGTTCGGCGACTCGACGAGCGATCGGTTGCTTAAGCACACGTGCCGGAGCCTGACGTACTCTTGGAGCGAGTGTTCTCGCTGCCGGAGTGCGTCTAATCACACGACGTACAACACGTCGCTTGCCGTTACCTTGCCCGCTATTTGGGAATCGAAGGACCTTTGACATTTCCCCTCCAAAGACTCGATTTACACATACAACTCTGCCGGTTGGTAGCCATTGGCGAATCGTGGTTAGCCGCGAACCTCGTTAGGGAATGTGAGAACAGATAGTTGCAGTTTTCTCGTATACATATGCGCAATATGTTCGTAAATAGTTGGCGACGGTCTCACAATTCACGGCGCAACACAGATCACCTCTCCCACGGTAAGCAACAACTTGGTTTAGGAATTGTTCAATTCAACCCAACCGTTGTGATTACCTCGGAACATCGCGAATGCTCTAGAATGACAACATCAACGTTCGCAATGATCAAGTTGAAAATGAAACTGGAAACCGAATGAGAATCCTCGTGTCGGGTAGCTCTGGAATGGTTGGAAGTGCGCTTATCACCGCACTCGCCTACGACGGGCATCAGATAGTCCAGTTGGTTAGACGAACTGCAAATCCTGATGCAAAAGTTCTTGAATTCAGCTGGGACCCAGAACACGGTGCTTTTGATTCGAGACTGCTCGGCAACATCGACGCCGCAATTCACCTTGGCGGAGTGTCCATAGCCGGTGCACGCTGGAACGCCGAACGAAAGCTACTCATCCGTGAAAGCCGGGTTCGATCTACTCGCCTTCTTTCGCAGGCACTAGCTGGCCTCCAATCGCCCCCCAAGGTACTTATCGTCGCTTCCGCAGTCGGGTTTTATGGAGATCGCGGGGAAGAACCACTCACCGAAGATTCGTCCCCCGGCGAAGGGTTTCTTTCTGATACCGCCGTTCGATGGGAAGCAGCAGCGGACATCGCACGCGAAGCCGGAATTCGAGTTGTACATGCCCGATTCGGACTAATAATGTCTCGACAAGGTGGTCTCTTAGCGAGGGTTCGGATGCCGTTCCAAACTGCACTTGGCGGCAAGCTCGGCAACGGTCGTCAGTGGTGGCCGTGGATTTCATTACCCGACGTCGTCAACGGTCTTTCTTATCTAATTGGAAACGAACAAATTTCAGGTCCAGTGAACTTCACGGCTCCAACTCCAGCTCGTAACGAAGAGTTCACGAAACTAATGTCGAAAACTCTTTCTCGACCGGCGTGGTTTCATATTCCTTCAGCCATTATTCGGTTATTTTTTGGTGAAATGGGAGAAGAAACGATGCTATCGAGTCAGCGGGCTTATCCCGAAAAATTACGTGCTGCGGGATTCGAATGGACATTCGAATCACTTGAAGACGTTTTACATGAAGAATTAGTCGCTTCCCGCGTCGATCACTGGGGCGACAATCAACGGGGCTAACGAGCACTACAATCTAAAGCGATCCAGACTTAAAACAAAACAGGGAAGCACGATCGCTTCCCGGTTTTTTTGTTGTTTACTAACAAAATATCGGCCAGTTCTAGGCTTCTGCCATCATCTGTCTAAGAACGTAAGGCAGCAATCCACCGTTGCGGTAGTACTCGTTCTCGATATCGGTATCGATTCGAATGAGCGCCTCGAACTTAGTCACCTTGCCATCGTCAGACGTCGCCGTGACAGTCACAGTAGAGCCAGGCTCAACCGAATTGCCAATACCCGGAACGTCGTATGATTCCTTGCCGTCGAGACCCAGCGACTCAGCAGTATCACCATTTGTGTAAACGAGTGGTAGCACACCCATCCCGATCAGGTTAGATCGGTGGATGCGCTCAAGGCTCTCAGCGATAACGACTCGAACACCCAGCAACATCGGGCCCTTAGCAGCCCAGTCACGCGAGCTACCGGTTCCGTATTCCTTACCCGCCAATACAATCAACGGAGTGCCTTCTTCGAGATACTTCTCAGAAGCCTCGAAGATGCGCATCTGCTCGCCGTCTGGCAAGTGAACAGTCCAGTCACCCTCCATGTCAGGTGTCAGCTTGTTGCGCAGTCGAATGTTTCCGAAAGTACCTCGAACCATCACATCGTGATTTCCTCGACGTGATCCGTACGAGTTGAACTCGCGACGTGGCACGTCGTTACCGACTAGGAACTGACCACCAGGCGCGCTCGGCGGAATAGCACCGGCTGGTGAGATGTGATCAGTCGTAACCGAATCACCAAATCCAACCAATACACGCGCCCCCATAACTTCAGGTCGAACAGTTGGCTCATCACCAAAATCTTCGAAATATGGTGGTTCCTGAATGTAAGTCGATTCACGATCCCAATCGAAGTTCATACCAGTCGGCGCCGGAAGATCCTGCCATTCTGGCGAACCAGCAAACACCGTTCCGTACTGTTCTTTGAACATGTCGGCAGTAAGCGAATCGGCGATCGTGTCAGCAATATCCTGCTGCGAAGGCCAAATGTCCTTCAAGAAAACGTCAACGCCTTGCTCGTCCTGACCCAGAGGTTCACGAATCAAATCAGTATCGACTTTACCCACAAGTGAGTACGCAACAACCAAAACAGGCGACGCCAAATAGTTCGCCTTCACCTGCGGGTGAACACGGCCTTCAAAGTTTCGGTTTCCGCTAACAACAGCGGCAGCCGTAAGCTCGTGATCGTTCACAGCGTCAGATACTTCCTGTGGAAGCGGACCCGAATTACCG
>JABHBJ010000041.1 GCA_018673955.1 Chloroflexota bacterium | reverse complement strand
GGGCGAATCTGGTCCCGTTGGACCTCAAGGCGAAGCGGGTGCCATCGGAGAAACAGGGTTGCAAGGTGAACCCGGGTCTGCCGGTGAAAAAGGGGCAATAGGCCTCAAAGGGCAGGCTGGTGAAGCAGGTATCGCTGGTCCGATCGGCCCTGCAGGGATCAACGGTGGCGATTACCACGAACTGTTTCTCGACGACGTGAATATCAAAGATCACGTCGTTTGGATCGATGCTGGCAACGCTACCGGATCGGCAGTAGTGATCGGTGCTGGCGAACTGCTAACTGCCGAGCATGTAATTACTGGTAAAACCCTGGTTCAGGCTTCGATACCCGGAGTTGGTTTGGTCAATGCAGTCGTTAAGGGCTGGGACAAAACTCGTGACTTGGCGTTGCTGACGTTTTTATCAACCGGGGGAGAGTCGATAGTTGAGGTGTCAGAGGGTTCGACTTTGAATGGAAGTGAAAAGACGTCGAACGGACTGATCGGTAGTCCGATCATTGCAATCGGGTACGTAACACCGATTTCGAAGACGGTTCCAATGACCAGTTTTGGTCACATTTCAACGTGGTGGAACGTTGTGCCGGGCGATGTTTCGACGTTCGGGTTCAACGCTAACGTGACAAACGGAATGAGCGGTGGCGGACTGTTCGATATTGACGGCAAGTTAATCGGGACGATCATCCAGAAAAGCACCGTGATCGGATCAGACAATCGTGCCGTGCGCTACGACGAAATCCAAGAGGTACTAGCCGATTTGAGGGCGGGCGTGAAGAATCAGTAAGTGGGGCTGGTCAGTGATCGGCGTCGATCCTATATCCACACTTTTTCTGTGGGACCACGGGGCATTGCGTCTCACCGAAGCGTTGAGTATCACTCGGGAGCAGGTCGATTCAGATAGCCGAACAGTCACCGTAGGCGAGTCCAAGACTGACGCTGGGACTGGAACATACCGCAGACGGTAGTGAGCTGACCGACTTCGTTCTAAGCGTGTTCCGTGGAGATAACGGTGCAAGCATCAAAGAGCGTATGGACGCTGCTACATGGCTTGCAGACCGAGGCTTCGGGAAGCCGACAGTGAATGCAGATGCACAGGCTCCGGGCATCGGCGACTTCACCATCGTCATTGGTGACCACGACGCAAGAGGTAACCCGGTCAACGATGTGCCCAGAGATTAAGGCTGTTTGTTATAAATTTGTTGTAACGGACGCTCTGAAACAGCCTGAGGCAGGGTTGATTTAATTCCCAAGCAAAGGGTCGCGAGTTCGATCCTCGTCTCCCGCTCCAGTTCAAGCTGAACTCAGAAGCCCTCACAGAGATGTGAGGGCTTCTCTGTGATTGACACCATAAAGACACCAAGCGGGCGAAAAAGTCGGTGTTTTTGAGTGAGATTCAGTCTTTTGGCGTGAGCAGATGAATTGCGAACTATCTGCGTAGCAGCATCAAGCGTGATCCGACGATGAAGTGTCTGGTATTCCAGGACATTCCCCGCAATCCAGTTACCCTATCCAGATGACTCCCTCAGCCGCCAAACCGACTAAACCCCTTCCTCCCAGACGAGCCGCGTTCGTCAGCGAGTATCTCGTGGACCTCAACGCATCCCGAGCGGCACGAGACGTTGGCTACGCGGCCAAGTCAGCATCTGCCGAAGGGTCGAGATTGATAGCGAATCCAGAGGTGCAGGCAGAGATCACACGACAGCGAGCTATTCTTGCGGAACAGTCCAACGTCACGCCCGAGAAAATCGTTGCTGAACTAGCTGTGATTGCGTTCTCCGACCTGGGTGATTACATTCGCATTCATCCAGACGGCACAGCATCGATCGAGCTGGGCAACATGCCGCCAGGTGCGACAAGAGCGATCGCATCGCTGAACACGGACACATCTCGCACGGCAGCTGACAAGCAAGTGACAAAACTTCGGTTCAAGCTGCACGACAAGCACGCGGCACTAGTGTCGCTGGCGAAGATCCTAGGGATGTTTCAGGAGAGCAGCGTCAACCTTACGATCGAATCTCACGACAGCACCAAACTGGCCGTTTTGAGCACAGAAGACCTTCGGAGAGTGTTGGATTCAGGCGTTTTCGACAACCAGGCGGACACTGATGCGGAGGACGCGGAGCGCCCCTGCCTACGCGAAGTAAACACGCCGAGCGAGTCCGACGAGTGAGCTCCTTATCTTCAGGAATTTGCTTCTGACGAGCCCCCCACCCCACCCCGTGATCCTTCGACGATCGGGAGGTGAGTTGGGTCTAAATATTTTTTCCACCAAAATTCTGGAAAATTCTTCTGAGTCGAACCGGACGGTCCAGAGAATCTCGATTTGTTCTCGAGGAACGATGCTATTCTGCCCCCGACACTGAGTTCTGACAGAGCCGTTTTCAGCCGTCCCAACACTTAGTTTTCTGTACGTGTATTGAGTAAAACACCTGTTGGCCTTGCTTTACGTTTACGTCGAAACCAACGATGCGGGCTTTGTAAATGCCTTTGGGCAACCCAGTATCAGTTTTTATACTTGCTCGCTCCCATACTGATTTTCCGGATTGACCTGCTGCGAAAGTGACGCCGTCAGGGCTGACCAGATGTATGTCTATATCGTTATGGTCCTGATCTGATCCCTCTGGCCACCATATTGCTGCTTGAATTCCGCATGCACCGTTAGGAACGTCAAGGTTTACGGTGGCAATATCTCCTGTGTCGTTTATTTGTGCACTGCCGGAATGGAGGGATCCATTGACAAACATCTTCGGTCTGCCGACACCCTCAATGTTAAGGGTGGATATATTGGGTTCGACACCAATGTAGTTGTACGAACCTTCCCAGAAAGTTTGGTGTTCTCCGCTGCCGAGAACTGCTGCGTAAACATGCCCCGGTGAAAGCCAGGATGCAAAGTTACTGGCCTTCTCTAAAAAGTTGTTGTAGATCTGAGCCATCGCAGCTATTGTGGGGGTAGCTGCACTTGTTCCACCGAACGAACCTGTATCGTTATCGTTATTTGCTTTTGCGCTTTCCCAGTTTGTGTACCCAAGGATATCTGGCTTGTATCGTCCGTCTGGAGCAGGGCCTCGTCCCGAATAAGGACAGACATTTGTATTGACCTCAAACCAAGTACAGGGTGGGTCGATATCATGAGCTCCCACGGTGATCACTTTATGGGCGTCGTCCGACAAACTACTGAACGCAGGCTCGATCATTTGAACGCCTTTCTCATCATAAGAAATTGCTGGAGCCCGGATCACCTTTCTATCACAAGGGAGCTCATGCTGGTTATACACTGGACTTTCGGCGGAGCATGCTGAGTTACCGGATGCCACAAACACACCCATGCCTAAGTCGAACGCGTTGTCATATTCATGCTCTGTCCGCGCCCAACTTCCATAGGAGTGTGTTGATATCACGCTCCCCATTACAATAGCCATCTCAAGAGCTCTGTGGGCCGCTTCGATCGAGATACCTTGCCTCGCTTGTTGATTGTCACTGTACGGATATGGTGGAGAGGCTTTCCAGGAATCAGTCGTCACTTGGGTGATACCTCTTAGTTCCGATGCGATATCTCCGCTACCACTTATGACTGCTTTTACGGATGTTCCATGTCCATCACCCGAAGGTGAATTATAAAAGTCTCCGTTATTGTAGTTCGGGAAAAGCGTCCCAGCCTTTCCATTAGGTGGACCGCCGTCTCCAAAACACGTTTCCCCGCCAGAGCCGCAGTCAGCGGCAATGGCACCACTCTGATCGTCAAGCATGTCATGTGTGATTCGTGCACCTGTGTCAACTACTGCCAAATAACCCCAGTTCAATTTTTGACCATCGTATGGGATAGTCCTCAATTGTTCTCTGACGGCCAGCACGTCATTGGCAGCGTCGAGGTCAGGTCCTTGTGTTATTGATGCTTCATCATTCAGGGAGATATTGATGACCTGATCCAACTCAGCCAATATTTTCACAGTGTCAAGTCTGACGGTAATAGTCGGAGTGTTGGCAATCCAGGGAAGGTACACGATTTCGAAATTGATCTTTCCTCTAAGAAGATCTCTGAATTCACTAAATTGAATCTTTCTGGCATCTTTGATCTTCTGTATTTCAACCTGTCTTACCGCATCGATCTTTTTCCAATCGTCGCTTCCCCTTTCAAAATCTTTAAATCTGGGTAGTGGTGTCAAAATCAGATCATCTTTAAGGGTTACGTTAATATCTATTGGTTCACCCGGATCTCCATTTTCAAGTTTGCTTAAAAGCGCAGGTGAATATTTTGGTGTGTCGATAGTAGGCGGCTGTTCACCTTTTACGTAGGGAAGTGTCGCTCCAGTACTGTATGTGACTTCAGCCATTCCAGTTACGATTTCATCAGTCCCTCCATCTGTCGATGGAGTAGTCACAAACATTCCCTCAAACCCGGCTCTACCCGAAACATCTTTACCATCCAGTTTTCCTAGAGCCATCCATGCCGGACTATCAAATTCCATCCATTGTTTTTCAGACGCTTCGTCTTTCTCTCTTACCCGCAAAGGTTCTTTTACAGGATCTACATCATCGGTTTTCTCGGTTATTTGTCCTGACTTTTCTCCTGAATCTACGGTTGATTCTGGAGTTCGCTCAAGCTCATTTTTCAGCACCTCTAATGTTGATTCGGCTTTTAACAATTCCTCCTCAAGCTCTGTTTGTGCCTCCCGGATGTCTTCGGCGATCTGCACCCCGGCTTCCAGTTCGCACCCCATAAAAATTGCCGGTACTAAACACGATAAAATTAATAAGAATCTTAAAAAGGCACTATTCTTATTTTTTAGCAAACGGATTCTCCCAAAGTAAAATCGAATTCATGTCGAAACTGCGTAAAGTACTAAATATTTCCAGAACATAGCCTATCTATATTCCCAAGCAAAGGGTCGCGAGTTCCATTCCCATCTCCTGCTCAATGGTATCCGTATCAGCCGATCAAGTGCAGTTACTGAACGTATCGGGACGTTTCTTCTTGTTGGTATGTACAGGACGAGGCTATACTCCGTTGATTCACCAGCCTTGGAAACATCAGGAGAGCTAGCTTGCCAATCAACCGTATTTTTGCGGCGAACAACGAAGGGCGAAAAGCACATTTTTTGCAAATGCACTTTCCTTCCACTGAATTGGTTGAACTTGCCCAACTTGCGGGCATGGACGGTGTTGATCTGGACGGAGAGCAAGGGCATTTTGATCTTTCTGAAATCGACGAAATTTGTCGTGTTGCCAACGCTGCTGGAATGACTGTGACGGCGCGTGTGCCTTCAGTCGATCCTGTCCCCATCAAGCAGTATTTGGCTCGTGGTGTACAAGGCATTCAGGGCCCAGGAGTCGAGAGTCGAGAGCAAGCGCAGACTCTCTCAGATTCGTGCTACTACACGCCTGCAGGAAAACGTTCCTGGGGTCCGGGGCGAGGGCATTATTACGATTATCTGCCAACGATGAACGACAAGTTCGGCGGCAATAAGGGCTACATCGCGGATGCCAACGAAAACATGTTCGTTATCGCCCAGCTCGAGAGCCAAACGAGCATCGATAATCTCGATGCAATCGTTTCAGTGCCCGGAATTCACTGCATAACGTTTGGGCAAAACGACATGGCCTCGTCACTCGGTGTTCCAGGCGAGCCGGGGCACGAAAAGGTCAAAGCCGCTCATGCCGATCTCGAACGCCGAGCACGAACGGCGGGCAAGCACTTATTGTCAGATCGTGTCAGCTACGTAAGAGCAACCGTGGCACTTCTCGATACGATGCGAGACCATTTGACAGATCACCGAAACGATCCGATCGGGCAGATCAACTAAGCGCCAGTGTCTTCGATTCAGCGTCAGTTTCCACGTATGTTACCCGGCCCGACATCAGCTTTCTAATGACGATGTATGTGCGGGTGAACCTCCGGTCCAGACGGCGGATTATCGTGGCTGTGATCGTGTTTTTGCCAGTCGTATGTTTCAAGTTCGTCAGTCAAAGTAACTTCACCGTCGAAAACGGTTTTCACTTCGGCAATTCCACGTTCACGGTTCTCCGGCGCTGATAAATCGGGGCCTACGTGAACTAGGAATAGTTCTTTTACTCCGGCTTCAGCTGCCATTTCTGCGGCACCGAGCGTACCGGTCTGCCCAACATCGCCAACACGGGCGTCATAAACCGATTCGAAGTTGCCGCACATCGAAACTAGAGCGTCGGCTCCGCGAGCTAAATCGACGACTCTCTCGCAAGGTTCAGTATCACCAGTGAAAACTATCGATCCCTCGGAAGTGTCGAGTCGATACGCGAGCGAATCATGATACGGCTCGACATGCTCTGCGGGCGCCGCGGTGACTTCAAAATCATTTCCGGTAAACACCGTTCCGGGGCCAACATCACGTGCCACTACGTTCATTCTTGGCCTAGGCAGAACTCCGCCTCGAAGCTCGTAAGTCGATTTGCTCAGTGGATGATTTGTGCGGGCGTTGATGTCGTAGGCAAATGCGCCTTTTTCGCCCACAAGCCTTTCGGTTATCGACTCTGTGTTGTTGGGTCCGAACGCTTGTAGATGATTCTCCTTACCGGTGCTTTCGTCCCATCGGGTCATCATGAAGCACGGGTAGTCGACATCGTGATCGAAGTGGTGGTGGGTGAAGAACAGGTAGTCGATGTCCAGTGGGTGCAGGCCAATCTGCGCCATCTTGTAGGTAGTGGCAGGTCCACAGTCGAACATGATCTTCTTCCCGCCCACATCGACAACGTGTGAGGAGCCAAATCTAGATTTTATGGGTCTCGGCCCGCCTGAACCCAGCACATGTAATTTCGCCAAGACCGATTCCTTTGTTTGTAACTGTTCTTCTGGAAAACCAATCTTGAAGAATCCCCTCGATGAACGCAAACTCGAGGTTTATGACTGATACGACGAAACCGAGCGATAGATACAGGCAGCATTCTGCAATATGCTTTCTGTGCACGACGCGTTCGAATGTTTATCGAAGAGCAACCAGAAATATGTATCACTACTGCATCTAATCTTTAGTTCATATTTTCATACTCAGGAGCTACCACAATTAGCAAGCTATTTACTCCCATAGAAATTCGCGGAGAAACCATACCTAACCGAGTTTTCTACTCTCCTATGTGTGAATATTCTTGTGGCGATGATGGCGTGCCAGGTGACTGGCACATGGTCCACTTGGGCTCGAAAGCGGTCGGTGGAACAGGGCTTGTTATGGCTGAAGCCACGGCGGTAACTCCTGCAGGCAGGCTTACTCTTGCTTGCCCCGGTATTTGGTCGGATGCACATGTGGATGCGTGGCGGCCCGTAACGGAATTTATCTCTAGTCAAGGTTCCGTTCCTGCCATCCAGATCGCTCATGGTGGTCGTAAGGCATCACATGATTTGCCCTGGGCTGGCAGCGGCACACTTGAAGAGGATCAGGGCGGATGGCAAGTAGTAGGTCCAAGTGCTATTCCGTTTAGTGATTCGTTCCCTTTGCCACGAGAACTGACCAAGATCGAGATCGACGAGATTACTCAAAATTTCGTCGATGGTGCGCTTCGTTCGTTCGATGCTGGATTCAAGGTGGTTGAACTTCACTTCGCTCATGGCTATTTGGCAAGTTCGTTCATGTCGCCGCTCTCGAACCACCGAACTGATGAATATGGCGGTTCACTCGAAAATCGTTCCCGATTCGCATTGGAAACGATCAAAGCCGTTCGTTCAGCTATACCTGATTCAGCCCCGTTATTTGTACGGATTTCATCTTCGGAGTTCATTGATGGTGGCTGGAGCATTGAGGATTCAGTTCAGCTTTCTAAGTGGATGAAAGACGCTGGTGTGGATCTTGTTGATGCTTCTGCTGGTGGAAACTCCGTCGATCAGGTTGTGAATCTTAAGCCCGGATATCAAGTGCCGTTCGCTGATGCTATTCGCAATCAGGCGGGAATAATGACTGGAGCTGTTGGTCTGATCAGGGAAGCTCAACAGGCAGAAGATATTCTCGAAGCCGGTCACGCCGACGCTGTGTTCATTGGGCGAGAGTTAATGAGGAATCCGTACTGGTCTCTTTACGCTCAGGCGCAGCTAGATGGTAAATCTGGCAACTGGCCGTATCAGTACAAACCAGCGTCGTTTGATTACGGGTACCTAGGACCATCTTCAATCTAAGTTTGTCGTGCGAATGACTCGATGATGTAACCAAAATTGAATGGGGTAACACGGTTTAACGAGCGGGTTGGCATCCCAGATTATATCGGGCTTAGAGCACGTCGTTCGTCTCAGTAAAATCTCTTACCTGCCGGCTGGATCGGGTATTGTCGAGTTTTTCATGTTAAGTATGAGCCCCTGTGTGCTCGATTCGAAACGGTTCGACTATTAGTGCGTTTATATCTCTAAAACTATGTTGACCCTGTTTACCTAGGGTGAATCCTGAAGCAAAAACGCACTTCATTTAGTGACCCATTTGCCACCTAAGCTCGTCGATCCAAAGGATTGCAATAAACCGGTGGCAACCTAAACTCTCTCGTGATAAATATTGACAAGATTTTGAATACAAAATAATCTTTAGGCGGATTAGCCGTCGGTTTAAAATTATTAGGTCTATTAAAAGTCCCTTTTTAATAGGTAAATGTAACTTACGACTGGAACGAATTGATTCCTTCCAGCCGTAACAGCTATTAGAAGGATTAGGTGGGCGCCGTTGATGAGTACTAGACTGAAATCGTCGAAAATACACGTGTTTCTTGGATTCACTGTTTTCCTACTCATAGTCGCAGTAGCTGGTTGTTCATCCGGCGAATCCGACGAATCCGACGAATCAATTGTTCCGGAGGAAGCGACCGCAAAAGCGGAAAATTCACCTCCGCCAACCGTCGAGAAAATCGAATCAGCAGCGACGACTGAGCCATCTGATCCTGAACCCACTAAAGTTCCTTCGCCTATAAAACAACCCACCAGCGCCCCGGCTCCAACAGCAGCACCGGCACCAACGGTTGCTCCTACGGCGACATCAAAACCTGCCCCGACTGCAACACCTCCCCCGACTGCAACACCTCCCCCGACTGCAACACCGGCTCCGCTTACGAATATCTATAAGCAATTCGGCTTCACCGTCGAATTGGACGAAGACGCCAGCTTTGCTACTTCGAGCCTGAACATTGCGGATTGGTTGGGGTCTACCGCTGACTCTTCACAGGGTTTGATGACTTTCAACTACAACGGCGCCAATATCATTCTCTTCTGGCAGCCTCAGGCTGTCAGCACTACGCAAGAAACTATCGATCTGACATATCAACTTCAACAATTGAGCAATCCTGACCGTTCCTTCGCATTGTTTAACAACGGTGACGTTACCGTTGATGGCAGTGACGGCAGATACGCAGGATTTCTGAGTACCAATGCCTCTGGCGGCGACGCAACCGGAGGGCTTATAGGGGCTTGGTCGTGTGCGGATTCAGGCACCCAGTTATCTATGACCGCTACCGGACCTGACTCCACTGCTCTGCAGATCAGATTTGACCGACTAATTTCAGGATTTAGCTGTGAGTAATCAAATGTTTACAAAAATGTCACAAAAATTAGTGATGAGTAGATTCATCGCAATAATCGCAGTTTTGCTGATGGTCTTCGGCCCGGCAGCTCCGGCTTTCGCTGATGGTCATGATAAAGGTGGTCCACCCCCAGCTCATTCTGGTCCACCCCCAGGTCCAGCTCCCGGTCCTGCTCCAGGTCCAGCTCCTGCTCCTGGTCCTGCTCCTGGTCCTGCTCCTGGTCC
>JABHBJ010000096.1 GCA_018673955.1 Chloroflexota bacterium | reverse complement strand
TCGACAAAGGTCCACGCGGCTATTTCACAATGATGGGCGTGACACCTGAACAGGCTGTAGAAGGTCTCGAAGAAGCCGGAGCCGATATCGTAGGAACCAACTGCGGAAACGGAATCGAGCGAATGGTTGAAATTGCAACTCGAATGCGAGCTGCTACCGACAAGTACCTCGTCGTTCAGTCAAACGCAGGTCTGCCCATTATCAAGAACGGCGAAACTTGCTACCTCGAAACTCCAGAGTTCATGGCTAAGTACTACCGAGAATTGGCTGAATTGCCAATAAATATCCTCGGTGGATGCTGTGGAACCACTGCGGATCACATCCGAGCACTAGTACAATCTGTCCGAGCGTAATCGAACATCCCTAAGAAGAGGTCCCCGATGCCCCCGTCGGCACAAAAATCGAGAATTGTTGAGAAAATCAAAAGTCTGGGTCAATGCATTGAACTAGTTTCACTCGACCCACACTTCAACGATGTCAGTATTGGTCTGTTCATTAAGGATGGTCTGTTGATCATCTTCAGTTACAGCAAAATCGATGGTATCGAGGCTCGTATTGAACAAATTCGTGACCGATGTGTTCTACTCGGAGATGTCGAAGCAGTGGAAGGAACGTCAAACCAACTTCGGCTGATAAACGAACTTCAACTGGATCGAGCACTACGATTTATGTTCACGGCTGCTGTTGAGAAAGACCCAGCAATCAAACCTCCGTCTGGTCGGATTTCGGCACCTGATACCAAGACCAAACTAACCTTTGTTATCGAAGGCGAGCAGGTCGGCGATCAATACGTTTACACGATTTCGACAGAAGGCGAGGCAGAACGCCCAGAAAGGCGTGTTATGGCCGCAGTTGGCGGATTCATTCGCTATTCAGGCTGCACAAGAGTTGATAAAAACCAATTTTCATTCCCTGACGGCAAGCGTTACGACAATTTTGCTCGATTAATCCTTCCGCTAGCTCGAAATGTCAGCGCTGTTGAAGCTCAGATTGAGCAAGATGAAATGGCTGGTCAGATGAACACGCAAACACTCGGATTCGCCCAGAGTTAGTCTTCAGGACAAGATCACATGTCACCCGTAATTGAAAAAATGACCTCCCGAGAACGTGTAATGGCCGCTCTCGCCGGGGAACCAGTCGACCGTCCACCCGTCTGTACCCCGACCAACGTCGCCACAGTCGAACTAATGGATCTCGTAGACGCACCGTTCCCGGATGCCAATCGCGATGGCGAGATGAACGCTCGCTTAGCAGCCACCGCTTACACGGAACTAGGTTTCGATACGATCGCCCCTTATTTCTCGATCATTCAGGAATCTTCAGCACTCGGCTGTGACATGCAGTGGGAGCAAAAAGACAACTGGCCTACAGTTCGGATGTCCAATCCGATCTGGAAGAGTTCATCAGATGTAAAAATTCCTTCTGGTTTTCTAGAACATCCCGATGCAAAGGCGATTACTGACTCGATCCGTATTCTCAAGCAGGAGTTTGGTGATGAAGTAGCTGTCGTGGGTAAAACAATGGGGCCTTGGACACTCGCTTACCACGTATTCGGTGTTGAGCCGTTCTTGCTTGGGACTGTCGATGACCCAACCGAGACAATGAAATCGTTGGAAGCATTAAAAGAAATAACAATCTTGTACGGCCAAGCTCAAATCGATGCCGGTGCTGATGTGTTGACGGTTCCCGATCACGCCACTGGCGACCTCGTTAGTGGCGAGTATTACCGGCGTTTCCTCATGGAAATGCACCAAGAGATCGAAGAGGAACTTTCTGTTCCTCTGATACTTCACATTTGCGGGGCCACAGTCGACCGAATGCCGTACATCGCCGAAACCGGCATGGCGGCATTCCATTTCGATTCCAAAAACGACCCTGTCGAGGCGATGGAAGCGGTCGGCGGCAAAATTCGACTTGTTGGAAATATCAACAATCCAACAACTTTGTACTCTAGAGGCCCCGAAGAAGTTCGTGCTGAAGTGAATGCTGCGCTCGACGCCGGTGTTCAACTAATCGCTCCTGAATGTGCGATCCCACTCAAAACCAAGTTGGAAAATCTATTGGAGATACCATCAGCAATCGAAGATTGGGTCGCTGAGCGCGGTCTCAACTAAGGATAAATCTTCCGATTCAAGAAATTTAGTTCATTTTCCATCGATACGATGAGACAATTAACTTTTCGAGGCGGATTCTCATCTCAGTAAGACTGATGCAATCCCGACTCCTCAAGCCCCTCTAGTCAGTAATTTCGAGATTATTAATGCCGATCACGCACGAAGGCCTAGCCCGAGAATTCGAGTTCGTATCCAGCCCAGGAGAACGAAAACATATTTCCGAAGCGATCGACGGCACTGCCCCGATCATGCAGGAGATGGCTTACGAATTGATCGTGGGCAACAACACTGAAGTTGACCGACTTACTCAAGAAGCCCTCGCCAATGGCTTTACTGCCAATCAGTTGCTTGATGACGGGCTTCTCAACGGCATGGCCATTGTTGGAGTGAAGTTCCGTGACAACCTGATATTCGTCCCTGAAGTGTTGGTAGCTGCTCGTGCAATGAAAGCAGGAATGGCTCATATCGAGCCAATTCTCTCCGCCTCAGGAGCGAAGCCCGCAGGGACTGTCATCATGGGAACTGTGAAGGGCGACCTTCACGATATCGGCAAGAACCTCTGCATCATGATGCTCAGAGGCGCTGGATTTGTCGTTCATGACATTGGCGTTGATTCATCACCAGATGACTTCATCGACGCAGCTGAAGAGCACAGCGCTGAAGTGGTTGGAATGTCGGCATTGCTCACAACGACGATGCCAAACATGGGACGAACCATCGCTGCATTCGAAGATATGGGACTGCGAGACGAAGTTCGTATCATGGTAGGTGGAGCGCCAGTAACGCAGGATTTCGCTGATGAGATGGGCGCTGATGCTTACGGCGACAATGCGGTTGATGCTGTCGATAAGGCGAAAGAACTTGTTTTACTACTCGCAGAATTGAAGTCCAGCTAACGCTATCGTCAATTTTTGACAATATTTGGGATGGGGGTGTTCCATGGCTCAAGAACAGGCCCGTAACGATAATCCTGAAGTGGATTCCGATAAAGCGCGAGCCAGTCTCGATCGCCTCTACAACATCTACAAAGATATAGCTTCAACTGCTGATGAAGTGATGCAGACCCGATGCCCGTATAAAGATGCAGCAAGTCGGTGTACCGCCAAGTTTGGCTGCCGAAACCAATACTTCACTAGCGATCCTACTTCCCTGCCCGCCTGCGCTGGTAGCGACCAGATCGACTATCGAGAAGCCTGGGATCAGTAACGCTATCGTAGGACATTTGCTGAGCACGGTTACTAAAACGTCTGGGATAGTCCAGATTTAAACTTGTTCTCAACCATTTCTGATTCTGAGACCGATAATAATTGAGTCCCGTATTTCTAAACTCAAATAAACTCGATGCGAATAAACACGACTCGCTATTCGACTTTGCTGATGCACTGTCTGTACGAGTACCTACATCCTGTGGTCGCACGGGTGAGTGTCATGAATGCATCGTCGAAGTGCGTAAAGGTGCCGACGCTCTCTCACCTCCGACTGATAAAGAAACATTTCTTCGTGGAAACTACCGCCTCGCATGTCAGGCTTGCGTCGTCGACACCGAAGTCGATATTGATTTTTCCGTTCTTCGCCGGCAGCCACGAATTCTCACTGCCGGGACGAAGCGAAATACCAAATTACAACCCGCCTACGTTCGAGTAGATAACGACGTTGTGTTTAACGGTCATGAAGGTCCAGTCGTGGTCGATTCTTACCGTGGCGCTATCTACGGCATAGCTGCCGATCTCGGCACAACGACTGTTGTTCTCAATCTTGTAAACCTTGAATCGGGTGAAACCGAGTACACAGCATCGTTTGAAAATCCGCAGCGATTCGGTGGCAGCGACGTTATGAACCGAATCTCATATGACGGCGGGGAAGATTCAGGTGAGTTACGGGCCGTCATGGTCTCGTCGATAAACTTTGAGATCGGTGAGATGGTGCGCTCGTTAAAAATACGTAGACGACAGATATTCGAAATCGTCGCAGTTGGTAATACGACCATGCGTGATCTGTTCTTCGGGCTCAATGTACAAAGTATTGGAACACGACCTTATAAGTCGAATATCGAAGTCGAATTCCGAGAATCAAAACTCACCACAACCGCGTTGACAACGACTGCCACCGAGCTCGAACTCCGAGTCCACCCTAAAGCGACTGTTTACGGCGGTCCACTGATTGCGTCCCATCTCGGAGCTGATACTGCAGCCGATCTTTTGGCGCTCGGTATAGAAGATCAAATAGAACCGATAATCCTTGTTGATGTCGGAACCAATACAGAAGTAGTTATTGGCAATCGTGACCGGCTTTTAGCCGCCTCCTGCCCTGCCGGACCTGCCTTCGAGGGCGGTGAAGTTACTTACGGCATGCCCGGTTATGACGGTGCTGTTGAGAAGGTCGTCATTGATGATAGAGGCGTTGCTGATTCCAGCGCAATCGGCGAAATCGATCCTATTGGGATTTGTGGCTCAGGTCTAATCGATCTAATTGCCGAACTACGTCGAACGAACTTGATGGACGAGTTGGGCAGATTCGACGACGGAGCAGTTGAGTACGAATTCTCAGCGACGAACAATCTAACGTTATCGCGAAGCGATATTTCGGCACTCGCACAAGCGAAGGCAGCGAACTACTGTGGGCAGGCGATAGTTCTGCGAGAGTACGGTCT
>JABHBJ010000095.1 GCA_018673955.1 Chloroflexota bacterium | reverse complement strand
ACCCAAAAAACGTAATAGCTAAGCTCGTGCAACACGGTGTTTCACACTACGTAACGCTTCCCGATTCAGAGACGGCACACATGTACCAAGCTCTGATGGACGAACCATCGATAACCCTAGTACCTGTAGCTCGCGAAGGTGAGGCGATACCTGTTGCGGCAGGGTTATTCGTGGCGGGTCAAAATCCTGTCATCTCAATTCAGAACGCCGGGCTGTACGAAGCTGGCGACGCTTTAAGAGGTCTCGCACTTGGAATTGGCCTACCACTCGTTATGTTCATCGGATACCGAGGACACAATCGCAAAGGCGACACCCCTGATTCCGCAGCGACCTTCTTGGAACCGTATCTCCACATGTGGCGCGTCGATTACTTCGTCGTTGAATCGGATGAAGATCTTGATCGAGTACCACTTGCATTTGAATTGGCAGCAAAAACGAACCAGCCTGTAGCAGTAGCGATAGGCACCGAATATGCCAAATCCGACAAAGCAACCGGTGCGGTACAAGGCGGTCCCCAATGATTACTTACACCGACGCCTGCCGAGTTATCAACGACTCACGCGACGAGTCCGTTGTAGTCACGACCATGACACAGACTAAATACTGGTACCAGATTTCCAAACATCCCGACCTTGATATCGGGATTGCGAACGCCATGTCAAAAGCCTCATCAGTCGCGCTCGGAGTAGCCCTCGGCAAACCCGAACGCTCGGTAATTTGCCTCGATGCCGACGGCTCGTTACTGATGAATTTCGGATCGCTCGCGACTATCGCAGGGATGGCGCCAGAAAATCTCTATCACTTCGTGTTCAACAACGGCATTTACTCGGTCACTGGCGGGCAAGCAGTTCCAGCACCCGGTGTTGAGTACGCCAAAGCCGCAGAAGCATGTGGTTACGCCTCGGTCTATCGCTTCGACGATGTTGAGTCGCTCGACTCGTCGCTATCTGAAATTCTCTCAAGTCCCGGACCAGTCCTGATCGAAATCATGGTCAAAGGCCAACCCCAAGCCGAGGGGATCGACCAGACTTGGGAATCGAACGCTAAAATGCCGCTTCAATTGCGTACGTTGCGAAAACGACTTACAGGAGCCGACGACTGGGGTCCTGGCGGGCCGTACCTTTAAGTCAGATTTAGTCGTGCAAACTAATCTTCGTCTTTACGACGTTTAGGTCGAACACGAGCAACGATAAGACCGAACAACCCGGCAGACATAAGGATGTAATCAGCACCAGCTAGTACCGCGCCAGCCGCCGCCTCGGGCCCGGTTGGGACATTGCAGCCGAACACCGTCAGCGCAGGCTCAGGGGCCAGTATGACCTCAGCCGAAGTTTCGCCGTTTAGATCTTCATCAGCAGCCAGCATTGCGGATACAGTTGCGGCGATGTCCTATTCGGAAACTACAGCATACGTGTCTTCTGCAGCAGCATCGTCAGAAGCTGGTGCCGCTTCAGGATCGACCGGTGCGGCAGCAACCGGCAGCACTTCTGTTGGTGCAATTTCGACGATCCGGAGGAATAACTACTGTAGGTGTCGGAATCGGTGTTTCAATTGAGATTAGTCACGAAGGGCATTTCACACATGAGTAAACGTCGCACCGAGCCCGTGTGCGCACACGCACATACGTTAGAGGCGTACGCTGCCAAACGGCCAAACTCGATTTGTGCACGAACGAGCCTCATTTGACTCGACTCCACGGCGACTACAGCAGCGGCAGAATTACTTGAGAAGGTCGAATTTCATCACGGAAGATCCGATTGTGAGCCACAATTCCACTCGATTCCAACGCATTGTTCTTGCCTGTTTGCCAGTTGATATCCCATCGTGGAAAGCTGCTACTTGCAACTGCAACTCTTAGTCGGTGTCCCTTCTGAAACACGTGACTTGTCGCCCATAAATCAACAACAAATTCGGTCGGTTGGTGTGGTACGAGAGCAATCGGCTTCTCGAACGAGTCTTTGAATCTCGCTCGTAAGATTCCGTCACACACAAGCATAGAAGTGCCATCAGGGTGAACATCGGTGATTCTCACGACCCAATCGGTGTCGATCGCCGATGACGACGCATGCAATACAGCCTTCACACGCCCGGTTACATCAAGCGGTTCATCGAGAACTTCGGTTGTGTAGGTAAGAACGTTGTCCTCGTAACCACGCTGATCTCTTGGGCCGTTGTTGTCACCAAGGTGACCACCACCAAACGACCTAATCGGGGTTTCAGGATCAGAATCATATTCATCGAACACCTCTCCGAACAAGCGAGGTTTATTTTTGCTGAGTACACCATCGTTGAGCGACGTAGCCGAAACTGATTTGCCCTCCGATAGATAGAACGGGGTGTTCTTGGCGACAGCGGGTGGCCATTCATCGAATTCACGCCACTTGTTGATGCCCATCGCGAAAAGCTTGACTGGCTTGTCGGAATCGACTCCGTTGTCGGCACTCTTCAGCCAATGGTCGAACCAGCGTTTTCGAGTTTCGAACCAACCCAATATTGCCTGCTCACCAAAATCTACCTCGCCAGCCTCTCGTAAGTCGGCGGGTCCGGGATTATGCACCCACGGACCAATCGTCATCCGCTGACTCGTACGTACTTCGGCCGTAGTCGACTTCGAGCGCATGCCCTCGTAGTTCCTGATCGTTCCATTCAAAAAGCAGTCGAACCAGCTGCCGAAATGATGCACAGGAACGTTCGTTTTGTCGTGGAAGCGAGCGTTGCTAAATTCTTCCCAATAAGCATCGTGGTTTGGGTGGTTCATCCAATCGCTAAACCAGCTGTGCAGATCGGCAACCGGAGGCAATGGTGAAACAGGTGAATGTTCGAGCCACGCTTGATAATCGTCTGACGCCTGATCTACTCGTTTTGCGGTTTCATCTTCGGCACCGATCTGAGCTAACTTCCGGGCGTTAGTAGATGTGTGCTTGAGCGTCCACATGGTGTTAAACCCGTGCTCGAACGCGCCACCTCTGTAGACCCACTCATCGTAGTAATCAGCTGACGACTGCCGCACAAATTGTGCCTCTAAATGAGGTGGTTGAGTCGACAACATTCGGTACTGGGTGGCACCAGAGTACGACCCACCTATGGTTCCGATTTTGCCATTCGACCACACCTGTTCAGATGCCCATTCGACCGTGTCGTACCCATCCTGATGCTCGCCATCAGCATCATCTCTGAACGGATAAAATTCCCCGTCCGATGCGAAGCGACCACGGACGTCTTGAATAAGAGTTACATAGCCGTAAGAAGCATAATATTCACCGGCTCCAAGATTCGATTCTGACGAGCCGGTTTTGTCGTAAGGCGTCCGCTCGATCAACACCGGAAATTTTCCGTCAGCGTCGGGGCGCCAAACGTCGGCGCGAAGTATCGTTCCGTCCCGCATCGGAACTTCCAGATTTCGCTCTATTATTACGCCGTAATCGCCTTCAACTGCACTCATAAAATCGATTCCTAAACCTATATCGCCAGCCCGAGGAAAAAAACCTCTAGCTAGAACAATCGAAACGTCCTCAAGAAAACCCGGCAATGCCGGCTAGAGGGCGGCTCCGCCGTCTACTGTGATCATCGAACCTGTAATCATTGCTGCATCATCGGTCGCAGCAAACATGAACGCATTTGCGATGTCCTCCGGCTGCTGCAATCGACCCAGCGGAGTGTTCTTCAACCGACGTTCAAAGTTGTCTGGGTTATCGATGCTGGTCTCCCAGCTATTCGGGCTGTGCTCGTTGTTACCCCGTATGAACGGAGTATCGACGTGACCCGGAGAGATAATCACGCAGCGAATGTTGTCCTTTGCGAACGAGTGCGCCGCCGATCGAGTCAGACCCACCATCGCCATTTTCTGAGCTGCGTAAGCAGGACTTCCCCCGCCGGGACGAATCGACGCCAACGAGCCCATGTTCAAGATCACTCCCGAACCTGCTTTTCGCATCGAAGGCACAACCGCTTTGATCCCATAAAACGACCCGTT
>JABHBJ010000093.1 GCA_018673955.1 Chloroflexota bacterium | reverse complement strand
GCAGCGGAAGGTGCAATGTCGGAAGATGGCATTCGTGTTTTTCTGATGAATCAGCCGAAGCTGAAACGCTGGCTACATAAGGCCAGGAATGTTCATGCCGCCGGTGATAGCGCCCATCTTGTCGGAAGCAAGCTTCTGAGCGGTATCCATGGCCTCGTTTACCGCAGCGAGAATCAGATCCTGAAGCATTTCAACATCTTCTGGGTCTACTACTTCTGGGTCGATCTCGATCGACTCAACACTCGATCCGCCAATAACCGAAACCTTGACCATCCCGCCGCCGACTGACGCTTCAGTTCGTGCGACTGCGATCTCTTCCTGCACTGCCGCAAGTCGGGCCTGCATCTGCTGCGCCTGCTTGAGCATGTTCTTGTTCATCATCGAAATAAGTCCTGACCCCTGCTGGCAGGGAGCGTCTCACTCCCGATTATCGAGAAATAAGACAACAAAAATTGAATCCGACAATCATACGGGGTTACCAACGTCTGCGAGAAATGAATTCGGCGTTGATGATCGATTCATACGACGAACGGTTATCGAGAACTACTCGTCCTCGTCGCCATCGTCGTCAGTGACAACCTTTGCGCCCATCGCCATCGCAGCTCGAACCATAGCGCTTTCTTGATCTGCCGAAATTACCATCTGGCCACTGCCCGGCTTAGACGCTCCACCTGCCGCACCATTGCCGTTCGCCTTCGCCTCTTCGGCTGCCTCATGAGGTGAGATGATCTTCAACTCAAGTTCCGAGCCGTACGCATCGGTGATAGCAGCTTTCAGTGCATCTCTCGACCGCTGATCCTGCATCTCCTCCATGAAGTTGTTCTTCAGGGCGTTGCTTTTGAAGCGGAGTGAAATCTTGCCATCGGCTGGCGTAGGGACCTCAACATTGCGAAGAATCGGACCAACGACATATTTGCGATTCTTCGTGCGACGCATCGCCCAAACAACCTTGTCCCACTGTTGTTCAACAGGAGTTCGATCTCGACGCGGAGCAGGTGCCGTCTCTTCGGCAGGCTGAGAGTCTCTCGATTGCTGGTATCCAGCCTGAGGAGTCGCTGCGGGCCGTGAAGGGGTAGCAACCGAAGATGCCAGAGCCGCCGGGCCGGCTGCCGGAGTAACCACGGGCCTCGTTGTTGCCTTCAATACCGCCAGTTCAAGCGGAAGTGGTGATGACGAGTTGGCTTTCATATCGGCCTGACCGAGAGAAGTCAGAATGTGCAAAATTTGGTTTAGACGTGCCGGTCGTGCGGCCGCCGCCATCGTCTCGGCGAACTCAGAACCTTGTGTGATCGAATCCTCAACACCAGCCTTCATCAGCAACGCCACTCGAAGCGCATCAACTGCACCCGAACGCAACGCTCGAAGATCGGCACCACGCTTTGCCTCACGATTAATAACGGTCAAAGCAGCCGCTGCGTCCTTGCCAAGCAACGCCATCGCTAGTTCAGTGCTAGTAGCGGTATCTCCTAGACCCAGTAACTCTCTTGCCTGTCCTTCGGTTATCTCCGAAGGCTGTCCGTTAACGTCTGATTGGCCGTACGAAACATAGAGCTGTTCAAGTAGATTCTCGGCATCACGAAGCGATCCCCACGCTGTTCGAGCAATCATCTCTAACACAGCCGGTTCCGCCTCGATCTCTTCGACTTCGCAAACCTCGATAAGTCGTTCGATAACATCGTCATTCGAAAGTCGCTTGAAATCGAATCGTTGGCAGCGACTAATAATCGTCGCCGGAACCTTGTGAGCATCGGTTGTCGCCAAGATCATCACAATATTCGGTGGCGGCTCTTCAAGAGTTTTTAGCAGCGCATTAAACGCTGCATCGGTAAGCATGTGCACCTCGTCGATGATGTACACCTTGTACTTACCCGCAACTGGCCTGAACTGAACGTTGTCACGCAGTTCGCGAATATCGCCAATTCCACGATTCGAAGCAGCGTCGATCTCGATGAGATCCATGTAACGACCTTCATCGATCGCTATCGAAGTTTCCGAATCAGTGATCGGTTCACCGTCTGGAGTGATATCGGAGTTCAGTGCCTTGGCAAGAATCCGAGCTGTCGACGTTTTGCCGACTCCGCGAGGCCCCGTAAACAAATATGCGTGTGAAACGTGATCGGTCGTGATCGCCCGTTTGAGAGTTTTCGTGACGTGCGACTGCCCTGCCACTTCATCGAATCGAGTCGGCCGCCATTTTCTATAAAAAACCTGACTATTCGTCACTTTAGAACCAGTTTCAATGTTCTGTTGGTTAGACCCGATCAGACGATCAGGGCTACTCATCAAAAATCTTTGCCAATACAACGTCGGTCTTGCCGAACATAACCTTTTCTTCGTCGACCTCCGCGTGATCATACCCGAGAAGATGAAGAACACCGTGGATAGTCAGCATCGACAATTCACGATCCGTCGATTTGCCGTTCTCAGCCGCCTGCCTGATCACCTGAGGAAGAGAAATTGCAATATCGCCGAGACGATCCGCGTCTACTTCTCCGCCTTCAACTGACGAATCGAATTCTGGCCATTCATCACCGCATTCTCCGCCTCTTGAACTCTCGGTATCACCGGCAGCCTCGCCATTGGCGTTAAACGAAAGCACATCGGTGATTTCATCCTCGCCTTTGAAATTCCTGTTTAACTCCCTGATTCGTTCGTCGCCAGTAATCATCACTGTAACGTGGTCCGGCCCATCGAAATGCTCATAATTAAGCCCTTCGACTGCTGCTTTCATCACGAGAGCAATGTCGGAGTCTGACAGTTCATCAAGGTCGAACACGACCTCGACTCGACCGTCTTCAGACAAAAAGGATTCGGTATCTTCGGGAGACTTCAAAGTGCGATCATCCTACCATGATCCAACGTGAATTCGAGTCCCCACGTCACTCGAAACTCTAGCTCATTTTCGAAGCTATCTCGGCTTCTTCTGCTAGCACACGAATTTTCGAATAGAGCGGTGCGTAACGAGGGTCAGCATTCGCCAGATCACCCGCTTCTAGACGAGCATTTAGAATGCCTAATCGAACCTCAGGCGAACGCAGTTGACCGACTTCGAGATACGTTCGAGCGTTGTAGAGGCTCGGAATCAACTTATCGCTGATAGTTCGAGCAACCCAGCGTTCGGCAGGGGGGGCGGCGATCTCTTCCGCCATCTGCACAGCTTCTTCGAGAGTGGTTAACACTTCCGGCCCCGTAGGCCACAGATCTTCAGCTTCCCTAATTGGCATTGATTTAGTCGCTCTAATGGTTGTCCGGCTCAACGCCGGACTTGTCTCGATATCTTCTTAGGAAGAACCAAAATACCACTACCAGCACCGCTCCGGAAACATCGGCGACCACATCTATCACCTCAGATGCTCTTCCTTCTACGCTCGATTGGTGAAATTCGTCCAACACGCCGTACACAAGAGCAATAAATATCGTCGAGTAGGCGATTAGTCCTTCGGTAACCGGTCGCAGCAACACAAACGCCCTCAACACAAACACGCTCAATATGAAGTACAGCGCAACGTGAACTAGGATGCTGGCAAGCGGCAACCACGACACCGCATCGTTCGCATCATCAAAATCACCAGCCGAATGATCCGAAAGCGCGTAAATAAAAGCCATCCAACCAACAGCCAAAACAGCCCATATCCACGCTCTATCTAACTTCTTCATATCCAACCAAGCCAACAATCCCAAGAAAACGAGGCTAAGCCTCCCACTCTGAATCGAACGCCAACGACATCGGGTACCACCAGTCGTCTTCCCCAGCCTGCGGAACCTTCTGCTGATACGCCGACATCAAGTCGTTCCACTCTTCAGCCCGCTTCGAAGCCGTGTAGCTCTGGAAGTCACGACGTGGATCGAAATCGTCGGGAACCGTGCAGTACATAAACAAGTGATTCCCGCTTCGGAAAATCTCCATCCGCTCGATTCCAATACCCTTCAGTGCCTCAAGTACCTCGGGCCACACGTTGCGGTGGTACTCCTCATACTCGGCAATGATCTTAGGATCGTCTTTGAGGTCCAAAACCTGTGCAATCGACTTTGACATTCGTTCTTACTCCCGTCTATCTAAAACCCTTCATGTATTGACTCGCTGAAAACTCATCATCCTGAGCCCCGTCGAAGGGTTTTGGGCTGCGTTCGATGGGCGCATAGCCTACACTCTGCTCAAGCAAATATCCTCCCCCGGACCGGGGGAGCTGGAGGGTCGGCCACACCTATGCCGGTGGCCAAGTCATCCGATGACGCCCGGACCCAAACAAAAAATAAGGAGTAACAACATGCAACGAGTCGGATTCGAGATGAAAATCCACCCCGAAATGGTCGAAGAGTATAAACAGCGCCACGACGACATCTGGCCTGAAATGTCGGAAGCTCTAATTCGCACCGGATGGCGCAACTACACCATATTCTTCCGAGACGACGGAACACTTTTCGGCTACGTCGAATGCGACGAATCGCACGAGGCGTCAATCGCCGGAATGTCGAAAGAAGACGTCAACCAACGATGGCAAGACGATATGTCGCCCTTCTTCCAACTACCCGAAGGCGCACACGCCGACCAAAACATGACCACCTGGCGAGAAGTCTTCCACGCCGACTGACCGGCACTGTCATTGCGAGGAGTTCGACGACGTGGCAATCAGCCATCAAAGCAACGCAATCGACCTGCCGCCCTTCGAGTGCCTCAGGGTGACATTAATTTGCAATCGATAGGAATATTCGACAGCAAGACCGATATATAAGTGTCATCCTGAGCCCCGTCGAAGGGTCATTTTCAGGATCTCTCTCCCCCAATTGCAGCGAACAACCACCTAAGCCATGACCGACCAACCCAGCAAAAAACAGACACCCTCAGAAAACGTGTCAGTCACACCACCACCACGCCTAACATCCGACTTACTCGATCTGCCCGGCCCGCTCGAATCCATCGAAACCTACTTCGAAAACGGCTGGTCCGACGGCCTACCTGTAGTCCCGCCTACGCCCGAAGCAGTCACAGCGATGCTTGAAGCCGCCAATCTAAACCCTGACGCCATACTGGGCATCGAACCGGTCAAAGGCGCCGTAATCACCGCAGAAAAAGCCGCCATCAACGCTGTCATGGCAGGGTGTAAACCCGAGTACATGCCCGTCGTCGCAGCAGCTGTCGATGCGATTACCCAACCTGAATTCAATCTCCACGGCATCACTGTCTCGACCATGGGCGCAGCGATCATGGTGATCGTAAACGGTCCGATTACCAGCGATATCGAGATGAACTCAGGCGTTTCGGCATTCGGGCCCGGCTACCGAGCAAATGCAACAATCGGTCGAGCCGTCAGGCTCATCGTGATGAACGTCCTTGGCACCAGAAGCAACGACGGACTCGACAAGGCAACGCTCGGCCACCCCGGCAAATACACATGGTGCGTAGCCGAAAACGAAGAAAAACTGCCGGAAAGCTGGAGCCCACTTCATGTCACAAGGGGAATTAACGAATCAGAAAGCGCCGTAACTGTTGTTTCCGGTCTAAGCGCAACTCAATTTGGCGAGCACGAAGCCAACACACCAGAAGGCATCCTCGATGCGTTCGCACAACGCCTCTACCCAATGGGGCCCGGCGTAAAGCAGGTGATAT
This sequence comes from Chloroflexota bacterium, assembly GCA_018673955.1. Lineage (GTDB taxonomy): Bacteria > Chloroflexota > Dehalococcoidia > Lucifugimonadales > Lucifugimonadaceae > Lucifugimonas. The sequence goes on along the minus strand of JABHBJ010000093.1, from coordinate 134,782 downwards.
TGGTCATTTGCCCAGAACATGCCGCCCACTTCACGAAGGCTGGCTGGAAGAAGGAACAAGTCGGACAGTATCTGTACGAAAACTCCACAAAGCTGACCTCTGAGTGGATCGCCATGGGTCTACCAAGCGGAACACAAAAAGACTCAAGCGCAGAGCCAAGCACTGAAAACAGCGATCTACCGATAAGCGTCTTAGACTCGCCCGAGTCGGCAATACCAATCGTAGTTGGCGGCGACGGTGGAGCCTGGAGCGCGGTAATCCCGCCGTGGTCACTAGGTTCACGATCGAAGGTCGTTACACGACCAATAAGCACAAACAGGTAACATGTCGCCAGAAATATCTTCGAGGAGCGTCGTATGACAAGCAATGCAAGTGAGAACACATTCAGGGTTCTTGATCCCACCGCACAGCAGTCGATTGCGACCGATGGCATGGCAGAACGCCCCCAGTCGCTGAAGGGAATGCGTGTCGGGCTTCTTCGGAACGACAAGCTGAACTCTGAGCCACTTCTCGACGCCATCTACGATGTGCTCGCTGATCGATTCGAAGTTGCAACTGCTTATCGAATCAACAAAGGCGATGCCTCACGACCGGCTGAACCCGACCTTCTAAGCGATTTCTCGAACGAAGTTGATGTTGCGCTACTGGCAAACGGTGACTGAGGAAGCTGCTCGTCGTCCAGTGTGTACGACTCGCTCAAGCTCGAAGCCCTCGGCGTTCCTGCAATTGCAATTTGTACCGAACCGTTCGAATCAGGCGCCAAAGCAATCGCAAATCTAGGTGGAATGCCCGACTACCCGTTCGCGCTCATTCAACACCCAATCGGTAGCCTAACACCCGAACAAATCCGAGAACGAGCAATAGAAACCGCCCCACAAATCATTGCTTCGCTCTTAGCTCGAAGAAAATAGTCATTTCCGCAATCTGACCTAACAAGCACGATGTCATCCTGAATTCATTTTAAGATCTTTCTAACACTTGCAGCGAAAATTCGAACAATCGTCCCAGCAAGAGAACAATCTCCACTACCTAAACTTTGCAGCGCCTAACCTCCAGCCCACTTTGAACAAAATCCGACAACTCCCGTTAGTTCAACTTCTAGCGAACGGCTCTTACCGAGATCTCGTAGGGAGCAACTTCACCAACATGATGGGCGTTGAACTGCGCATCATGGCTCAATCGTGGCTGATTCTCGAACTCGGAGCCTCGCAAATCTGGGTTGGAGCAGCAACCGGGCTTCGCGTCGTTCCAGCGCTCGCTATCGGACTTTTCGCCGGCGTGATGGTCGATCGACTCGGCGGTCGATCCGTCCTGCTATTTGAACGCCTGCTCCTCTTGCTGCTGGCGGTAGTCACAGCGGCTGTTGTAGTAGCAGGCGTGGTTAATCTGTGGCAGATCGTGGTTCTATCGATAGTGTCGAGTGCAGTGTTGGCAGTTGGGATGCCAGCCGGGCAGGCTTTGGTGATGAACTACCTGTCAAAGGAATCGCTTCAAGCAGGAAATTCTCTGAACATGGCTGGAGCCAGCCTCGCGCGGGCGATAGGCCCGCTTGCCGGTGGATTTCTAATCGCCGGATTTGGGATGGGATCGCCATTCCTCGCACTAATCGGGCTATATGCAGTGTCGGTCTATTTCACATATCGACTCCCACGATCAGAGCCCAGCAAGCCGTCCGGAACATCAGCTCTTAGAGAGATTAGTGATGGCCTAAAGTACATCCGATCCAATCCCGTATTGCTTCGCGTGATGTTCATCGCTTTCTCAGTGATACTCAGCGCAGCGATGGTTCCGATCATCCCGGTCTACGCTCGCGACCGGTTTGACGTTGGTGAAACCGGATTCGGAATCATGCTCACAGCCTGGGCAGTCGGGCAAGGTGCGTCGGCACTATGGATAGCGTCAAAGAAACCGTGGGAACGAAAAACACCACCAATATTGTTCAGCACGATTCTGTTCGTCGTTGCCGACATTACGTTCGCACTATCGACTAACTTCCCGCTCACTCTCGTATCGCTGGCTTTAGTCGGCGCTGCAATTCCAGTTTGGGCATCGTCGACGATCACTCTTCTCCAAACGCAGTCCGATCCTAAGATGATCGGAAGAGTGATGTCAGTATTCACACTCTCGCTCCAATCGATGATGTTCGGCTGGTTCCTAGGCGCCTGGATCGGCACGATCATAGGGAACGCCCAGATGATAATCATCGGAACACTAATCTACCTCGTTGTGAACTTCGGCCTAATCCTAAGCTCAAAAGACTTACGCCGACTTTAGTTTGCGACCCGCGACCAATTCACCCGATGACGACCGCGACTAACGAGAGCGCTACTAGCGAAGCCCCTCTCCCACTGGGAGGCGGCTGGGGTGATGGAGAAAGGTCCAGCCTCACCAATCGTTTCAGTGCCAGTAATCTGTCATTGCGAGAAGGAACGACGTGGCAATCAGCGACTCAAGCAAGGCAACGTCTGAACCAGCCAACCGCAATCCGCTACTGCCAATCACGAACTTCACCTCAACATCCACCTCATCCAAAACCGCAAGCACTCTCACGAGAAACCACCTATGCGGCCCACCTTTCAACTGTGGGAATCTGGAGTGATGTACATGCCCAGAACAACGTCTCGACCTAAATGGAGAGACCTTCGATCGTGCTGCGGCGTATGGCAAACTTTAAGTGAGTGAGGTATTTCCAACTGGCAACAACCTCGCCTTTACGACCACTCCACTACGTACCTCGACTGAACCATCCCGTTCGCGAACCCTTCAGTCGAAACGTGCCTCAGCACGACATCGGCATTTACCTCGCCGAACAGAGATATACCTGAACCCAGCAACACAGGCACGCGAGTCAAAATCAGTTCGTCGATCAACCCCGCACGTAAAAACTGCTGAATCGTCGCACCGCCATCCACGTAAACGTGCTGCGCTCCCTCATTTGCCAACTTTGAAGCCAAAGCGACCGGATCCATCGACACGAACTCCACTTTGCCCGCCAAATGTTGTGGCAATTCGGTGCCGTCTCCCAAAGTCGTACTCTGCACCACCAATCGGGTATCACCATAAGCCCAAATCCCAGTCGAAACCACGAACTCGTACGTGTTGCGACCCATCACCAACGTATCGACCGACTCGATAAACTCATCGAATCCCATATCGTTGGCATCAGCACCACCAGCCTCATTACGATCGCTCCAATCGCTGCCCTCAAGCCAATCAAGCTGACCGTCCGTACGAGCTATAAACCCGTCCAGGCTAGTTGCGATGTAAACGGAAAATTTCAATTCAAACCCTTTGGGAATAAAATCTAGTGAAACGAATAGGTGATCTAGGCTAACGCCCAGATTATGACCAATAGCCGCTACACATGGCTAAACTGTGTCCGACTTACTCGGTCAATGCAACCACGATACCCATCAGTAAAGGCAACATGTTGCTACCTGAATTCATCGATACACACCACCACCTCTGGGACCTCGAAAACAATCCCTATCCGTGGCTCATGGAGCCAATCGACCATTTCGTCGGCGACTACTCAGCAATTCGTAAATCGTGGCTAATTGGCGATCTTCACGAAGGCGCAAAAGACATTCCTCTCGTGAAATCAGTTCACGTACAGGCCGAATGGGACCATAACGCCGATCCCGTTGGCGAAACCGCATGGCTGCAGTCTGTAGCCGATGATCCCAACTCAAAAGGCATGCCCAACGCCATCATCGCCTACGCGAATTTGTCCGATCCCAACGTAGAAGCAACCCTAGAGCGACACGCCCAACACGCCAACTGGCGAGGTATAAGGCACATGCTCAACTGGTCGGACAATAAGCCAAACTTCCGATTCGCCGAATCAGGAAATCTTATGAGCGATCCCCAGTGGCTTTCGGGGTTCAAGTTGCTCGAAAAATTCAACGGATCGTTTGAAGTTCAAATATGGCCTTGGCAGCTTCAGGAAGCCGCCGAGCTCGCCAACGATATTCCTGAAGTACAAATCGTTCTAGGCCACGCAGCGATGCCTATAGGTCGGACACCCGGAGATTTGCGCGAGTGGCGAAAAGGACTCGAAGCCCTTGGAACTGCCCAGAACATCTCTGGAAAAATTTCAGCACTAGGGATGCTCGATAATCAGTGGACCACCGAATCGATCACACCATTCGTACTCGATATGATCGACATTCTCGGCGTCAACCGCTGCATGTTCGCCTCCAATTTCCCCGTCGATAGCCTCTTCAGCGACTACGCAACCGTCTGGAACGCCTACGACGAAATAACCTCCGACTTCACCGAAGAAGAACGAGCAAAACTATTCCGAACCAACGCCGAAAAGTACTACCGAATTTAAATAATCTCCTGTGATCAACTTCCAAACCGGTCATTGCGAGGAGTCAGCGACGTGGCAATCAGCGAACTCAACTCACCGCAATATTCATCTCAGGATCTTCAGGCCCACCAATCGTTACTGCCGTCCCAAACACTCCAGTCCCATGCCAACAATCCACACTATCTACCACACTGGCTTCATCGTCGAAAACCTCGACAAAGCCCTTGATTTCTATACCCGAGTCCTCAGCTTCAACATCGAACGTGCTCCCGCAATATCTGAAACCCCTTGGATTTCCGAAGTGGTCGGCTACGAAAACGTAAAAATGCGACAAGCATACGTAGGTGTTGGCGATGGACATTCAATTGAGCTGATTGAATACGTGCGACCTCACGGCGAGAAACGATCCGATCAGTTCGATAGAAATCGCCCCGGCTCCGCTCACGCAGCGATGGTCGTAGACAACGTACCAACTTGGCGAGAACGACTCGAAGCTGAGGGAATCAAAACTTTTGGACCCCAATACGAACGCGAACTCGAATACCCGTGGGCACGTTGGGCGATCTACTTCCAAGACCCCGACGGCAACTGGCTAGAAATGATCTCCCGCAACCCCAAACCCGAAGGCTCCGAAGAGAATTAAACCGCGCTGCACAATCTATCATTCTGTGATTGATAGATTGTGCCCTGAGGCGACGTGGCAATCGACGTCCTAACCAAGATATGCCAAACCCAATATCAACATGGCTAAATAAACTTCTCGGCCGCCAGCAACCACCAAGACGCATCACGCCCGAAAAAATCATCAACACGTTCAAAAACGGCGTCCGTGAAGTCGACGAAGGGCATCCAAAAAATGCGATCAAATACTTCACCGAAGCGATAGCAGCTTCGCGAAACTCGGCAAAACTTCACCACTATCGGGCCGACGCCTACGCACTGGCCGGCGACCATGAACAAGCGATCGTCGATTACGACACCGCTGTGCGACTCAATCCTAAGTACCCGGACACCTATGTCGACCGTGGAAACTCGCACTACCAGCTAGAGCACAACGAAACCGCCCTCAAAGACTTCTCCGAAGCGATCCGACTCAAACCCGATTGGGGCGAAGCGTTCGCAAACCGCGCCGTGATCCACGCAGAGCTAGGCAACGCGGAAGAGTCGGAAGCCGACGAGAAAACCGCCATTTCTATGGAAGTCGATGCCCCGCAGCTTGCCGAAATGTTGGAAATAGCGCGCAACAACGCTCAAAACCTTTAGAATCCCGCCAAATACGGATTCTTGAGGGATTGAAAATGACCACGATCGAGTCACGCACCGACGAATTGTTGATTGCCCATCTGCTTCGACGAGCTGGCTTCGGCGGTACGGGTGCTGATTTACAAAGATTCTCGAAACTCGGTTACGAAGATGCTGTCGACCAGTTGATCGACGCAATCGACACCGCTTCGCTTCCTCAAGACCTCATTCGTCGGTATCACATCGATCAGTCCGATCTACGAACACGTGGTAGCAGCGCGGGAAACTGGCTCTACCAAATGGTTACCACGGACGCTCCATTCATCGAAAAGATGAATCTGTTCTGGCATCGAGTGTTCGCCACAGGCCAGACGAAGCTCATCCAAGGCAAGGCAATGTCGACACACCTCGACATGCTGCGTGCGCACGGCTTGGGCAAGTTTGACGATCTCCTGCTCAATCTCTCCAGAGATCCAGCGATGATTATGTGGCTCGACAATCAAGACAACCACAAGGATTCGATCAATGAAAACTACGGTCGTGAGATCCTCGAACTGTTCTCTATGGGAGCTGGAAACTACACTGAAGAAGATATCAAAGAATGTTCCCGGGCTTTCACTGGTTGGACAGTCGCAAATACGGACTACATGGCGCTCAAGATGCGCAACAACACGATGCGACCCTACGGCTACGTCAACTGGCAGTTCAAATTCGATCCAGATGACCACGACGATGGCGAAAAGACCTTCTTGGGCGAGACAGGAAACTTTAACGGCGAAGACATCATCGCTATTATTTGCAAGAATCCCGCAACTGCCGGATTCATCGCTCGCCACCTGTATCACTACTTCATTGCCGACGAACTACCCGTTCCGCAATGGTCGCACTTCCCTCCGCTAAATCCACAAGCGATTGAAGTGATGACCCACGCCTACTTCGAGTCTGGTCACTCGATCAAAGCAATGCTGAGAGCGTTGTTCTTGTCTGATTCGTTCAAATCGCCAGTGTCAAGGAATGCACGAGTGAAAAGCCCGATTGAGCTCGTCGTAGGCACGATTCGACTCGCTGGCGGCTACGATTCGCCAACTTCAGATGTCTACGATCACATTGCGGCGAGCGGCTATATGGGACAAGACATATACGCCCCACCGAGTGTCGAAGGCTGGATGGGCGGAACCGACTGGATATCGACCGGATCGATGGTCATGCGAGTCAACTTCGCTGGCGAAATCATTGGCAACCTAGAAAGTCCGGGAGTTCAGTCACTAATCGCATCTATCCGTTCTGATGCCGGTAGCTCGCCAACATCAGATTCTCTCGTCCGGTCAAGCCTGAAGAATCTTGGCGAACTCCAAGTCGCTGACGACACCCGAAACGGTCTCAAGGAATACACCGAAAACGTCATCCTGAGTCCGTCGAAAGACGACGAGTCCGCTGACATCGTCAACTCCGGAACCCACCCCAGCATCATTTCCAACTCCGCCATCGCATCGCTTCTCCAACTAATCGTCGCCACCCGCGAATATCAGTTCGTCTAACCCAACATGACTACCGTAAATACTGGCAACACCCAGACGAAAAACAAACTCAACTACGTCGATACCATCGGATTCGGCGCCGACGTCGGAGGCCGGGGTTTCCACATACCCGTCGATCTATCCATCCGTCCCGATGGCAGAATCTTCGCCGTAAACCGCAGCCCAATGCACCGACTAGGCATTCGCGTTGGTATATGTGACATTGGTCACCGCTGGTACCACGAGTTCGGCAGCGACGGCACAGATGACGGTCAGTTCGTGAGCCCGACGGCGATTACCCACGGACCCGGCGACCGCGTTTACATCGCCGACGAAGAACTCAACCGAATAACCGTGTACAACCCAGACGGCGAATTCATATCGAAATGGGGAGAACAGGGCAGTGATCCCGGCCAAATCAACGGACCCGCGGGCCTGAAGTTCACATCAAACGGCGATTTGCTGTTGGTCGATCATCTTAACAACCGAATCCAGCGACTAACGCCCGACGGCGATTACATTTCGCACTTCGGATCAGAAGGCTCAGGCGACGGTGAGTTCAATCTTCCTTGGGGCATAGACACCGATGCCAATGACAATATTTACGTAGCGGACTGGCGAAACGACCGAATACAACGGTTTGCCAACGACGGAACTTTCATCGACCAATACGGCACGTCTGGACGTGACGAAGGTAACTTTGATCGACCGTCTGACGTCGCAGTCGATCACGGCGGCTTCATCTATGTCGCCGACTGGGGCAACCAACGCGTCCAGATGTTCGATTTAAACTGGAATTTTCAACAATCGGTGCGAGGTGCGGCCACCGTATCGCCTTGGTCGCAGGAATACCTAAACGCAAACGCTGACGAAGCCGAAGCACGAACTCGATTCGACTCGTTTGTCGAAGTTGATGCCACCGAACCCCATGAAATCTCATCGAGAGTCGAATCCTACCTCTGGGATCCCACCGCACTGGAAATTGACCCCGAAGGCCGATTAATAATCACCGACTCACTCCGCCACCGCCTACAGGTCTACCAACGATCCAACGAATAGCGGAGTCTCTCGAGCCAACTGTCACCCTGAATTCTTTTTCAGGGTAAATCGACCATCCACGAACAATCATTCCAACCCAGCCGATTACCTGAACCAGCCAATAACAATCTCACCAAAGAGAAAGTGCCACTGGCACTCGACACCACCATGACCACTGCTAAAACAAAAGAAAAAGTCCTCGTAGTCATCCAACTATCCGGAGGAAACGACTACCTCAACTGCATCGTCCCCTTCCAGAACGGCTTCTACAAAGACTCTCGACCCAACATTCGAATCACTGACGACCAAGTCATCCCACTCGATAAGGGCTACGGACTCAACCCCGGCATGGGCCCGATGAAAACGCTCTACGACCAAGGCAAAGTCGCCATTGTTCACGGCATCGGCTATCCAACTCCCAATCGATCTCACTTCCGATCGATGGACATCTGGCACACGGCAGAGCCAGACACAGTCGGCTCAAAAGGTTGGCTAGGTCAAGCGATCAAAGACATCGACCCCGAAGGCAGTAACCCGGTCACGGCAGTCAACTTCGGAAATGGGCTTCCAAGAGCACTTGCAGCACCCGGCGTTCCCGTCGCATCGGTTGGTGATCTCGAAAACTACGGCCTTCTCACCGGAGTAGCCGGTGGCAACCAACGTGAGCAAGCGCTAAGCGCCTTCAGTCGCATGTACACGCCTTTGCTGGGTTCCGATACTGTTATGGACTATCTTGGCCAAACCGGGCTCGATGCCATGCGAGGAGCCGACATACTCAAAGAAGCCCCGCTGAAGTACAAATCAAGTGTTGAGTATCCCGACAACCCGTTCGCAAAAAGTCTAAAAGGCGTTGCTCAAGTCCACTTTGCAGATCTCGGAACTCGGGTTTTCTACACCCAGTACGGCAGCTTCGATACCCACACCGACGAAGTAGCCCTTCAGTCGAATCTATGGAGCCATATTTCGAGCTCGCTCATTTCGTTTTTTGACGATCTTGAAGAACACGGATTAGGCGATGAAGTAACGGTTTTAATGTTCTCTGAATTCGGTAGACGGGTGCTCGACAACGGAACCGGAACCGATCACGGCTCAGGCGGAGTCGCATTCGTAGTCGGCAATCAGGTCACTGGCGGACACTACGCTGAATACCCGTCGATCGACCCAGCGGATTGGGTGCAAGGCGACCTGGCATTCAACAACGACTTCCGAGGCCTGTACACCGACATTCTAGAAGACTGGCTCCAAGTCGAAGCCAAACCCATAGTCAATGGGACCTACGAAAAAATCAACCCCTTCAACATCTAGCCATCAGCACGCGCCAGCCCCCTCTTCTCGACCGAAGGTAATGTAACGCGCACAGATCTTCGATCGAAACGATCATCACTGCTCTCGACGCCCCAAGCAAAGGCGCCAAAAGTCCGATGTTGAGAATGCGGATAGGCCCGATTCCTATCCCAACTGCCAACGTCCTCAGAATTCGAGATCGTATTTCGGTCGGTGTTGCTATTAGTACCAAAGAGACTTGAGTCGTCGAGAACGCTGTAAGTCCGCGCCCGGCGATAAATACCAGCGGAAGCGACATTGCGAACCAGCCGGATAGTGAGAACAACAGCGCTGGTATTAGGTACAAGAATGAACCATAGAGATAGATCTGACCGTATTTGGCTGGATCGCCACGGAAGGTAATTAGGGGAACTCACTGAATAAACAGCATCATCGCGACGTAAAAAGCGTTCCCCGTTTTCTAGAAAACTAGTACGGCGATTGCCAGCGTTTCAAACTGCCGCATTACTTCGAGAAGAAATCACGACAACAGAAATTTCCGAAAATTTAAGTTGGACTAAAGCGACCGCCCAGGATGGGATTGAGTCAAGACGGTAAGCAGATGACGTGAATCGCCTGCATTAGTCCAGAGTCACAAACAGCGACCTGCGAACCTCACCATTCACAGCCCGAGAAATATGACCCTGGCCAGTAGTATCCTCGCAAATAAACACTTCACCAGCTTGGAAAATCCGCTTTTCGCCCGATCCAATCGTAATCTCAACAGCCCCATCGAGATTTACAACATACTGCCTAGCCGGAGCCGTATGAAAATCGTAGTCGTATGCCCCACTCGTCTCCCGAAAAACAATTCCCGTCGCACCAAACGTCTCCGAAATGTGCCCAACAATATTAGGCTCCATCTCAATATTAACATCCTCGAAATGCGACTGCCCATCATCCCCCGTAAACAACCGAGTAATTGTAGTTTTTTTAGTCATATGAGAACCCATTCTTGCCAAGTGCAGTACGTCAGCGAACCGATAGTTTGAGTGTCATCCTGAGCCAGTCGAAGAATGGCAAACAGGTCACAATCTTTGATACCCGCCAAGGACACCGCAACACCACCAAATAAACAGAAGCCTGAATCTTACGACTCAGGCTTCGATAAACAATCTATTTAGCGAACCTGGAATCAACAGTTCCGCTTCAGGGTGGAAGAGGTTATGAGTAGGAGACTGCGAAGGTCGATCAAGTCCGCCGCCGACGCCCGGAGCTAATCATGCTAGAAGTGAATAGCCTCGTTCGTAACCGCAGCACCAGCTTCCTTTACAGCCTCCGACAAAGTCGGGTGAGCGTGAGTCATCTTGTGAAGCTCTAAGTTGGTTCCTTCTAACATTTGAAGCATGCCAATCTCAGCGATCAACTCCGTAGCTTCAGGGCCAATAATGTGCGCCCCAACAACCTCACCAGTGTCATCGTCGGTCAGCACCTTCACAAAGCCCTGAGGATCGCCAATAGCAACCGACTTACCAGCAACGGCAAATGGTACTTTACCGATCTTCAAATTCACACCGTTCTCGCGAGCCTGCGCCTCGGTAAGACCAATAGAAGCAATCTGTGGTTGAGCATAAGTACAGCGAGGCATGTTTACATAATCCTCGATAGGCTCGACATCGTGACCCGCAATCGTCTCAGCAGCCACAACGCCCTGATCAAAGGCAACGTGAGCCAGCATTAGCTTGCCGTTCACATCGCCAACAGCGTAGACGCCGCCGACGTTAGTGCGCATGTTGCCATCAACCTCGATGAACCCAGGGCCAGCAGTATTGATCCCTACGTTCTCAAGCCCAATACCATCGGTATTTGGTTGAACACCAACACCAAGAAGCACCTTGTCGCAAATGAACTCCTGCTTCTCGCCGCCTACTTCGTACTGAACAGCAAGCCGACCGTTCTTCTTCTCAACGCCCGAAACGCTAGCAGAAGTAGCAAACTCAATTCCCTGTCGACCAAACTGGCGCTCCAGTTCAACCGAAATCTCTTCGTCTTCGCGAGGAACCAAATGCCCAAGCATTTCGAACATCTTTACGTTCACGCCGTAAGAGTTGAAGTAGTAAGCGAATTCACAACCAATTGCCGATGCGCCAATAACGGCAACAGCTTCAGGCTGCTCTCGAAGCTCAAGCGCGTGGCGGGAAGTAATGATGTCAGTGCCATCAATCTCCAAGCCCGGCAAGCTGCGAGCACGTGCGCCTGTTGCAATAACAATATTCTTGGCAGTTAGAGTTTCGCCGCCCTCAACATCGACCTGAGTCGACGACTTCAGAGTCGCCTTACCCATAACCAACGTGATCTTATTCTTCTTGAACAAGAAACCAATTCCGCCAGTAAGAGCCTTCGAAACCGTGCGTGAACGATCAACGGCCTTCGACATGCTCGCCGACCACTCCCCAACTTCGATGCCCCAGTCTTCGGCGTGGGTGAGATGGTTCACCACCTCGGCGTTCTTCAAAAGCGATTTCGAAGGAATACAGCCCCAGTTCAAACAAACCCCACCGAGTCCCCCAATTCCAGTGCCGTCGTCCTTTTCGATAACCGCAACGCTCAAGCCAAGCTGAGCACCCCTGATCGCTGCGTGATATCCGCCAGGACCCGCACCAATAACAACAAGATCGAAGTTAGTTTCTGCCATTCGGAAAATTCTTTTCATTTCTGGGGAGGGCTAACTCGTGCCGAAGCAGATTAGTGCGCCCTCCGTGAGCATATTGACCGAGATATTTGCCAATCGTCGAACCAGCAAATATCACGAATCCACAAAATCAACCGCCCGATTATACGTGCGATTCGGGCGATAACTATCCTATGTGCTCAATGTCATCCTGAGTTCATTGAAGGACCTAACGACCCACACCTGCAACGAATACAGCAGTCAGCGACGATCAATGTCATCCTTAACTTGTGAGCCCTCATCCTTATCCCGCCATGAACCAATACTAGGTTCGTAAGCCTTCTCGCCTCCAAGTGACGTATCAAAAATCTTGTACACCCTCGCACCCACCACAGAAACGACCACCGCCGTAATCACAAACACCAACAAGATAATCGACGAAACTAAAGCATACGGCTCCCAGCTAGCAGGGCACTTGCGAATGCCCGAACACAACCAAGCACTCGTCGTCGCGTAGCCAATAGCAATCATCGCACCCAGTAGCGTGCCAAGAATCAATCCGGCAACCAACGGGCGCTTGTTTCCAATAAATCTAAACATCGTCACTCAACAATACTGGCAAGGAAGGCATGAGTACATCTCTTCTTCGATGCCACTGAAGAGAACGCAAAAGAAGCGAACACCGATCTTCACCACGGCAAAAACCCAGGCATTGTGTACCGGGCTATTACGCTATCTCGGTTCGTAGGCGAGCAACACCCCAGAGGATACTTTTCGAACAAGTTAGACCCAGGCGGACTAAAGAGGCGAATGTTCAACTCATATGTTCAGCCGAATTGCACAGCAATTTCCTCGGGAAAATATCGGATGAACTTCGTACTCCGCTGACCAGTTTGACCGCGTTTCCTCAAATTCTTGATGACAGATCCGACTCACTATCGAGAGATCTGTTCTTAATGTGTTCTGTGGACTTGAATGCGACAAGTACATTGTGAAAATTACCGACCGCTGCGTCAGTATTAGTCGAGAAGACATTTGAAAGGTATTCACACCGTTCTTCAGAGTCGACAACGCTGAAGTTAGAGCAGTTCCCGGTGCTGGTCTCTGACTCACCATCGTCAAATTGACCGTCGAACTGCATGACGGCCACGTCTACACCGAGAGTGAAATAAACGTCGGAACAACTATCTCATTCACCATTTCAGACGTAATTTGGGACGAATAGCACCGAGCCTCTGAACATCATCACCGCCGCAGCCAACGTCCCACTTTCGGATGGAAGGGGTAGGAGGCAGCAGCTAGTGAGTGAGTCGTCGTACGATTATGGAGCCTAATGCCAATGCGTCGTTGAGCCGAATCACCCCATGACGATCACGACTAACGAGCCCACAACTAACGCTATAACGCCAAGCCCTACTTTACGCGATCCAGCACGCCCCGACCAATCGACTCCATATCGCCAGTGTTCCACAGTGATTCAGCCATCGTCGGGCCCACTGTCACCGTCACCAGCCATTCGCTTTGTCGGAAAATCGACGTCCGGCCAATCCCATTGCTATCGCTCAGCGCCGAAAGCTCGTCAATCAAACCCTCATCAGCGTTGTCAATCTCCGACATCACAGCACCAGTCTCCGCATACGCACCCTTCATAAGCTTATAGTGATCGACCGCCGCATCACCCGATTCCAGATGAATCAGCACCACCGCTAAAAACTCACGACCCGGCTCCCCTGTGTCATACATCGCCGAGCACATCGACACGATCTGTGGCTCTGACTTATTGACCGAGCTAGTAAGTGAATCCGTAAACAGCTTCAAATCGCCTTCGACCCGCGTCAATACACCAACACAGGTATCAGCATCCACCGACTCCAACGAAATCGCTGCAGACCCCGCCTCGGACGTCGGTTTCGCCGCCGACACTACCGGCTCCGACGCCTCACCCGAACTGCTCGTTACACAAGCGGCAAACACCGCAGCAAGAACCATCAAAGCCATCAAACTAACTAATCGAAACATCCCAAGCCCCAATACAAGCCAAACTAAAATTTATACGCGCAAATTCTACGCCCGCCTGCCAACAAAACGTCTATCACCGGAGATTTGTTCCACATAAACCCACCAACCCGGCTATCACCCTCCCCCCACAACAACCGACATCAAACGCCCAACACCCGCCGCACTCCCGCACACGGGCGCGCAAATCCACATCCAAACTCAATTGTATTTGCTCGAATACCGAGACCCTTGCACCTACAATTATCTAGCGTATGTAAACAGCAAGCATGTAAAAGGTGCAAAAAAGTGCTTTTTGGAATTCCAAGCGAAACAAAAATTGGTGAACACCGCGTCTCCCTCACGCCTGAAAGCGCCAAAGAGCTAACCAGCCGCAATCAAAACGTCCTAATACAAACGGGTGCAGGCACCGGAAGTGGATACAACGACGACGCATATCGCAACGCTGGATGCCAAATCACGAACTCCGCCAAAGAGGTCTGGTCCACCGCCGATCTCATCGTGAAGGTCAAAGAACCTCAGCCATCTGAATACGACCTCATCCGCTACGACTCTGCTCTCTTCACATTTCTCCACCTCGCAGCCGATCTTCCGCTGGCGAACAGACTGCTTGAGAAATCCACACTCGGAATCGCCTACGAAACTGTCACCCATCCCGCTACCCGCTTCCCGATCCTCGCACCCATGAGCGCAATCGCCGGACAGCTAGCCGTGCACGCAGCCGGGCACCACCTCCAGCGAGCGCATGGCGGCCTCGGCAAACTCCTATCGAAAATCCAAGGCGCACCACCAGCTGAAGTCGTAGTCATCGGAGCCGGCACTGTCGGACAAAACTCCGCCCATCTCGCCCTCGCCAACGGAGCCAACGTAACACTCATCGACGTCACCCAAGACCGCCTCGACCAGTTCGCATCCGAAAATGCCCAACTCACCGGCAACTTAAAAACCGTCATCTCAACAGCCGAATCCGTCGAAGAATCAGCCATCAACGCCGATGTAGTCATCGGGGCGGTCTACTCACCTGGCCGCCGACCGCCGGTCCTATTAAAAGAAGACCAAATAGCAAGAATGCAACAAGGATCAGTCCTCGTCGACGTCGCAGTCGACCAAGGCGGCTGCTTCGAAACCACCCACTCCACCAGCTACGAGAACCCAACCTACAACGTCCACGGCGTAGTTCACTACGCAGTTGCCAACATGCCCGGAGCCGTCCCCAAAACAGCCACAGCAGCGCTTTCAAACGCTACACTTCCGTACCTAATCAGCATCGCTGAAAAAGGAATAATCAACGCACTGAAAACTGAGGAAGGATTCGCCTCCGGAGTAAACACCCACAAAGGCAAACCCGTCGACCCCGGACTCGCCGCCATAATGGGCGTAGCACCAACCCCGTTCGCAGCGTGAGAACGACTTCAATCCCGAAGCAACCCGCAAACTCTCATCCTGAATTCATTTTCGGGATCTAACGACAGCAGCTACTATCGATCGATCTAGCCAAAATCGATCCACACTTCATCCTGAGCCACGTCCGCACTGAGTTAGTCGAATGTGTCGAAGGCCCCGACCTCAACCTCAACAACCCAAACCCTCAGCCAGCCCCCAACACCCCACCATGCCAATACCATCCGCCAACGACCCTAAAGCCCTCCGCCAAGCCGTCCTCGACCACATGCACGTCGGCATGACAAACCAAACCCTCCTCGCTGAAGAAGGCGGACCCCTCCTCATGGAATCCGCCGAAGGCATCTATGTAACCGACGTCGAGGGCAACAAATTTATCGACGGCATCTCCGGCATGTACTTCCGCAACGCCGGCCACGGACGCGAAGAAATCGCCAAAGCCATCTACGATCAGCTCGTCAGCATCAGCATGAACGTCTACTCAGGCGCCACACCGAAAACCATTCAGCTAGCCGCCAAACTCGCCGAAATATCGCCCGGCGAACTATCACGAACATTCTTCTGCCAAGGCGGATCCGAAGCCAACGAATCATCACTCAAAATGGCGCAGGCATACCACGTACGCCGAGGCGACAAAGGCCGCTACAAAGTCATCTCACGTAAAGGCTCCTATCACGGAAGTACCTACGGGACGATGTGGTTGGGCGGGCATCCCGGCTTCCCACGAACCGACTACCAGCCAAAGCCAGCCAACGTCGTAACCGTCGGACAACCCCACTACTACCACGACACGTATGGCGCCACATCAACTGAACAAAACGGCGAACGAGCAGCCCTCGAAATAGAAGAAGCCATCCTCTTCGAAGGTCCCGAATCCGTATCCGCAGTAATCGGTGAACCTGTATCACAGCCACTAGGCGGAGTCGTACCACCATCCAACTACTGGCCAATGGTCCGTGAAATCTGCGACAAATATGGCGTGTTGTTGATCTTCGATGAAGTCATCACCGGATTCGGCCGCCTCGGCGAATGGTTCGGATCCGACCTCGTAGGCGTGGTGCCCGACATCATGTCCTTCGCCAAAGGCATTACTTCAGGCTACTTCCCTGTGGGCGGATCGATCTCGACCCAGAAAATCGCCGACGCCTTCGCAGGCGGACCCGAAAAAGTCTGGTCGCACATGTACACCTACTCAGCCCACCCCGGCGGTGCCGCAGCCGCATTCGCCAACCTAGAAATCGTCGAACGCGAAAACTTGGTAGAGAATGCACGAGTCCGAGGTGAACAAATCACCGAATCTCTCGATGAAATGAAAGCAAAACATCCCATCATCGGCGATACCCGAGGCGTAGGCCTAATCCAAGGCATCGAATTCGTGAAAGACCGCGAAACCAAAGAACACTTCGATGCCTCAGTGGGCGTAAACGCCATGCTCACAGAAGAACTCCGAACCCGAGGCGTCTGGATCCGAGTCCCCGCCTACATCCTCCCAATAGCCCCACCACTAACAATCTCAGCCGACGAAACCGATACCCTAACCACAATCATAGACGAAGCCCTAGGCGCAGTTGAGACGAGGTTGGGAGTGTGAGTTAGCCAGGAAATTAGATAAATGACACAAGAGTCTCTGTAACATCTCTAAACTCGAGTTTGTATCTCAAACGCCAGAGCACAGAGAGCAAAACGATATCTGTCGGAAATGAAGATCGTTAAAAGGCGATCCTGAGCGTTCATTGAAACGCTTATCGTAATCTACACAATAGAAAGTCCAGTACCCAAGCTAGGTTCAATGTTTTCTCTTGGATACGGACGTTGAGAGGCAGTGCCGGCAGGACATAAGTAGATCTCCTCAGTAAACGAAGAATGACCCTATTCTGCCCCGACACTGAGTTCTGCCAGAACCTTCTCGGACGACTTGGTCGCCGCGTCGCATCTCTCCCACGATCTAACTCCCTGACAGAGCGGGGGGAGGGAGTTAGATCGTGGGAGAGATCGTTAGCTCGGATGCGCCATAGTGTGAAAGGGAATGCCAACGACCCCTCCATTTGGTTCTACACGGGCGTACACTTCCTCAGCCTTGCCTAATATAGAAAATACTTCCGCAACTGAATCCGACAACCTGAATCAAGTTCAAGATGACGAACAGGACTCTTCTAAATCTCCGGGCCTCGGGCTCATGTACGGCCTCTCAGCCGGGCATGGAATAAAGCACTTCGGGCAAGGTGCCCTTCTGGTGATGATCCCGAGTATTCGATCGACGCTCGGACTCGGTGACGTCGCAATCGGTGGAATGTCGTCAGCGCAGTCGATCTCATCGGGAATCGCCAACATTCCCGCCGGTATCCTCACCGATATGTTCCGCAAGAAGATCGCATGGATTCTTCTCGTATCGATGCTGCTAGTCGGAACCGGCTATATAATCATCGGTGTATCGCCTGTCTACTGGACGTTGCTCATCGGCGTATCGATAGTAGGATTCGGAACCTCGCTATGGCACGCTCCAGCGTTCGGAACGCTGGCCGCTAGATATCCGAAGCGGCGTGGCTTCGCGATGGCTGCTCATTTAACGGGAGCCCAGATAGGTAACACCACTTCTCCGCTGATAATCGGATTCCTCCTCGCAGGGACGATCGGATCATGGGTGGTGTTCAGCGGAATCGATTGGCGCTGGCTAGCGGTCATTATCTCGGTCCCAATGTTCATGACCGGATTCGTGGTGGTCGCCAAGTTCAAAACTGCGGGAGCCGAATCAACAGGCGATGTGAGCCTACGTGAATACTTCGGCTCAGCAAAGAAGCTACTGAGTAACCGTGGCGTACTTGGAATGGCTCTGCTGGGGGCACTTCGAGGAGCAATTCACAACTCGTTCCAAGTGTTCCTCGTTATCTACATGCGTGAAGAGCTCGACTACTCGGATACGTTCGTAGGCCTGCACGTTGCTCTTATAACGATGGCTGGAATTCTTTCGACACCGATCATGGGTAATCTTTCTGATCGGATTGGTCGAAGGCCGGTTATATCGTTCGCCATGAGTTCGATGACGATCTTGATCTTCCTGTTCCTCCAGTTCGATTCAGGATTGGCGATGACGGCTCTTATCGCAATCCTCGGACTATTCTTCTTCTCGGTAATGCCTATCATCAACGCTGCGGCGATGGATATGATCGATAAAGGCTCAGAAGGCTCAGGAACTGCTCTGATGTTCTCTGGTGGAGCCGTAATCGGATCGCTAACTCCGATTGCCGCAGGGTTTATCAACCAAGAGAACGGTTTTCACGGAGTAATTATCTTCGCCGGAATTATCGCTGCTATTGGCGCCGTGCTTTCGTTGATTCTGCCAATGACGGCCAAGAGATAACCTGGCTAGCCAGTTAACGATTTGTTCGATGCTGGTTTATTCGATGCTGATCGAATAAACGATTCCGCGGCGTTCCCTAATGAGCCCGTCGCCTTCAGCTTCGGATGCGACTTGCTTGAGTTTTTGTCGTAATCGACGAATCGCCATGTGAACTGCAGCGTCTGATACGTCAGTACTGTCCCATGCCTGCAGTTTGAGCGCCGAGTAGTCGACCACTACGCCTGGTTTGGACGGCAACCCTTTGAGTACGTCCCATTCGGTGAGGTTGAGATCAACCTTGTTGCCCGAAACCGCAGCCTGTTTGCGATCGAAATCCAGAGTTTTCTCGCCGGCTGTGAAGCTGGTGCGTTCGACCTTTCTTCCTGATGCACGCCTGATCACTGAGTCGACGCGAGCCATAAGCTCAATTGGAACAAAGGGTTTTGTGATGTAGTCGTCGGCGCTGATCGTGAGTGCCTGCGCTACCGATTCGGATGTGTCGTTACCGCTTACAACAATTACGGGAGCATCGGTGAAATCGAGTAAGGACCTTAGGACTTCGAGGCCCGATATATCGGGAAGCCCCATATCTAAGAAAATTAAATCGGGTTTTGTTGCCTTTGAAATGTTCAATGGCATCGGATCCGAGTTCGAACTCGATGAAATTGTTATTGGAACCGGAAATTTCAAAGCAGGCACGAATTGAATCGCGCTGATTAGGATTGTCGTCGCAAATTACTATTTCCACATCAGTTCCCGCTGTCGACCAGTCACATTCTGACTAAAGAGAGATTTCAGTTGCGAACGATATCAGTTAAACATACTAGTTTGCCTTTGCCAAGGACTGTACGAAGTATGAACAGCGTAGAGTCCGCATTCGAGCGGATATACCACTGTGAACAACGTACCCTTACGTTCCATCTCACGCATGTCGGTCGTGGGGTAGCTCGTAGTTCTTTCCAAGAAATTCGAGCTTGAGCCGCACGAAGCAGGAATTAAAAATGAAAGCCATCGATATACACGCTCACATTCCTCGAATGCCAGGGATTCCCGAGTACGGAATTGAGCAGGGGTTGCGTCGAATGTTTCGAATGTCCGACGAACCCGACGATGTGACGAAGATGGTTGAGACGTACCGAGCTATCGACACTATGGCGGTCATATTTTCGGTCGATGCGGAGACTGAGACCGGTGATCTTCCAGACCCCAATGACTATGTTGCGGAAACGGTAGCAGCACATCCCGACGTGCTCTTGGGTTTCGCTAGTGTCGATCCCAGAAAGGGTGATGCGGCGGTTGTGGAGTTGGAGCGTGCCGTCACGGAGTTAGGACTCCGTGGGCTAAAACTTCATCCGATTCATCAGGCGTTCTTTCCAGACGATCGACAGTTCACTCCGCTGTTCGCGAAAGCCGAAGAGTTGGGAATTCCAGTGTTGATGCATTCTGGATACGCAGCAGCTGGGGCAAATACGCCCGGAGGTGGAGGATTCGAGTTGGCGTATTCACGTCCGATTCCCGGGTTTGATTCACTTGCTGCAAGGCATCCGGGGCTGACGATTATCATGGCTCATCCTGCTTGGCCGTGGATTCAAGAGCAGATTGCGGTTGCTATGCACAAGCCAAACGTATTCATCGATCTTTCCGGATGGGCTCCTCGTTACATTCCTAAGGAATTGATAGCGGAAGCTGGCGGCCGGCTGCGCAAGAAGGTTTTGTTTGGTTCTGACTATCCCTACATTTCACCAGTGACTTGGATGGATCAGTTCGTTGAGTTGGATATTCGCGAAGAAGCGCGCCCGCTGATTCTTCACGACAATGCTGCCGGGATCTTAGGTCTTTAACGTTGGCAATTTTCGATTGTCTGTTTGATTCAGATGATCGAAGTTCACCCGTTACCGGATAGAACCCGTAGGGCTTCTGAGATGTGGGTGGGTGGGGGTTCTCGCGGGTGGGTAAAGCTGTTACGGTCTGTATCAACGTTCATTTGCTATTAAAAAATTGTGCCCCTCCGGAGGCGTAATTGGAGGGGCACATGGGCTCGCAGCGGAGACTAGGCTAGAAACTTCAGAGCCCCCAAAGGTTTCTAACGGCGCGGGGTTTGTGTGTCCGCACAAACCTCGGTATTTCATCAAGTTGTCTCTACGCGATATTCAGTTTTACGTGCCGACCAGCACAATGACCTGGATGTCTCGCGCCTGTTAATAAACAGACTGTCTAGGTCGTAAACGGTGGGCTACACCGGTACTTTGGTTGAGGTGTACTGTCTCGGAACAGATTGCCTAACCGCTACGCCTCCATTAAGACTTGCTAGTGCTGACTTCAGCCGGCTATCGAGAATTCGAAGACTGCTAATGAGCTTAAGTCGACGGTATTCAGGTATGACCTGAAGTTGCATCGCGTCGAGTTCTCCAGCGATTTTCAACACTGCGTTTTCGATCAGTGCTGTGTCGGCTTCGACAGGGATGGCTGGCTGAATTACTGCAACCTGCTCTGCCTCACGCTCGGGTGCGCGCTTTCCATTTACAACCTCTTCAATGATGTCTTCAATTGAAAGTGTTGCCGATGTTTTTGCTCGCCCGACAATGCGCTCGACATGGACGCTAGAGAGTCGTCCGTCGATGAATGGCTGAGCGATTTCTCTCTGTCGAACATGGTCATCAATATCAGCGATAGAACGTGCCTCTTTGAAGGTCAGTTCACCGCTATTTACTCGCTCGCCAAGAGCAGGGTCCAGCGTGCGAATTAGGCTCTCGTAATGATGAATTGTTCCGGGTGTAATTCCGGTTCGTCGAGCCAGCTCTTGCTGAGTCACTTCATGGTTGTCTCGGTACTCCATGAATGCGCGTCCGAGGTCCATCGCCGGGACGAGAGAAGAGTGGTATTGCTCCGCTAGTGAAAGCTCCGAACGCTCTTGCGGAGTGACTTCTTCTTTAACAGTGCACTCGACGGCAACTTCGCCAGCTTCTTTTGCCGCTGTGAGCTTTCGTTCGCCTGCGAGAAGGAGGTACCCGTTGTCCGTAGACAGAACTACCGGATCGCGTTTCGAGCGTACGGAACGTGTATTTTCTCGACGTCCGTTGGGCTTTTTTGAGCGAGGCATATCGGGGTCCGGGAAGATCTGGTCTATCGGAATTTTCACTTGCTTTTCCTCATCTATTCGCTGATCTCGTCAACATTCGAATTCACGTTCGTTCGGAATAGGAATGTGCATATAGGTCTGATCCAACTGCACAGGGCATTCCAAATTGATGATGTTATTCTCCGCGTTCCAAAGAGTAGTTTCATAAACTGTCCCCTCAGGGAAATGGTCATTCCAAATAACATTTGACTTTGGAATTGCTGGGAGATAGTGTGAGCAGTGTTCCGGCTTGGAATGACCATTTCCCAGTTCAAATGACCCTTCAAGAACAAACATCAACTGTTCCCCCGTATGTCCCGTACCGGACATTCCAAACATTTTTGGAATTCCTTCTTGATGAGGGCATTCCAGGACGTATCGATAAAACGGTTTGGGGTCCGAGGTTCTCAGGTAGCTCTGGAACCCAATTAATGACCGCATTGAAGGTTCTTACCCTTGTTGATGCGGACGGTCACCCCTCAAACGAATTGGAAGATTTGGTCCACGCTGAGGGGGATGATAGACGGGCTCTGCTGCGTAGGATTCTCGAACGTTTCTACATCCCTGTGTTCGATCTAGATTTGGGCCGAGCCAGCAAAGGTCAATTCCACGAAGCGTTCAGATCGTTTGGCACAAAAGAAGGCGTGCTGACGAAATGCGAGGCGTTCTTTATCCGTGCCGCGCAGGCAGCGGGTATCGAGCTTTCGAAGCGCATTCTTGTTGGTCGACATGGCTCCAGCAAGGCGCGAGCAGCCGTAGCTCCGGCACGGCAGAAGCCTGCCGCTCCTCCGGCTGTAATCGCTGAAAAAGTACCCGCGCAAACACCTGTTGAAATGGTGGTTCAAGGTGGTTCGCTGAAGCTCGAATTGGCCGACAGAATTCTCGCTAAATATCCAGACTTTGACCCGGCTTGGGATCCAGCTGTGCAGGCAAAATGGCTGGAGGGAATGACCCGACTATACGAGGGGCTATCGGTGACTCAGGCCGACGGTGATGGCGGGTCGGACGAGACGTAGTAAGCGCCTCTATCTAAGCTGTCGAGAGACGGTTATATCATCTCTGGATAAATCCGATACTCGACGATGTTTAGCATCCGACCGTCAGGGATAATCTTGTCGTATTCATCTTCTATTTCGCCGCCTAGAGTCTCTGGTATTCGCCGACTGGCTGAGTTCGCTCGGTCGACCGGATAACGCAAATAGTCGCAATCAATTTCGCTAGCAGCCCAGTCGCACAAAGCCTCAATAGCTTCAAGTCCTAGGCCTTGTCGATGGAAGCCCTTGGCAATCCAAATGCCGAGTTCAGGTGTGCTTGTAGCTAGCTTATGCAGTCCGATGCATCCAACAAACTTGTCGGGCTTTTCCCGCAGCACTGCTACGAGCTGAAGGTTCGTGTTGTTGCTCAGTCCCTCAAGCGAGTCAGCGATGAATGGTGCTACATCCATCGTTGAGCGAGCAGCGGGCGGATACATGTAAAGGGTGATATCGTCGGTGAATTCCCGCGCAATCGGCCTCAGGTCGACAAGGTCGATAGGTCGAATAATAAGCCGCTCTGTGACGATCTTAACGTCAAGTAGTTGGATGTCTCGACGTAGTCCCATTTCGAGTTTTGGCTACGCCGGTTCGACGAGTGTGAGGTGATCGCCAGCTGCGCTACTGCCGAGCTGAACGACGTTCATTGCCGCATCGACAGCCTTCTTGCCTTTCGGTGCAACAGATTTGAACATGGCTTCAGTTTCGGGGTGGCACGTAAGGAAGATAATCTGGAACCTCTCCGAGAGGTCCATGATGACCTTACACGCCGCCTTGGCTCGCTCAGGGTCGAAGTTCACCAATATATCGTCGAGCACGACTGGCATCGGCTCAGCGTTCTTGGCGTACTCCTCGATTAGAGCAAAACGCATGGCGAGGAATAGCTGCTCGGCAGTACCCCGGCTGAGTTCGTTGGCTCGCTTGGTGTGACCTTCGCCCTCAACGACTTCGAGATCTTGGTCCTTCTCACCGATTACCGCCCGCACGCTGATGTAGCGTCCGAGAGTGAGATCGTTCAAGTACTTGGAAGCAGACTGCATTAGCGCTGGCTGGCGTTCCCGCTGGAACTCTTCACGTGTTCGTTCAAATACGTCACGGGCGATCATCAATACTGCCCAGCGTTGTGCGTCGCGGTTGATCTTCTCTTCGAGCATGTTGATCTTCGAGTGAAGCTCTAGAGCCTGGCCAGACTTTTCATATTCAGCACGTTGTCGGCGTAGATTGCCTTGTTCTTCGTGTAGTCCATCGACTATCTCGCGCAGGCGTTTCTCTTCGTCCTGAAGCTGCTGAAGGCGGGCGACCGCTTCTTCATTGGGAGTCGAAGTGAGATCGTCTCGGTACGTCTGGCCATCATCGTTGCTGAGTAGTGGATTGTTCTCCAGTAGCTCAGCGAGTTTGCGTTCTAGCTCACGGCGTTCGTTCACTTGGATGGCAAGTGCCTTGAACTCCTCATGATCGTATGTTTCGCCCTTTTCGAGCAGCGATCCGATCTTCGAACCCAATTCCGACATTCGCCCTTCGAGCGTTTCGAACTCTTGTGCCCAGATGTCCATTTCGGCGGCGATCTGCGATTGGCGAACGACGGCTTCATCGTGTGCTTTTAACCGAATCGAAAGATCTTCAAGTGCTTGTGTGCCTTGCTGTGATGGCGCTTCTGGTAAGCTCGCAGCTTCGAGAATTTCCGATAATCGGAAGTCAATTTCGCCAGCGGTGTCTGACATTTGAGACACGCGCATTCGAAGGCTTGCCGTTGTTCGCTGTTGGCTCTTGAGTGTTCGTATACTCGCCATGACGTTTGCAGCTTGTGCCTGATCGAGATCGATACGAAGTTCAGATCGTTCCAGAAGCATTTGCCATCGGTTTTGAACGTCGGCAAGCGTGTTTGCGCTTAGAGCGAGTGTGCTATGCGCTTCCGTGAGGCGTGTATCGATAGTGGTGAGGCGAGCGGCTGCGGTTTCGAACTCTCTCGAAACTGATTCAAATCTACGGCGTAGATCAAGTGATCGATCCAGATCGCCAGCTTTCTCTTCTACATCGCGAATCGATGGGGTGTTGCTGATGCTGAACTCGCCAGCGATTTCGGATATTTCTTTATTGACTGTATCGAGTCGTTCTTGAATTTCTTCGACTTGAGCGTTTGCGACGTCTTTGACTTCACTTATAGCTGGCTTGCGGATCGTAATTTTGAATCCACCAGCTGCCCTCGCACGAGAAATCAGCATGAACCCTGCAACTACTCCGAGGAAGCCTGCAAGTCCGCCCGATAGCTCGGCATTCATGTAGCTCCACGCCATCGAAGCGATTCCGAAGATGATGACGGTTATTGGTAGGAGGATCGAACCGACAAATCCGCCAATGTCCTCTGTTTCGGTCTGTGCAAGTGCGTCGGCAAGATTCTTTTGAGCATCATTCACTTCCGAGCGAATTGATCCAGCATCAGCGATTGCTGCACGTAGCCTTGAAAGTCGGCCGCGTTTATTTTCTAGGTCACCTGAATTGTCTGTAGGAACATCAGCGAGGGCGTCGCGGGCACTGGCAGAATGAATTGCTTCATCGGCCAACGTTTCGCGATCTTCGGTTCGTGATTGAACGGTGAGTTCGGCTTCTTGATATTTGCGACGGGCAGTCGTTAACTCGCGTCCGGCGGATTCAAGATTCGACTGAAGGTCAAGCGGAGTTTCGAACTTGCTGACTGCACTCTCTGACCAGCCGAGTACGGCAAGATCCTGATCGAGCTGTGCCTGTTCTTTATCGAGTTCTTGTCCGATTGTCGGCAGATCGGTTACCGCCTTCGTGTAGTAGGCTGTTTCCATCAGCAGCTTGCGAATTTCATCGCCCTGCTCAATAAATGGTTCGACCACGCCAACCGATTCAGATTCAGACTTGCGTTCCTGCTGCCGTAGTTCGCCCTCGTCCATCTGTTCCTGAAGGGTTGTCTTCTGCTCAACAAGATTTTCTAGTTGCTGAAGTCCGTCTTCTGGAATCGTATCGATCTCAGGAGCTTCTAAAATCTGTCGTTCGATCTCGGTTTTGCGCTCCCAAGGGCTTCTTAACGAAACGAACATCTTCTGGCGTTCGATGCCAGATCGCATGTCCTCGAGTTCCGCAGTCTGGGAATCGATATTCTCGAGTAGCTGCTCAAGAGTATTCGAAAGCTGTGCGTATTCGTCACTGACTCGCCGCGTCTCTTCGAGCTTGGCTCGAAGATCGGTGAGACTCTTCATATTCTTCGACATCGCACCTGCTCGACCTGTGGCACTTCGAAGCGCGTGTAATTCGGCGTCTAGTTCAGAACGAGCGTCAGTGAGCGATACGTTTGCTAGTCCAAGACCTACCGAGTAAATCTTGTCTCGAATTTGGTTCGAGTTGAGCGACGACATCGCCTGGAGTTCGCTAATCGAGATCGAGAACACGTTTGTGTATAGCTCAACATCGATTCCACCGAGCAACGATTGCAACATGTCGTTGCTGCCTGTCGCGTCCCCTGTTATCGATACCTCACCACGCTGCTTGCCATCTCGTCGGTGGATATTGAAATTAGTGTCCGAGGATGTAATGAGCGATACTGACCCAGAACCTGCTTCTGGTCTGAAGTGGTTGTAAAGGAAGAGATCGCGTATTGGTGCTCGGTCTGATTTCGTCGTGTAGCCGAACAACGTTGAGCGCAAGAACGCCCGGATGGCAGATTTACCCGCTTCGTTGGGTCCGTGCAGAAGAGTGAGTCGACCCGATACGTCGTTGAATTCGTGATCTGCGAACGGGCCGAAGTTTTCTATATTAATTCCTGTTAGTCGCATGCTATTTGCCCTGTTCCAACAGTTCAGCTAAGTACCAGCGAGCCTCTTCAGCCCATGCCGAAACCTGTTCGTCGTTCGGCTTTTCAAGACCGTTTCGACGACCGGTGTAGACGTCTGACACGACTTCGGTTAGTCGATCGATCTCATCTGACTCGATAGACGAAAGCATGGCACGTTTGAGAGTGGCTCCTAAGAAATCATCCTGCTTAGCTCGTGATTCGATATCGATAGTCGGGCGAGTCGAATCGGTAATTCGTTCGACCCATACCCATGGCGAACCGCCAGCATTCCATGCAGCTCGTACAGAATCGAGTAGGTCGTCGACAGCACCAGTTGCTGCCAACTGTTCGTGGAGCGGACCACGTCCTACTAGAGTGAGCCGGCAAACAACATCACGATCTTCAGCCTGAACGCTGAGGTTATCGGTCGCCTGTATGATTGCCGAATCGAGACTGTCGATTGTCTCAATGTTAGAAATATCTACTTCGCCACGTTCCCACCGAACAACGTCGAGGGTTGCGAACTCGCTTCGTGAAGCACCTGAGGCGTCGACATCTACTACCAGTGCCCCTCGGGCGCCGGTTTCGTTCGGGTGTCGACCCTGCGTGTTGCCCGGGTAGGCAATCACTGGTGCTGCTCGTTTGAGTGTCTGCCGAGTGTGCACGTGACCTAACGCCCAGTAGTCGATTCCCGATTCAGAGAGGTCTTCGACTGTGCAAGGTGCGTAGTTTGGGTGGGCGCTGTTGGCTCCTACGTTAGCGTGAAGAAGCCCGATGGCAAATAGATTCTCAGATTCAGGCGGAGTGAACTGTGTTGCAAGATTATCGGTGACTTCCCGGGTTGGGTAGCTTATTCCCTGAATAGCGGCGACGATCTCGCCGTTCTTCTCGAAATTCTTCCATTCCGGAGTTGCGCCAAAGATGTGCACGCCTTCTGGCCACGAGATTGACGACTGCCAACCGTCGAGTGGGTCGTGATTGCCGTGAACTACGAAAGATTGAATTCCAGCTTCAGCGAGTTTGGAAAGTCCGTCTCGGAAGCGCAACTGCGCTCGAACTGAGCGATCGGCGCCATCGTATACGTCACCAGCGATTACGAGGAAGTCGGCTTTTTGGTTAATGCAAAGATCGACCAAGTTCTGGAAGGCCTCAAAAGTTGCCTCTCGTAAACGGGTCGCTACTCGATTATCGGCATCACCGACCCCCGCAAAGGGTGAATCGATGTGAAGATCTGCCGCGTGTACAAAGCGGAAAGAGTCCATATAGTTGCGCTAACTTACTGATAGGTCGGTTTCATACAAATGGGGAGGCAGCGGGTTCGAATTTCCGCCGAATGCAAGATCAGCCTGCCACTCTCCTCAGTTTAGCTTGTTAGGCGATAAGAATAGGAGGGGATGTCACTTACAAGTGAGGTTCAGCACGCGAGTACATAACCGTTCGTAACGTGGTTCCGCGTGTTACTAGGCCTTCTTCTCTACCGGTATTTAGTTTGCGTACTACTCGCGCTAGGTTCTTCATCCACGAGGCTATCCTGCGAACAAATCAATAACGTTTCCGAATCCTGAGCCGTCGAGCCTATATAGCTCGGTGAATCCGCACTTCGTGCAGGATACGGTCTGGTACTTCTGATTCTGGATATTAAAGATCCGGCTGATGCCAGATCCAGTAGTTCGGATTTCACCGTCTTTAAACGTCGTTGAATGACATTTTTCGCACGAGTATTGGCGTTGTTCCATGAGTGTTACCGTGATTGTAGGGCTGGCAGTTGACTGCAGTGCAGATCACACATTGTCATGCTGAACGCATGTACACAAAAGAACAAGTTAAATTTGTACTCGAAACACAATTGTGAGATTTACAGGGCGGACAAGCCCAACTAGGAAGTCTTTGGCGAGCCTGCTAAGAAATTATCGCTATGTAACTCGAATTAGACTATGTTGGCGCTCACGTAGCCCCAGTCGAACTCGAAGCCGAGACCCGGACCCTGCGGGATGCTCACGAAGCCGTTTTCGTCCATCGGATCACACGGTTGTTTGAGGTGCGGTGGAACTATGGAGTCATAGTCTTCTTCGGGTCGTAGCAGGCCTCGTTCGTAGTATTCACAAGTCTCTTCAGACGTCGAGCCAAACAACGCCAAATTAGAGAATCCAACGTACTCAAGCTCGCACTGCATACCGATCGATTCGTAGAACCCAAGCGCTTTTCGAACGCCGGTAATACCGCCAAAGCTGGTGTCGATCCGCCCCATGTCTGAAGCGTGCTGCATCGCCCATTCGGCGCGGGAGTAGAGGCTGCCGGGCTCCGTTTCAGGCCCGAGAATGGCAATATCTAGCGCCTCTGACAGCTTCCGATACGGCTCGGTCTTGCGTTCGTCCATCGGGTGTTCGAGCCAGTAGAAGTCGAGTTTTTCCACCTCACGGCCAACGTACAACGACTCCTCAAACGTATAGACACCGTACGGATCAAGCATCAGCACCATGTCGTCGCCGACAGCATCTCTGACCGCTCGGCATATCTCTATATCGGCTTTCGGGAACGCCGGTTTGGCCGGTGCGGGCTCCTCTTTTTCAGGGTTCCAGTAGATGTTGGCGTGGATCTTGTAGGCGGTGTAGCCGCGTTTCTTCATTTCGACAGCGTGGGCAGCGTAGACCTCAGGTGATCCGAGGTTCGGAGCAGAGCTAGCGTAGGCTTTGACTTTATCTCGATAGCCACCCAAAAGCTGCGCAACCGAAACACCCGCCGACCGACCTGCCAGATCCCACAACGCGCAGTCCACGGCTCCGATCACCGCTTCAGAAATCCCGTGATGACCCATCATCCACTGCCACAATAGTTCTCGATTCAGCGGGTCTTCGCCGATCAACAACGGCTTCACCAGCTGCTCAATAACTTCCTGCGTGGGTGCCACAAGGTACATATTGTCCCCAGTGAAAAATCCCTCGGAACCTTCGTCGGTTTCGATCTTGAGAATCCGCTGAACCTCGTCGTGCTCCTGGCCCCAAACCTCATAACCCCATTTGGTTGGGCTAAACCGAGATTTGGCTTTGAACGAAATTATTTTTACATCGGTGATTTTCATATCCGTAGGCTATCAATCGAACCAGATTTAAATCTATAACTCCTCAACCTATATCGACCTCGTCGGAGCTGGGAGACGTCTAACACCGAGTGCGGACTAGGCTAAAACCGTCAATCGACTTGGGATAATTCATGACACGAGGAATTTTCATGTACGCTCTCACATCTATGCCCATACAAAAAAAGTTGCCCACGATTTTCGCCCTACTTATGCCCTCCTTAGCTGTATTTGCAGTTGCCTGCGGATCGAGTGAAAGCGAAGATGAACTGTTCCCCCAAATCAGTGATCCTGGCCGCGTATTTAGTCTAGATGAACTGATCGCCACACCGTACAAAGAGGTGAGCAACTATTCCTCCGAAGGTCTTCCGCGAGCTTCAGATCTGCTTTGCTTCGGTCGAGAAATCGCAAATTCGCACCAATAAAAAGGGTCGCACCTTTCGATGCGACCCTTCTAAATTGCTTAGTAAAGCAAAGGCTATTTAGAAGCCCATGTCTCCACCAGGAGCGCCGCCACCAGGCATTGCTGGCATTGGCTCGTCCTTCTCGCTGATAAGAGCCTCAGTTGTGAGGATCATTCCAGCTACGGAAACAGCGTTTTCAACTGCTGCACGAGTTACCTTGGCAGGGTCAACAATTCCCATCTTGACCATGTCGCCGTACTCGCCCTTGTGAGCGTCGAAACCGAAGTTCTTGTCAGTGTTCTCAGAAACCTTCGCAAGAATCACAGCGCCTTCATAACCCGAGTTAGCGGCGATTACCCTGATAGGTGCGAGAAGAGCAGACTTCAGCACGTTGATACCGGTCTGTTCGTCATCATTTGCAGACTTCACTGAATCAAGATCTTTAGAAGCCTTGATCAGAACTGTTCCACCACCGGGAACGATTCCTTCTTCAACAGCAGCACGGGTAGCCGACAGGGCGTCTTCCATGCGCTGCTTCTTCTCTTTCATCTCAATTTCGGTGGCTGCACCGACCTTGAGGATGGCTACACCACCGGACAACTTAGCAAGGCGCTCCTGGAGCTTCTCACGGTCGTAGTCGGATGAAGTGTCACCGATCTGAGCTTCGATCTCAGACTTGCGGCCAGCGAGGGCATCAGCAGAACCATTGCCATCAACGAAAGTTGTTTCGTCCTTGTTGACGACAACCTGTTTGCACTTACCGAGGTCATCAAGAGTAACCGAGTCGAGTTTGCGACCGATTTCTTCTGAGATAACTGTTCCACCAGTGAGAACTGCGATGTCTTCGAGCATTGCCTTTCGGCGGTCACCGAAGCCAGGAGCCTTGACGGCTGCAACGTTCAATGTGCCACGAAGCTTGTTCACAACCAGAGTAGCGAGAGCCTCGCCCTCAACGTCTTCTGCAATAACAAGAATGTTCTTGTTGGTCTGCAGTACCTTCTCAAGAACAGGGAGAAGGTCTGAAATTGCAGAAATTTTCTGTGATGTGATGAGTACGTAAGGATCGTTCAAAACGGCTTCTTGTCGTTCTGACGTGTTCACGAAGTAAGGTGAAAGGTAACCACGGTCGATCTGCATTCCTTCAACGAACTCGGTCTCGTATGAAAGAGACTTCGACTCGTCAACGGTGATCACGCCGTCCTTACCAACCTTGTCCATAACGTCGGAAATGAGCGTGCCCATCTCGTCGTCGTGGGAAGAAAGGATTGCAACGCTTTCGATCTGTTCCTTAGAGTCAACTGGTATTGACAGTCCTGCGATCGACTCACGAACGGAAGCCATAGCGATTTCCATACCGCGCTTGATTGCCATTGGGTCGGCACCAGCTGTCACGTTCTTGAAGCCTTCAGCAATGATTGCCTGAGCGAGAACAGTTGAAGTTGTCGTGCCGTCACCAGCGTCGTCGTTAGTCTTCTTTGAGACTTCCTTTAGAAGCTGTGCACCCATGTTGGCAAACGGATCTTCGAGGTCGATCTCTTTGGCGATTGTTACACCGTCAGAGTTGACTTGTGGAGGGCCGAATTTCTTGTCGACGATAACGTTTCGACCGCGTGGGCCGAGAGTCGACTTTAATACGTTAGCAAGGACGTCGATGCCTTCTTTAAGGTGTGCTCGAGCGTCATCGCTGAACTTTAGGTCTTTTGCTGCCATTACTTATAAATCTCCAAATTGAGATGATTAGTTCGTGATGAACTATCCAACGATTGCGAGGATGTCGCTCTCTCGAACGATGAGGTAGTCAACTCCGCCTTCTGCGTACTCCGTACCTGCGTACTTCGAGTAGATGACGGTCTGACCGATTGAAACAGGCATGTCGATGACTGTTCCGTCGTCGGTTGTTCGACCTGGGCCGGCTGCAACAACTGCACCCTGCTGAGGCTTTTCTTTCGCGGTGTCGGGAATGATGATTCCGCCGGGAGAGGTTGATGCCTCTGAGTCGGCAGGCTCGATAATCACCCTGTCACCAAGCGGTGTGAGGTTCAATGCCACTGAAATGATTCTCCTTAGTGGTAGACGAGAATTCGGTTTTGCAAACTCAGCTGAATGATGCGGACACACCGATTCAGTCTCAATTCAGACCGATTTCTTGATTAGCACTTGACCTTGCCGACTGTTAGCAGTCGCGAGCTTAGAGTGCTAGAAAATCAATTCTAAGAACGAGAAGGCCATGCGTCAACACGAGATGTCAGTGAGTTCGCGCTACCGGAGGTGATTGATTGTGAGGCGAACGGGTCGCGTCGGTCGGTGAATCGTCCAGGAATGATCGTTGATTTAGGTAAGACCTGACTTCCCGACTCCAGTGGAGGGATCTTCGGTTGTGTGGTGGGGGCGGCATTCGTGCCGCACATAACGTCGCCCGCGCCCATCGTCCCCGCCGAAAGTCTCTCCGCTTCGCTTTGCTTCGGTCTAGAAATGCGGCGTTGGCTTGCGCTGAACCTACGGTTGCGACGATTCGAACAGGACTTCGCCGTCGATTTCGATTTTTACTTGGCGTTGGTATTCGCGTATAGCGTGGAGATTTACCTCTACGCCGAGTCCGGGCTTGTCGGAAGCTCGTACGAATCCGTCGACATCTCTGAAAATACCGGTGGGGGCGGTTAGGCCAAGAATTAGTTCGGAATCGCCTGCTGGGTATTCGGTCAGATCAAACTCTTCGTATCCCGCGAAGACGTGTATCGAAGCCGCTACTGATAAATGGCTTTTGAACGTGTGGTTCACATACTGGACACCAAGTTCGTGCGCTTTGTCTGCGACCCGTTTGGCTTCTGTAATTCCGCCGATGCGGCCAACATCGATCTGAACGAAATCGAGTCCGGCGTTAGTCATCATGTCGTCGGCAGCTCGGTAGTAGTCGGCACCTTCGCCTCCCGCTACACCGATGTTTATGCCGTTCGCACGAACCTTGTCGCTCAACGCTTTGTATGCGCCAATTTCTTCAGTTCGAATCGGTTCTTCAAGCCATATGACGCCGAGATCAGCAAACGCGACGGCACGTTCATATGCAGCATCGACGTCGTCACCCCAAATAACTCCAGCGTCGACCATCAACTTGGCGTCGGGTCCGAGTCCGTCACGGGCAGCCTGTACGAGGGCAATGTCATCTGCAAGCGAGCCACGACCCATCGGGCCCCAGCCGAACTTGGCAGCACGGAAATCACGTTCGACGATCGAATCGGCGACTGTACGGGTCTCAGCAGGGTCGTCGCCGAACAGCACACTGGCGTACGGGAGTTTCTTGTACGAAGCATCGTGACCGATCAGCTTCCAAACGGGTTCGCCAAGATGTTTGCCGAGTACGTCCCACATGGCGATATCGGCACCGGCGACCGCGTGGTCGAGTTGCTGAATATCGAGTCCGTACTCACCGGCTTTATTTCGCAGGCGAACTACGTCTTCAGGCGAATCTAGAGTTTCGCCGAGAAGTGCCTCACGAATGTTGATGATGTTCGAATGGGACATCGGCATCACGTACGCCGCCATCGATACAAGCGGCGACGCATCGCATTCCCCCCAGCCTTCGAGTCGGTTGTCAGTTCGAACACGAACTACGAGCGAGTCCTGCGTACCATCTGCGGTTCGAGTGATTTTCGGGAGCGCGACGTAAAAGAGATCGATAGCTTCGATTTTCAAGGGGTTAGGAGGCCTTCCAGGTCATCAGGTCGTCAATCGACCCCAGTAGCATGTCGTACTCGGCGAGATCGTACTTATCGAGAGTGCTTTTGCCGGGTGATCGGGTGGTTGGTGATGTAATAACGCCTCGGCGACAGAGAACTTCTTTGAAAGCTCGCATGCCGTATAGGCTTTCGTAGTTGTTTAGGGGAGCCATTCGAGTGTGAATCGCTCTTGCCCCAGACTCATCTCCGTCTTCAAGCAAGTTCCACATCTTGGAGTGGATGTCGCCGAAGTGAGACGCTGGCATGTTTCCGCACATTCCACGATTGAATTCTGAAATCAGGAACTTACAACCCATGCCCCCCATAACGCCTTTGACCGAATCGCCAGCCTGATCGAGTAGGGCGGTCGTTAGCTGTGCTGCAAATGTGGTTTCTTCCTTGACGTAGCTAACGTTTTCAACGTTTTCGCAGAGGCCGGCAAGTTGTGCCGCACTGAACGGTGCTCCCAACGAGTGATTCTGAATCCAGATAGGAATATCTATAGCGTCACTGAGCAGTTCGAAGAAACTTCGTACTTCGGCAGTAGACGGTCTCGCAATATTGAACGGCGGCATAGCGATCACTGAGTCGAACCCGGCATCTTCTGCGTATTTCGCCAGTTCGAGCGAGTGGATGTTCGAGATACCTGACACCCCGGCAACAGTTGGAACGCGATTGGCAACCACTTTGGTCGTGATATCGAATACCTGTTTACGCTCAGTGTCTGTGAGTGCTTGGTATTCGCTTGCCATCACAGGCATTACGATGCCGTGACAGCCGTTTTCTACTGAAAAATCAAGCACGCTTTCTAATGAACGTATATCGAGAGTTTCATCTTCATTGAACGGCGTTGCGGGT
The DNA here is from genome assembly GCA_018673955.1 of Chloroflexota bacterium. Classification (GTDB taxonomy): domain Bacteria; phylum Chloroflexota; class Dehalococcoidia; order Lucifugimonadales; family Lucifugimonadaceae; genus Lucifugimonas. The sequence continues at coordinate 99,986 of JABHBJ010000093.1, read as the reverse complement.
ATTCCGTAGATGCCGCGGTATTGGTCGGTAGTGTTGTTGGTCATCTATTTTTCGAGTAGATAAGGGTTAGTCGTCGGCAGGTTAGTTTTTGCGGAGTCGCAGAATGTAGTGGCGACCGCCTCGGGTGTACGGAACGATGCTTTCGTTCATGATCTCGATCAGTTCGCGTGCACCGATCATCTTAGATTCGTGAAGGAGACGTGCTTCTGTTTCTTTCGCTCGGTTGAAGGCGAAAGCTAGATCAGTAACGTCTAGCGAGATTTCGAGTTCGAGTCCCCAACTTTCAGCGAGCTGAAGTGGCGTTACTTTAGGGTCTTCGAACAGTGAAACAACGATGAAGCTTCCGCCGGGTTTTAAAACACGTTTTACTTCTGTCGGGTCGTAAACATCGGTGGTCATAACCATGTCGAACGTGTTGTCATCGAACGGTAGATCTTCGACCGGAGCTTTCACGAACGTGCACAGCTCGGAAATGTTCTCGATTTCAGCCAGATCCCGGGCAACTGCCAGAGCTTGTTCATCGATGTCGTTCCCGTAGACCTGGCAACCATACAAAGACGCCATCCAGCGGGCGTTTCCTCCTACCGCACATGCAGTATCGAGCACTTTAGTTTCGGTTGTTACCTCTTGTTCTTTAAGAGCGATCTGGAAGATCGTTTGGTTCCCGCCAACGTGCATGAACTCACCGTAGGAGGCATGATCCCATCTCGGTTGGTCGTCGAACCACTGTTGAAGTCGTTGAGTTTTGTTGTTCACGTTTTGTGCCATGTGCGAATTTCCTGAGCCGAGTTTAGGTTCAAGTTCAATCCAGTGATTCTATCGATTCAGAATCATCAAATTATTTACTCCGAACATATTAGGCTTTCGCCAATCAGGTGTCGGTACTAATAATTCCCAAATTCTTCTGCACTTTTCATAGGAGGTCAGGCTGGTGCGGACTAAACGCTAATTTCGTCGCCGCTCGGAAGAGTGAACGATGTACCGGAACCAGACTCAGGAGCTTGCTGTCCAAAATCACGTGGTCCGGGTCCATCTGGTCCACGTCCTTGACCACGACCCTCAGAACCGTTATTCCAGCGGTGATGGCGTCCGTGTCCATGTCGACCGCGTCGGCCCTCGCCATCTCGGTCGCCCTTTAGCTCTTGACGAAGATCGTCGAGGTGGTCGGGCTTGGCCTCTGTCCACGCAGTAATTTCGTCAGCTTCTGCCTGGGTGATTACTTCCTGCTCTACGAGTGCTGCTAGTCGAGCTTCTATGCTTACGTCGTCGCCAGTACAGTGACCGCGTCCGAGCTTCATCAAATCGTCCATTACTTCAGGCTTGGAGTCTTCCCAAGCGTCGATCTCGTCCGCCTGTGCTTCCGTAATGGCTCCGGCTTCTACGAGGGCTGTTAAGCGCTCGTTCAGCGATGCTTTACGGTGCTCATCTCGAGCAGTGCTCATTGCAGTGTCGAGGGCGTCTCGGTCGATGCCGAGGATTTCGGCGACTCGATCTTTGATCGAATATCGTGGATTTTCACCGTCTGCTGTGACTTCTTGGGCGAATGCCGCTCCTGCGAGGGCAAATGCTCCGAGGAGTCCTGCGGTTACGCCGAGAGTAATTTTTCGTTTGAACATTGTCTAAATCTTTCTAAACTTTTGGTCGATTGATCGACTACAACCAAATATAGAAAACGACTATGCGGAACCTGTTCAGAGAGTGTGTAGAAATTTTGAAGAAAGAGGGTTTCGCCAAGTGAATTGATCATACCGACGGATTCCATTTGCCTTGGACCCGTACAGCCTCGCTTGCAGACACATCGTTCAGAATAGACGAAGTATAATTCCTGCCGGCTTGGTTTGAAATGAATTGGGTTTGATGTCCGCATATTGCTGGAGAAGCTGAATGAAGATAGCTGATGTACGGACCGTTGTAGTTGGTAACCCGTGGAAGAATTGGATTTACGTTGTAGTCGAAACCGACGAAGGGCTGATCGGGGTCGGTGAAGCGACCGGCGGGTCTGAGACTCAGCCACGAGTGGCAGCGGTCGAAGAGATCAAGCACCTGATCATCGGAATGGATCCCCGTAACGTCCACCAGATCTTTCATAAGCTGTACCTAACTGCATTTATCAAAGTGACGACCGCGATGGCAGGAATCGAGATGGCTTGCTGGGATATCCTTGGAAAATCACTTGGTGTTCCCGTTCACACCCTTTTAGGTGGCAAAGTTCGTGAAAACGTTCGGGTGTACGCTAATGGCTGGTACTCAGGGGAACGAACTCCAGAAGGCTTTGCAGAAAAGGCCAGTGAGGTAGTGGCAAAGGGCTACACCGCACTTAAGTTCGACCCTTTCGGCGATGCGCACATGCAGATGTCGCGTAAAGAAACGGCCGAGGCTAAGGCACTGATCGGCGCGGTTCGTGATGCTGTTGGCGACGAAGTGGATATTTTAATCGAAGCACACGATCGATTCAGCACATACGCCGCGATAGAGATCGGTAATTGGCTCAAAGACTATGACGTCACGTGGTTCGAAACCCCTGTTCTATCTACCGACGTGAGTGCGTTAGTGGAAGTGGCACGTCGAATCCCTGTTCGGATGATCGCGGGCGAACGAATGCACGCTATTCACGAGTTCGGTGAGTTTCTTTCGCACAACGTAACCGATGTTATTAACCCGGAGCCCCTTGGAGTCGGTGGGATCTGGCGATCTTTACAAATAGCAGGAATTGCCGAAGCTCACCACGCTGAAATAGCTTTGCACAACGCCGAAAGTCCGTTCAAAACTATGGTCGCTCTTCACATCGACGCAGTCACACCAAACGTCTTCATCCAAGAGTGTTTCGATGATTTCTTGGAACCGTGGGTTAGTGATGTTCTAACCGGTTTCCTTCGTGTTGAATACGGGCATCTCACAATGCCGACTGCACCGGGCATTGGCGTCACACTGAACGAAGAGGAGGCCAAAAAGTACCCTTACGGTAAGAGCAACTTCCTAAGAATGTTCCGCCCTGGCTGGGAGAAACGCGACACCGCAAAGCAGGAGTAGAGACAATTTGATACCTGCGAGACTGTTGATAATTACCGGACCAGCTGGAGATTGTAAAACAACAGTTGTTCATTAATGGGCGTCAACTCGTTCTTCCGCAAGCGTCCACCTTCCGATCAATACATTCAGAGAGTTTTTCGATTCGACTCACCCTGCTTAGGCTGGCTCAGCATTTACCTAACTCTCTCACTGCTAGAGAGGGAGGGATAGTGAAGTTACTAGCGCGTCGCCACGCTGCCTTTGACCATGCTGGCTTCGTCGCTGGCTAGGAATGCGAACACCTTCGAAATCTCATCTGGCGACACAAGTGCATCAATCTTCTCTTCGAGGTTTCCTGCTTTTCCTCCAGCGTTGTGCATGTCTTCGACATTCGAAACTTTCAAGGGAGTAGCAACTGCCCCCGGAAGAACATCGTTCACACGAATGTTGTACTTCTCAAGGTGAGCTGCCATTACGAGCGAAAGACCGTGAACGCCGCCCTTAGACGAACCGTATGCGAGTGACGAACTTCCACCCGTAACTCCAGCTCCTGAAGAAGTAAGGATAATGACGCCCTTGCCCTGCTTTTTCATCACGCCTGTGACGTACTTACAGATGGTGAACGATCCACGAAGGTTGATGTCGAGAACTGTGTCCCAAATTTCCTCGGGGAACTCATCAAGCTCGATCGCTGCACCCTGAAGCACACCGGCAACGTGAATCAATATGTCCACGCCACCGAGCCACGTCTCTGCGGCTGCGACAGCACCTGAAATGGCAATTTCATCACGTACGTCAACGTGCCAGTAGCGAGCGTCGCCCCCAGCTTCGTTCACATCGCCGATCGTGGCTGCGCCGTCGGCGTCATTAACGTCAAAGGCAGCTACTTTTGCCCCGGCCGCTGACACCCGAAGAGTTGTGGCTCGCCCGATTCCAGTTGCAGCACCGGTGATGATTATTCGTTTGCCGGAGAGATCGACGGGCATGATTAGCTCCTGAACTGCCGGGGCAGATTCTTCTTATTGAAACCGCGAGAAGACGAATTCCAAAAACGTTATATCCAGTGTCGGTCTACGTAAGTACCGACCAATTATTTTCTTTTAGTCCCAAACAATACCGGCACGCTCAGCAACCTTGCGAATTCCTGCTGCGGCTGCCGGAATTTTGTCGTCGGGAAGGTGCTCGACTAGAACATGTGCGTTCGGATTGACCTTCTGTAGGCCGACCAGCAACGCTTCATTGTCCAGCAGGCTTTCGGGCTGTCCGATGATCGACTCTTCGAAGTGAGGCAGCAGTGCGTTTACGACTGTGAAGTCTTTCGCGTGGGCGCCAACGATCCGATCTGGGATCAGTTCGTAGAACTCATTGATGAGCGCTGTGGTGTCGTATGCAATATCGAGCGAGCCTACGAAGTTCACGGGATCCATGTTCAACCCTAGTGCCTTCGATCCAACAGCGTCGATCAGATCTTTCATTCGCTGTGGGGAGTCGATAGGGCAAACCGTGCCACCTTCGACTGCCATCATGATTCCTTCGTTCTCAGCAACTGCACAAATCTGTTTCGTGCTGTCGACGAGTCGATCAAACACTTCGTCAGTGTGATTCAGTGGGTGAGGCATCCAGCCACCCTTTGGATTCAGGCTACCGGGGCGAAGATATGTGTTAGGGCTGCCGAGTCGAGCAGTTACGTTGACCATTCGCTTTACGAACTTGATCTCGTTTTTTCGCTCAGTATCGTCTTCAGCGATGAGCTTGCCGCCGTAGTTTCCAACTGTCTGAGGCATCTCAAACCCACGCCCTTCGAACATGGATTTCAGGCGTTTAACGTCGCCGTTCCCCATCGACTGCGGATCGTCGACTCGAATTTGAACGGTTTTGAATCCGTGATCAACAACGTTATCGAGGACAGCTCCATCGATTGATTTCCAGTCGCCTGGCACGAGACCCGCAACACCTAATAGCATGAGAGAACCTTTCCACAAATATCACGTTGGATCACATGATTTTCGACACCACCTCGACATAATTCGAGATATGGGTTTCATGTATCCAATAAGTTAAACCTACAAACGGTGACCAAGCTTATCGACAAGTTCGACAACTTGGGGCAAATTATCGAATAGATTTCATATTGCGTAATCAGGAACTGTTGTAGATGACTGAACTTAACACGACACAATTGGGAATTCCTGGAACTTAGACACTGACAATTATCGTGCGTTAGATGGTAATTGATAATGTGCCAACTCATGATGCCCAGCGGCTGTTCGTCAGAGAGGCATTATTAGCTATCGCTCAAGGTGTAGTCATCGCAGACGTAATAGCCGGACTAGTTTTGCTCTCGCGAGGCGACGTTTATCTCGCACTGTTATTAAAAATCCTGATTGCAGCATTACCAGGCGTGATAATTCCGTTCGTGCTTCGAGCGATCAAGGCCGACCTTGCGGCTTCGACGTCAGTCTTTCTAACGACTGTAACCGGAATGGTAGGTATTGCCGCCTACATCGCGCTCGCAACGGTATTTTTATCGCTGCTCGATAAGAGCTAGCGGGTATCTAGTTCCCATCACCACGAGTCGTGTACCACTTTGCGAGTACCGCTTCTCCGAGCCGACTGCTAATGCCGCATCAACCCACCTCGCCTTATCAAACTACTTTTCTTCTGCGAACGCCGCAACCATATGACGTCTCTGAATTTTGCCCGTTGCTGTTCGTGGTAGTGAGTCGGCAATGTATACAACGTCAGGAACCTTGAATCCTGCCATCTGCTCGCGGCAGTACGTCCGAATGGTTTCTTGGTCAGCGTCACCCTTTAAAACCACAGCAGCATGTACCACTTCGCCGTATTTTTCGTCAGGCACGGCGAAACACACTGCTTCTGATACAGCAGGGTGCTTCAGTAGAATTCCGTCGATCTCGAGTGGTGAAATCTTCTCTCCGCCTCGGTTGATCAGTTCTTTGATTCGACCCGTCAACGCGAGATACCCCTCGGCATCTAAGAAACCTTGATCCCCGGTGCGGAACCAGCCATCGACGAAAGCTTCTGCATTTGCTTCGGGGTTGTTGTTGTACCCGTGCATGACGTTTTCGCCCTTGATGACGATTTCGCCGATATCACCGGTCTTCTGTAATTGCCCTCTAGCTGCCATATCCATGATTGCAATCTCAACACCTGTTGCCTGTCCGACCGTACCGGGAATTCGTTTTCCGGGAGGCATCGGGCTTGATGACATCTGGTGTGAAGCTTCGGTCATTCCGTAGGCTTCGAGAACTGGAGCGCCGAATCGTGATTCGAGTCGATCGAAGACTGCCGGAGCAAGTGCTGATGAGCAGGATCGAATGAACCTAAACGATTCGCGAGGAGCGTTATCGTCATCGGCTCGCATAAGCAAAATCTGGTGAATAGTCGGAACCGCCGAATACCACGTCGCCGAATAGTCTTTTTGTAATCCCCAGAAGCTCGAAGCCGAGAATTTCTCAGGAATAACCAGTGATCCACCTGAGTTCAATGTCGAGAGCGATGCTCCCATTAGCCCATGAACATGGAACAGCGGCATCACGATGATCGAAGTGTCTTCGGTCGTTAGTTCGTAGTGGTTCTTTATATTGCTGATCGACTTCATCAGGTTGGCGTGAGTGAGGGGTACGCCTTTTGGACGACTCGTTGTTCCTGATGTGTGAAGAAATAGACCTATGTCACTTTCGGAAGGTGGCTGGGCATCTGCCGATTTTGTGACTGCTCCACTTCGGTTGCTCAAAACGACCGATCCGACATTTAGTGAAGCGTCGAGTACTGGAATGCCGAGCTGGCTCGCCGCGTCCCGACCTAGGTGTGCTCCCGGTGGAACGATTGCCAACTGCGAGTCGGCATCCTCCATGAAGAACTTGAACTCATCGACTGTGTAAGCGGAGTTCAAGGGTGCAGCTACAGCACCGGCTCGGGCAACAGCGAGGAATAGAACCATGAATTCGAGATTGTTCGTCAAAACTATAGAAACAGGTCGACCCGGCTTCACCCCTGCACCCGCAAGTAGGCCTGCGACTCGTTCAATCTCTTCTGCGTACTGACCGTACGAAAGCGTTGGTCCGCCGGGAATGATGATCGAATCATCTGTCGATGACGATGGATTGAGTAGGTTCGCAAGCGTATTTGTGGACATGAGTACCTGAAACTTCGGATCTTCTAGCTGAAACTTGCGATTAGACCGACATATATCGGCTAACTACGAGTGAGTTCACGAATTGTAGTACTGTCAGATCGATTTGGTGTGCCCATTGGAACAGGACTATTTCCGTAAGCGAACTCTACTCCGCTAATCGAAATAGCAGATTCTGTTGATGAGATGTTCAAAGGCGCAGACACCTTATCTCTTTAGTCCCACATCCAAGTTGTTGTAGCTACCAACGGATTTTCTCGATCGACAAGTACATGCCCTGTGTTCGCATGCCCTTTTTCGTCAAGCTGCGCGGCGTCGACTGTACAAGTTTGAGGTTCTACGCATAATGCATGCTCTGGTGAATAAAACATGAAGTGGGTGATTTTTTCAGATCCTGTGATCGTCATAGTCAGCTCCGGCCAAGTCAAAACTGCACCACCGCCCGGGTTCATCAAGAAGCAGCCATCCACTTCTCGAACTGCAAACTGAGTACCTTTTTGTAAACGGTCGGTTATTCCGGTTACCGACAACTTGCCTGTCGCGGTAGCTGTGTCATCAAGTTCCCATTGACTTGAAACATCGGCGGTAGCGGTTACGGATTGTGTTCCCAGAGTGATGTTGAACCAGGGGTGCCAGCCAACGCTTCCAGGGAATGATCGAGTCTCGCTAACGTCGGCGATGAGTCGCATAATTTGTACTAGTGATGAGCCTTGTAATACGAGGGAGTATTCAACTCGCCCGGCGTATGGCCATGGTTCTGCGAGTGAGATTTCTAGTTCGAGAGAGCTTTCGGTCGAGGATTTAACCGTCCATACCCGATCTCGTTCCAAACCGTGAATAGCGTGCGGTGGTTGGTTCATCGGGATCTTATGAATGCCGTCTGGTGTCACAAGTCGTCCATCACGAATCCTGTTCACCCACGGTGCCATTACGAACGATCCTTCTCCGTGTGGAAGTTCGGTTGGGTCGTGTGGATTGTCTCCGCCTGACAGCAGCTCGTACTGATTTCCACTTTTTTTCACCTTAATAGATCTCAGTGAAGCACCTGCATCTGGTGAGATAGTTACCGATACGTTTTCGTTTCTAATCGTTATGTTTTCTGGCATATACGTTCTTGTGTTCGCTATTACTAATTCGGCAGTATGATTCGGTATCATCAGAAATGGTGACGACGGAATCATCGGTTATCTGGTTATACAGTCGATCCTGATTCGGCTATTGTCCAGTACTTGAAGCGTTTTTCGCGTGATTATTACTTCGATTGGAGAAGTTATGTCTGAAGGTTTTCCGTCCACTGCGGACACCACCGTCCACTTTGCTCACGTTGCTTATCGGATGGAAGAGCGCTACGAGGCCCGAAGTCCCGACGTGAAATATTTTCAGACATGGACGGCGGAAGACACGATGAATCGGATCCAAGATGCCGACGTATTTGTCTGTTCGGGCTACTGGGATAACGCATTGCTCGAACGAGCAACAAATCTGAGATACATCCAGTCGATAGGGGCTGGGTATGATCAGTTTCCGCTGGATGAGCTGAAAAAACGTGGAATTCGACTCGCCAACGCGTCAGGCGTAAACCAAAACGCGGTTGCCGAACACGCAATGTCGATGATTCTGGGTCTGAATCGTCACATTCATACTGGGCGCGACAACCAGAACAGTCACACGTGGCGAGGGATGCTCGGTGACCTTACTCAACGCGAGGATGAATTGATCGGTAAGACTATTCTAATCGTGGGTATGGGAGCGATCGGCTCAAGGCTGGCAAAATTCGCCAAAGCTTTCGATATGAACGTTATCGCCACCAAACGTGATCCTTCGACCGCTGAAGGTCCGGCCGACGAAGTGGTTACGCCCGACAGGCTCGCCGAACTTGTACCGCGCGCAGATTTTGTAGCACTGACTTGCCCACTTACACCAGAGACGACCGACATAGTGGATGTCGACGTACTGCTGGCGATGAAATCTACTGCTTACTTAATCAACGTTGCAAGGGGGCAGTGCGTCGATGAATCAGCACTTGCTGCAGCTCTCAAGTCGGGCCAAATAGCTGGTGCTGGAATCGATCACTTCTGTAACGAACCTCTGGAAGAGGATTCAGTGTTCTGGGATTATCAAAACGTAATAATCACCCCTCATACAGGTGGTGAGACTCGACTTTACGAAGAACGGGTAATCGACATTCTCAATGACAATCTGAATCGACTTTGGAACGGCGAAACGGAACTGCGCAACCAGATCGTCTAGTCAGCCGCGGTATCGTTAGCTAGCGAGAGAGATGATCACGACGCCGCCTACTACCGCGGCAGTAGATATCGTCTTTGTGATGATATCGCCTCTCGTAAATTCTTCGGCAAGTGCTGTCTTGGCAAGCGGTGCAAAAGCGAGCGTAATCAACAGGATAAATATCGGCCTAGTGCCGAGTAATGCGCTCACGAGCGAGACAGGTCCGTTCGCTAGTGCCAGCAACAAGAATCCGTTGCCTAGTATCGGGCCCAAGCCTTCGATAACCAGAACCGGAATGGCAGTTTTCTTGGTGGTTACGAATGAACCAAGGCCCCTTATAACCGACGGCCTAAGAACAGGGGTTGCGAGTGTCGTGAAGAGTCCTATCCCACGAAGCGACATGTTGTGCCACATGCTCAATTCGTCTGATGAAACCTTAAGTAAAACTTGCGCGATGCCGATTAGAGCGGCGGCGAGCACCAGCCACAAGTAGATCTTTCTGAATCCTCCAGAAAGCAATTGGTGCGGCTCCGCAGAAACGATAACTGCCCCCGCTACTACCAGTAGAACTGCTAGCCAACCCCACCATTCGAGGTGCTCGCCTAGAAACACAACGCCGAGAATGGCAGCAAATACTGGAGAGGTTTGAGATACCGGAACCACTCGACCAATCTGTTCACGGCGTAACGCCATAAACAGCAGTATCAACGCAACTCCCCATATCATTCCGCCTCCGAGAGCAGCAGCTAGCGCGCTCAACGAGGCATTTGGAATTCCAAGTATCAGAAGAATTACGAGAGAGATTCCGAGCTGAGTTCCACCTACAAACAGATTGAAACTTTCGATCCGCAGCTTTAGCGTCGACAAAATCCACTTGTCGCCAATCGAAACCATCGCGTAGATGAGCGGGCTAGCGATCGCGGGCAATACCCAGCTTAGTTCCAAGTGTCATCCTCAACCATCTGTACCAGTTGCTTAGGCAGCGATGTCTAAGTGATTCGCTCATACGGACGCGGTGTGAATTCTGACCCAGCGCGATCTTTAGGGTCGTATCCGAGTGCGTTTTTAGCATGGGATATGTCGAAAATCTTCCAAGTATTGTCGGATGTTGCATTGAAAATGTCGTACCTATGCGATTCTGGCGCATCGATACAGAGGTCAATGATCTGAGCTGTGTCGCGGTGACTCAGCCAAAGCGAAAGCGAGTATGCCGAGAACGTAGGATCATCTGTCTCCAGCACCCAGCCGATTCTCAGATGTAACGAGCTTAGGTCGTGGTAGTCGTTGTAGTAGCTGCCGAGCGCTTCTCCGTACGCCTTGGCGACTCCGTAGTAACTATCAGGACGAATCATGTGGTTTTCGGTAACTAGCTCGTAGTTGTCTTGTTCAAGCAGGTGGAAGTTACCTTCGTTCACGTGCTTCCATGGAGAGTCAAGATAAAACCCTCCCTCGGCGTGATTCGAACTTGCGAATATGACTCGCTTCACGCCTGCTCTTTTCGATGCCTCGAACACGTTGTAGGTGGCTACGAAGTTGTTTTTGAGAATCGAATCCCACGAACCAGCCGGTGATCTATCGGCAGCGAGGTGAACAACGGTGTCGATTCCGTCGAAAGCCGGAGTGATCGCTTCGAGGTCATCGAGGTTGGCAACCGTCGACTTTATGCCGTCAGCTTCTTTTAGATCGAGCGATGAGAACTCGTATTTACCGCTAAGTTTGTCGATCATGATCGAGCCGATAAGACCGGCTCCACCTGTAATAAGAGTTTTTCGTTTGTCGCTTGATGACATTTTGTTTTTTTACTTGTGTATTCGCTTGGGGATTGCCGTAAAGATTAGTCGGATCTAAGTTCAGATCCCGCTCGATCTTGTGGCTTGTAGCCGAGAGCTTCCTTGGCGTGAGAAATGTCGAATATCTTCCACGTGTTGTCGGAAGTAGCGTTGAATATGTCGTAACGATACGACTCGGGAGCACTGATGCACAGATCCATGATCTGTACTAGATCGCCGTGACTCAACCAGAGCGTAAGACCATGAGACGAAACGGTTGGATCGTTATCTCGGATCACCCAGCCGATACGAAGATGAAACGAATTTAGGCCGTGGTAGTCGTTGTAGTAGCTGCCAAGTGCTTCGCCGTACGCCTTTGCGACACCGTAGTAGCCATCGGGTCTGATTCGATGGGTTTCGGTGATTAGTTCGTAGTTGTCCTGCTTAAGCAGCTCATATTTACCTTCGTTAACGTGTCTCCACGGTGCGTCGAGGTAGTTTCCGCCTTCTGAGTGATTTGAACTGGCGAAGATAACTCGCTTCACACCGTTTTGCTTTGCAAGTTCAAATACGTTGTACGTTGCGATGAAGTTGTTCTGAAGATTAGATTCCCATGATCCATCGGGGTGAGGGTTTGCTGCGAGATGTATGACGGTGTCCACACCTGCGAATGCGGGAGCTATGGCATCAAAATCGTCGATGTTGGCGACGGTTGAATGAACGATTGGGTTTTCGACTAGGTCGAGCGACGAGAATTCGTACTTGTCACCCAGATTATCGATCATCAAGGAACCGATGAGTCCGGCGCCACCAGTGATTAGAACTTTTCGTTTGTCCATTATTTAGGAGTTATTTACTTTTTGAATTTTGAAGTAAGAGAGGTCAGATTGCCGTCTAGAAACGGTGAGCGTTAGATTCGAAACTAGCTTCATAGTATTCTGCGACATTGGTGCCGGGAGCGGCTAGGTCATCAATCTTGTCTAAATCTTCTGTTGTTAGCTCAACATTCAAAGCGCCTAAATTGTCTTTGAACTGGTCTAGCGTACGAGGCCCTGCTATCGGCGCGGTTACGCCGGGCTGTGCAGCCACCCACGCTAGTGCAATTTGGGCAACTGTCGCGTTGTGGGATTCGGCGAGCGGAACGAGTCCATCGACGATATCCATCACGCCTCCGCTAAATCGTTTGAGCTTAACGGGGTCGGTTTCATCACCAAATCGGGTACCTGAGGCCTGCTGAGCATTTCGGGTGTACTTGCCGGTTAGACCCCCGGCGGCGAGCGGCGACCAAGGAATGAATGCTGTGCTGTATGTTTGGCACATCGCTATGTGTTCACGTTCAGCACGACGATCGGCAAGGTTGAACGGCGATTGCTCGCTGACAAATCGATTTAGACCGAGCTTTTCTGACGCCCAAAGTGATTCGACGAACTGCCATGACCCGTAGTTGCTTGTTCCGGCGTAACGAATCTTTCCGGAATCAACAAGGTCGTCCATTGCCCGCAGTGTTTCGTCGATTGCAATGTGCGAGTTCGGTCGATGTAGCTGGTATAGATCGATGTGGTCGACTTTTAGTCGCCGCAAGCTTGCTTCACAGCCCTCGATGATGTGGTGTCGACTGGTTCCAATATCGTTCGGCTTCGGCGACATACGACCGTTAACTTTGGTCGCCAGAAATACGTCGTTTCGTTTGCCGTTTCGCTGAAGCGCTTCGCCAACGAAATCTTCTGAAGCACCCCCGCCGTAAACATCGGCGGTGTCGAGGAAGTTAATTCCCTCGCCGAGTGCGTAATCGATAATTTCGCAGGTGGCGGCGAGGTCGGTCTTTTGCCCGAACATCATGCAGCCCAACACGATCGGACTGACGAACACACCGGTTCGTCCAAATAGCTTGTATTCCATGGGTTCCTTTTATTGATTTCAACGAGCAGCGGAACAAATTGGTCAAGTAAAACGTTATACCACTACAGCGTCATGCCGGGCTGCGCAATCAGATACTCGGACAAAACCTGTTTGGCATCGAAGACTATTCGACGTTTGACCGTCGATTCTTCTAAGCGAGGGACAGTTATGTATAAACGATTGAATCCGCGATATTTTCTTCCAGTAGTTGCGATATTCGCTCTGGCACTGGTCGGGGCGTGTGCGTCGGCTGACCGAGGCACTTCAGGCGCCCCTGGCAATTCGGGTAATCTCCGAGCTCCCGGTAGCTATGACTCATCTGTAACCGTGACGGGTGACACCGTACTCGACTCCGGTTACGGCATTACTGAGGAGCAATACGCGAAGCTTCAGTCATCTGTAAATGATTCGTTTTCCAGTGATTCCGATGACGTGGAATCTCATGGAGGCGGTTACAGCACTGCCGCAACTGCCGTACCTGCGGCCGCGGCTGCACCAGCGGCGACGACAAATCCTGCTGCTTCGTCCTCAACCTTGTTTGGTAATTACGACTCATCGGAATACCCCGATACTGTGCGGATCACAACTTCCCTAAACTCAGGCTCTGCGTCAGTCGAAAATGAAATTGCTTCTGCAACCGTTGGCCGAATCATCATCCGAACAGCCGATCTCACGGTCACAGTCGATGATGTAACCATGTCGATGGACGATATTTCGAACATTGCAACCGCAGCTGGCGGGTGGGTCGTTTCATCAAACCGGCCACGAAACTACTCGGGAACAATTTCAGTTCGAGTTCCAGTCGACAGATTTGACGACGTCATCGAACAGTTCTCCGACTTAGCCGTAAAAGTGAAGTCGTCTTCGACCAGAAGCGATGACTTCACGGAAGAGTTCACCGATGTTTCTGCTCGGGCACAGACTCTCGAAGACACGCTCGGTACTTTGCGACTTCTTTACGATCGCGCATTCTCCGTTGAAGACGCTATTACTATCCAGAAGGAAATAACCAGTATTCAGAGCGATCTTGAATCGCTTGAAGCCCGGCTAACGTTCCTGTCGCAAAGTTCGGCATTCTCGTTCATATCTGTCAGCCTAGAATCGGTTCCAGCACAGATGACTATCTACGCCGGTGAAGATATAGCTGCTGCGATGGGTCACCCGGTGACTTTCCGGGCGATATTCACTCCGCCAGAGGGCATAGATAATTTCTCTGTCACGTGGAATTTTGGAGATGGAACACGAGAATCGACCGTAAACCGAGTGGCTCCAACTGGTAATGGCGACGAAGTTATCACCTCACCGATCATTCACGTTTTTGATCGAGACGAAGATTCTCCGTTCATAGTCACTGCGGAACTAACCGGTTCTGGCGATTCGGGGCTTGCCGAGGGTGAAGACACTCTTATAACCACTGTAAGTCGATTGCCGGTTATCGAAGTTTTCGCTGGTGAAAATCAGACGATCGAATCAGGAAATACGGTCGATTTCGAAGCATCGTTTACTCGACCTGACGGTGTGACAGACATCGCTTATTCGTGGAATTTCGGCGATGGCTCGGCTCCTGTTGGAAGTGTGATTGACGCAGAAGAAGGCGGTGGGCAGGTAGGCACCAGCCACAAGTATGAAAATCACCGACCGAATCCCTACTTTGTCGAACTCACCGTCACCGGCCAGACTGAAGTAGGCGAGGTCAAAGCAACAGGAGCCTTCTTGGTATTCGTTCGAGAAACAATCGGAGTAGCTGCCGCCGAACTCGATACTCGCGACACCACTCGTGATGCAGTTCGAACGTTGCAGTCGATCGGCGTGTTCTTCGCCAAAATTGGACTATGGTTAGGGATTTTCAGCCCAATATGGTTGATCGGACTCGTAATCATCGTCGTCGTAGTAAGGCGAAGAAGAGTGAATCGAGTACCACTGTGTAACCCGAACGAGTAGAAATTTCGGTTGAATCAAATTAAAGAGGCGGAACCAGAACGGTTTCGCCTCTTTTCGTTTACTACTAAGGGTGTAACGCCCTAAACGTCGATCCTTAATCCCCGGATCCATTATTCCTAGCGTGGTTGCCTCAGACGCGCCGGCAACGATGAAGCCTTCACGCTTTTGGTCGAGGGGGCAGCCCAATGACCGTCATGTGAGTGGCTTCGGTATCTCACAGCACGTAAAACTGGTCACTAACAGGGTGGCAGTAGTCAGATAGGTATTCGACGTCGTGACGGGTGGTGGCGAGAATGATGTCTATGCCCGCCGCTCCCATAATGCGCGTGGCAGGATCGTATTCAAACAGCTGGATAATTTAGTTTCTTTGTTCATCCGGCGCTTAACCGATTTTTAACTTACGGCAGGCGAGATTGTACGCCTTGTGCAGAATCAACTAACTGCTGCCCGTCGAGCAATGCGTTACTTTCATCGTCAGTTGTAGAGCTCATTGAAATGAAAGTCGAACCAGAAACGAAGACGGCGATCGCTCCTATTCCGCCTGCTTTGATCTCCATCAAGTACGAGTGCTCGCCAATGACCTCTTGCCGGATTTCAGCAAGATCGCCAACTTGTTCGGCTGTGAGAATAGCTGCTGCCAATGTTGAGTTGTATAAGTTCAGCGCAATCTCGTCAGTTTCGAACTGAACTAACGAGAGTGTGATTGAATCACCGGGAGCTGCAGAGTCGGTGCCGTCGACTGTTCTGAACACTTCGATTAAGCAGTTGGCTGTAGCACCACTATCGGCAAGGCCCGGAATCGACGTGATATCGATAATGCTTACTCGGTCAACGAGTCCAGTTGGGTTCGTACCTCCGCCGAGGTTTTCAGCAGTTACGAATCCTTCACAGGTTTCGTAGCTGGGAGACGAAATGTCATTTACTGATTCAGAGTCAGCTTCACTGGAGCACGCTATCGAAGCGACCACTAGCACCAATAAAGCTGAAAAGAGCGTAAATGTTCGTTTGTGTGAGTTCAGCATGAATCCACTGTACCGTCGATCGAGGCTTGGCGGAATCGATTAGAAATGTCGATCTGCCAATTTTTCATAATCTATCCATATGCTCGTACTGAGTGGATCACCCGCGACTAGCCAGCTGCTTCGAGCTTTTCTCGAGGGTTTTTCACTGTCACGTTAATTACGATTGAACTGACTCCGTTTCGTTAAGCCCGTACGCGAGAGATGATCTGCACCCGCGACAAAGCAGTGTCAGTGCTTTGCAAGAACGTGTCGAGTAGGTCGAACTCTCACCTTGTCAAATTTAGCTCACGACTACCTCGAATGAAAGATGAATATCGCCGAACGTTCGAGGCGACAGAGGTTTCGTATAGTTTCGTTGGATCAGTCCGATCAAATCAGCAGTCTGAACTTGTCGGCGTTGTTCGGGTGGTTCTTCTATCTGACTGATCGGTTAGCCTTCGTTCGGTGAAAAGCCTCGAGAGCGAATCGGTGACTTTGTTGGTAAATGTCTGGCAGGAATTGATCTGTGGTTTCGTAAATTTCACTGGTGATACATACAAGATGCCGGCCTCGGCATCGGCCTCGATGATGATCGAAAGTAGAATTTATGAGTGAATCTGGGAGAACTCGGTCGATAAATTCGCCTACTGTTGCCGAAACACTTTTCTTGTCACGGAAGATAGTCTCAAGAGCGATATTGGCAGTTACTGCTCACTGTGATGGAAGGAACCCGCCCTCCGTGCGAACGTCGAGATGAACTGTTCACTTGGAAGAATAACGGTGTGCCATCACCTGATACGGCGGCTACGGTGACCGAATCGGATTCGGAATCAAAAGTGACAAGGCACGCGAATGCCGCAGGTGTTAAATGCGTTGCGATTCGTTTGTGAATTATTAAATCGATAGACACGTGGGGGTAACCAACTCTAATTTTATTCGCCCCACCCCGCACCTGAACGCTGTATGCCCATGTTTAGCATGAATTGCGAGTGGTATATATGCTGGCAGTCAAGAAACCCGATCGAATCGAGGTTCTTCTACGGTTGTGACGAGGGTGAAATTGGTTATCTCTTTATGCTAGCCCAGTCTTTGATAGGTCGCAGAATGAGTCTTCACGACAAGGTGGTCGCAGGCTCCCATTAGTTCGTCAATAGCCTCATCGGCCATCATGTACATAATATTTAGCTTGGGGTCAGAATTGGATACGATTGTAGTCATAGTCCGAAGGGTATCTGAGGGATTGCTATCGGTCGCAAGGTACACAGCGCATGTTCAGGAATAGACTTGTTAAGTTGGCTTTCTGGCTTTCTGGCTATCTGTATTTCGCTTATTCCGACGTATTCGCAGGAACTTAATGGGTCTCAAAGAGAACTGGTGGCGGTTCAATTATCACGTAATTCGGTTGGGGTTCATCCCGGTTGCCAAGCGTGCGCTGTTGCTTAGCAGTCGAGTTGAAGGTGAAATTCCTAATATCCGACCGATAATGCTCGCACCGGTTCACCGTACTTCTGCCGACGTTTTTGCTCTTGCTGAAATTAGTGGTGAATTCATCAGCTTTGTTTCCACTGATTCGTTCGGTCACAATGGTGTGATCAATTTTATCCAGAAGCAAATTACCTCGAACGTGGGCACGGTCATCTGGCAAGAAGACGGTATAGGCAACCCACGCAAGCGGGCTGTAGAACTTGCTAAAAATGTTGAAGACAGGCTGGATCGGCGTTTGATTACTGCTGCCTTCACGCAGGGTGAGTACCAGTACGATTCCGTTGAATCGATCGAAGAAGGATTGATAGGGCTTCTCCGGCGTTACGAAACGCGTCATTTGAAGCAAAAAGGTCATGAGCTTCGCATCCCGATTGTCCCGATAGGTATCGAGTACGACCGAAAAGGTAAGGGGCTTGAACATTCGGCGGTTGGTAAATGGATATCAAAGTGGATTCCGTTCACCCCGAACTGGTCCGTGCCGGCACTTCGCACGAAAGTTACCATACGAATCGGAAAAGCCCATTATTTCGAAGGTCAGACTCCGCGTGAAATGACCGAAATAGTTATGAAGGAAGCTGCTGAACTTAGCAATATTCCATACGAGGTGTAGAGCAAAGCGTTCGGAATTTTTAGCGGCAGCGTTAAACCGGGAACGTTTCGTCGTTTCGTCTCGTTTTAGCTAGTCAATGGATAAAAAACGTCTGGGGTATAACCTGCAGATATGTGAACGCCTTCAGCGAGCAACTAAACGATTGACGAAGCACTTTAACAAAGTCTGGAACGTCAGGCAGTCGAAAAGTGCAGAGCTGATGAGAAGGAAGAATTCCACGTCATCGTAAACCTGCCTTTGTTCGTGCATGGAAGAAGTTCAGCAAGTTCCAACTCAATCCGATGTTGCGAAAATCCGTGAGAGCGGAGATGGGCGTCGGCTGATGGGCTGCAATCAATTCGCTGAACAATGGTCCGACGCAGGGGAGTTACGGATTAGCACTGAGGGCGCCGCCCACTATCTCTGGTTGGAGCTCAGCAATATACGAGAACTCGCTCTATGAAACAGATGAACAAATGTTGTTCAAGTAACGCTAAAAGCGCCGCCACTTAGGCTCAGTTGAATGCGTGATTGTCCCCTCTCTGCTAGAGAGTGGGAACGAAGTAACCCTACTTGCCTTTCCTCGCGATCAAATCATCCACGACCTCTGGCTCCGCCAAGGTGGAGGTATCGCCGATGGTGTCGATTTCGTCGGTGGCGATTTTGCGCAGAATTCGGCGCATGATTTTGCCGGAGCGGGTTTTTGGGAGTGCTGGTGCCCAATGGATGACGTCAGGTGATGCGATGGGGCCGATGATCTGTCGAACTTGTCCACGCAATATCTGCTTAAGTTCGTCGGTGTAGTCTTGTCCAACGTTCAGAGTGACGTAGGCGTAGATCCCTTGTCCTTTGATGTCATGCGGAAAGCCTACGACTGCCGCTTCGGCAACGGCTTCGTGCAGCACCAGAGCGCTTTCGACTTCGGCTGTGCCCATTCGATGTCCTGACACGTTGATAACGTCGTCCACGCGTCCTGTGACCCAGTAGTAGCCATCTTTGTCACGGTTGGCTCCGTCGCCGGTGAAGTAGTAGCTTTTGTACATATCGAAGTAGGTTTCTTCGAAGCGCTTGTGATCGCCGTAAAGCGTGCGCATTTGGCCCGGCCACGTTGCTTTCAGTGCAAGCACGCCCGAAACGCCGTTGCCTTCAAGAATTTTTCCGGATTCAGGGTCGAGAATTTCAGGTTCAACACCAAAGAACGGCATTGAAGCTGCGCCAGGCTTGGTTGGAACTGCGCCCGGGATTGGCGTGATGAGAATTCCGCCGGTCTCTGTTTGCCACCACGTATCGACAATTGGGCAACGTTCTTTTCCGACGTGTTTGTTGTACCAGCGCCATGCTTCAGGGTTGATGGGCTCACCAACGGATCCCAGTAACTTCAATGTTGGCATTTCATACTTGTCAGGGTAATCGTCACCGAGGCTTGCGATGGCTCGAATAGCAGTAGGGGCTGTGTAGAACTGGTTCACACCCCATTTTTCGACGATCTGCCAGAAGCGATCGGGACCTGGATACGTAGGAACTCCCTCGAACATTAGCGTCGTTGCACCGTTGGCAAGAGGTCCGTAGACGATGTAGGAATGGCCCGTTACCCAGCCGATGTCGGCTGTGCAAAAGTAGATATCACCGTCGTGGTAGTCGAAGACGTATTTGTGGGTTTGCGAGGCGTAAACCATGTAGCCGGCGGTGGTGTGGAGCACGCCCTTTGGCTTACCGGTTGAGCCGGATGTGTAGAGGATGAAGAGCGGGTCTTCCGATTCCATGTGTTCAGCTTCATTGACAGGGCTGGCGTTTGCCATAGCGTCGGCGTACCACTCGTCACGACCGTCTTGCATGTCGTGTTCAACGCCTATGCTGTCTTTGATTCGTTCGACAACGATGCAGTTTTCAACTGGCTTACCCATCTGCTTTTCAGCGATAGTCATAGCTTCGTCGGCAACCGTCTTCATTTCCAGCGGCTTTGCGCCACGGTTTGTCCCGTTGCAGGTGACGAGGACTGTGGAAGTGGCATCAGCCATGCGATCGCCAAGAGCGTCGGCAGAGAATCCACCGAAGACGATGGAGTGGATGGCTCCGATTCGGGCGCAGGCGAGCATTGCTACGGCAAGCTCGGGGATCATCGGCATATAGATCGTGACTCGATCACCTTTGTTTACTCCGCGAGACTTCAGGACGTTCGCAAATTTAGAGACTTCTGCGTGAAGTTCTGTGTACGAAATTTCTCGCTGTTCGCCGGGTTCGTTGCCTTCCCAGATGATTGCGGTTTGTTCGCCTCGGGTTTCGAGATGTCTGTCGAGACAGTTGTAGGCGATGTTGGTTTGTCCACCCTCGAACCACTTGATGTCGACCGGGCCTTTGCGAACGTCGTAGTTGAATTCGCGTACGGTGTCCCATTTTTTGAACCAGTGGTATTCGGAGGCTTTTTCCGCCCAGAAAGCATCGGGGTCTTTGATTGACCTATCGTATTCAGCTTTGTATTCATCGAAGCTCTTTATGTGAGCGTTCGCTGCGAACGATTCCGAAGGTGAATATAGTTCCGAATCAGACATCAGTGTCTCCAGTTACGTAATAGATCACGTCATGAGTTTTTTTGGCAAAACCCAGTTTCATACTTCAACTGTTGAGTCGAAAGTACGAATTTACGGGAAGGATACAGATTGGTAGCCATTTTGCTAAGCCGTAACCGGCTCGGCAACGGCTTCAAGTTGAGGTTCTTCGGCTGTCGATATGAGAATTCCAGTTAGCAAGCACAGGGTTCCTGTGATTAGGAATGGTGCCGCCAAACGCTAAGCTCTTTGTCCGTTCCGGCGTCTTTGAACATACCTGCCATGATCGGACCAACGAAGCCGTATGCCAAGAACAAGAATCTGTAGCTGATGCCGATTTAACGCCGATGGGCAAAGTGTTTTAAGTAGCGTCGAGTGGGTGTGGTAAATTTCACGAATATTAGTAAGTGTTTAAGTGAAGTTTCGTTCGACAGGTAATTACTTGCTTTGAACCGTCGCTTGTAAACCTGTATTGGAAGAGGGTTTTACTTCTTACTTCGACCAAATGTGCATAAAAAAAGCGCCGACTCGCAATTGAGCCGGCGCTTTTCTATTTTCTTCGATCGGAATAATTACTATCGAGTAGTAATTGGAACGTCTGTGCGGTTGCCCCACTCGGTCCATGATCCGTCGTAAACCTTCACAGTCTCGTAGCCAAGAAGTTCCTGGAGTACGAACCATGAGTGTGTTGCTCGAACAGCAGTTTGGCAAAGCGTGAATACGACCTTGTCGCCCTGAATGCCTTCGCCTTCGTAGATCACTCGTAATTCAGCAGCAGGAAGGAATTCGCCCTGCTCGTTTACTGAGCGGTTCCAGTTCACATTACTGGATTCAGGAATGTGACCACCGGCAGCGGCTCGAACGTCCTTGCCCGAGAATTCTTCAGGAGAACGTGTGTCACAAACGATCTTTGAAGGATCGTCTACTGATTCCAGAACTTCTTCCCATCCAGCAATAATGCTGAGGTCAGGTGCTGCAGTGAAAGCGTAGTTAGATGCAGTGATCTCAGGAACATCGGTTGATGTCTTGAGCTCGTTTGCGCTCCAGTAGTTCCACGAACCATCAATAAGCTTAGAGTCGCTGTGACCGTAAACATCCATAGCCCAAAGAGCTCGGCTTGCCCACAGGTTTGAATTGCTGTCGTAGAACACAACAGTATCGCTAGGCTCGATACCCAGCTCAGATAATGCAGTTGCAATGTGAGCGGCAGCTGGAAGCATACCTGCTACACCATTCTCGTCTTCCTGCTGGAAAACGGCTTTAGGCGTAAGTTGAATAGCACCCGGAATGTGTCCGGCTGCGTAGTCTTCTTCTTTTCGTAGGTCGACAACCACAACGTCTTCGTTGTCGAGGTTCTCGAGCATCCAGTCAGAGCTTACGAGCTTCCCTGAAGCTTCAGCTTTTTCGATCGTTGCCTCTTCTTCAGACGAACAAGCTGCAATTACCGTAGCAACGACAACGAGTGCCGATAGTGTGATCAACTGTATAAATTTGGAACGAACAATCATTATGTTTCTCCTATGAAACTAAATTTTGGATAATCTCATGCGCCATTCGCCGGCACCTAGCTCATCTATCTCAATTTCGTAACCCCGCTTCATAGCTTGGGGCGGGACGGTCGACAGTGCAGGTGGGTGGTCAGTAAGGATGTCGATAGTTACAACGCCTTTATGGTCGCCATCCAGCGCCTCGTTTGTCTTCAGCATTGGGTATGGACAGATTTCTCCACGCACATCCAAGATCGGTATTTGCTCATCAGCCATATATCTGTCCTCTTTCCCTTTTTACTTGTTGCTATCTCGCGATAGTTTGATTCGCCAAACATCTTCGTCTGGCATCGACATACGCATCTTTAGGCCTTCTTTGGCGGCGGCGGAAGGAACGTACTTGATAACGACTTCTTGATCGGTCGTGAGTACTACTTCATTTCCTTCGGATGCGCTTGCTACAGCTTGGGTGGCCCGTTGCAGATGCAGAGGCATCGGGACGCCACGAAGATCAACTTCGATAAGTTCTGGCATGGTGTTTTAGCCGATCCTCTTGATTACTTGCGTTCCTGTGAACGCCCCGGCGGCCATTGCTAATCCAAACACCCATCCTGACAAGGAAAGGGAAGGAACTGCCGAGAAAAACGCACCGATGGTGCAGCCGACTGCGAGACCCGATGCATAACCCATCATTACTCCACCAGTGATTGACTGGACGTAACGACGCTTTTGGGTTGGTAGGCGAAGTTTGAACTCGCCTGCAAACAATGCGCCAATTAGTGCGCCGGGTAGGAGTCCAACGGTAATGGCGAACGTGTGACCGAGGAGTCCCGGTTCACCGGATCGGCCAGTACAGCCACCGAGAGTCGACAGTCCGTCGAGTACAGGTACATCAACACCCATCCAACCGAGACCTAGTTGTGATGCTCGCATCAGTTCACCAGTTACGCCTAGGGGCATGTGAATGGTGTACATGATGATGCCGAGAATTCCGAGAACGACTCCACCGATAGCAATCGGCCAGCCGCGTTTGAACACAGGATCGAGAGTTGCTCGAACACGACCGTCGAAGTTCAGGGCAGGGATGATCTTCTTATTGATGTGTGGCATGAACAGCCCGTTCTTGTACTCCATGAAAGTTACAAGAAGGTAGATAGCAACAAGTCCGAGCAGTGTGATAACAATTGCACCGGTGTAACCGAGGCTACCTACCGATGGGAGCCATACTTTCGGTTCGTTTGAGATAGAGAAGGCCCACCACCAGTTCCAGGTGAGTGTGAGTGCGCCGAGACCGATGATGACACCGATGATGGCTACCCATGAAGCTACGTAACCTTCAGCCATTCGGTATAGCGAACCGGAAACACATCCTCCGGCGATAACCATTCCCACGCCGAACAGAACACCACCGACTACTACTGAGAGTCCGACCGGAAGGATGTGCGCTTCAGCCGGAAGGAATCCAGCACCTGGGTTTGGGATGATCCAATGCATGATCGCTGCAAAGCCGATCGTTGAAATTCCCATCCCTATGATGATGCCTTTCATATTGTGGCCCGAGCCAAAAAGGAAAAGGTCTCGGAATGCAGATGCGAAGCAAAAACGTGATCGTTGGAGAGTTAGACCGAATAGATTGGATAGAACCCATATCGCGGCGACATCGCCGTTCGTTCGGGAGATGAAATATGCGGTGAGAAGACTGAGTGCTACGACAGTCAAACCGGCGTAGGTCTGACCGGAGATGGGTCTCAGGGCATTCGGTTTTGAGTTTTCTATCGAAAGAGAGTCGGTAGTCATTGATTGATGTATTTTTGTGAATTAGTAATTGCCAAAAAAAAACCCCCGCTTTCGATTAGCGAGGGTTGGCATTCCGGTTACGTGCTTGTACGCGGTGCTAGGGTGCCATCTCCTCAGAGGTGGTACAGCAACAGAGGCAGTCGGTCAAGTGTGCGTTAAGAAAAATCATTTCCCAATCAGAATAACTCCATATGACGTGTATGCGCAATTTTTTTTCGGAATAGCGGCGACATCGCCGTTCGTTCGGGAGATGAAATATGCGGTGAGAAGACTGAGTGCTACGACAGTCAAACCGGCGTAGGTCTGACCGGAGATGGGTCTCAGGGCATGCGGTTTTGTTTTTTTGGAGACATCGGCTTGTGGATCAACGTCGCTAGCTTCCCGTCTTCGCGCTTTCCACACGGCCTTCACCGGTTAGGTTGAATGCTTGGGATAGGAGTTCGTATGATCGTTGGCGTTCGGCGTAGTCGTGGGTGATTGTTAGGACTATTACGTCGTCAGTTTCGTACTGCTCTGCGAGGCTTTCGATCTTACGCTTCACGGTATCGGGGTCGCCTTCAATTGATTTGGCACGTTGCTGTTCGATGAATTCCAGATCGGATCCGTTGAAGTCCATTGCCTTAATATCTTCGACCGACGCTACACCCTTCATTTCTTGGCCTTTGTTGCGCAACAAACGCATCACGTGGCGACACGTTCCGAGATCGTGTGCACGTTCCGTTGTCTCAGCGGTGATGGCTGAGATGCCGATGTTGACGCGTGGCTTTTCGAACCATTCTGACGGTTCGAAATTATCGCGATACCACTTCACATATTCCGGCCCGTTGTCTTGAGCGATGAAGTGGGCGAATGAGAGCGGGAGTCCTAATCTCGCAGCGATTCCCGCGCTGCCCATCGACGAACTAAGTAACCATGGAGCTGCCCAGTTCGGTGCGGCTGGCATTGCACGAAGTTTTCCGAATGGGTGATCGCTTGGGAACGTTTCGCTTAGATACCGCATCAGGTCGAAAACTTTTTGTGGGTATTTTTCGATCGGGTCGGAGTTGGGTCCTGATTGCAGGGCGAAGCTTGCCATTTGATCGGAGCCAGGAGCGCGGCCAAGGCCCATATCTACACGTCCGGGCGCTAACGCCTCAAGCATTTGGAATATTTCGGCGACTTTGAGGGCGCTGTAGTGAGAGAGCATCACGCCGCCGGAGCCGATACGGATGTTGTCTGTTCGTGCACTAATGGCTGCCAGTAGTATTTCAGGGCTGGCGTCGGCAAGTGTGTCGGAGCTGTGGTGCTCGGCAAGCCAGTAGCGTGTGTAGCCCCATTTGTCGGCCTTCTCTGCGAGGTCGAGGGTTGCCTGCACAGCTTCGTGCGCTGTTTTGCCGACGCTTATTGGAGATTGATCGAGAATGGAGAGTTTCAAATATTTTTGCCGAAGTCGTTAGGTTTAATTTCGAGAATTATAGACACTGTATTCGATGTGCTGGGATGATGATGACGTAGTAGAACATAACGGTATTAAACAGATAGGCCACCGATTTCTCAGTGGCCTATCGTATGAATTCTGGTGGAGCTGGAGGGATTCGAACCCTCTACCTCTTCAATGCCATTGAAGCGCTCTACCAATTGAGCTACAGCCCCGTTTTATGGAGGCCGGGCGGTTCAACGTGTGCGATGCACGGTGGTCAGAAATGCCCGATTAAAAAATCGTAGCACAAGGGGTGCTGTGATTTCGCTTGTGTTTTGACGATTTGATGAACGACGATCCTAGTTGCTCAAACGTCCAATGTCATGCTGAACTTGATTCCGAGTACTTTGCTAGGTTGAGGGAGAACGTTTTGCTCTATGGACGTGATCTAATAAGTTTCGGGATCTTCTTCGTGTTGCTTGAAGTCCGTGTCGTCTCGATCTGATAATCCCTTGGTGGGATTCAGCACTTGTCCGGCGTCGTCCTGAGGTTCGTATCCAAGTACTTCGCGTGCTTTGTCGAGAGAGAAGATGTTCCAGTGGTTGTCGCTCATGGCGAATACAACCGTGTACATCAGGTCATCAGGAGCGTCGACAGCTTTGACGTGGATCTGAGCTGTGTCACGGTGCGACAACCACATTGCAAGCCCACCTGCGGCCACTGTTGGGTCGTCATCTGAGATGGTCCAACCGATTCGAATGTTTATCGAAGAAATACCATGCCACTCAGAGTAGAAGCTGCCGAGTCCTTCTGCGTAACCCTTTGAGGCACCGTAGTAGCCATCGGGTCGG
The DNA here is from genome assembly GCA_018673955.1 of Chloroflexota bacterium. GTDB lineage: Bacteria > Chloroflexota > Dehalococcoidia > Lucifugimonadales > Lucifugimonadaceae > Lucifugimonas. The sequence goes on along the minus strand of JABHBJ010000093.1, from coordinate 73,828 downwards.
AACGGAACGGTTTCGTCGATCTTCTTGAACTTTCCGTGCTCGATTCCTTCGTAGTTTCCTTGAAGAATCGATTTGTACGGTTCGTCGCGGTAGAAGCCGCCGATGGCGTGTTGAGAACTGCCGAACACGACTCGTTTTACGCCTGTGCGTTTTGCAGCTTCGTAGACGTTATAGACGCCGACAAAGTTATTTCGAAGTGCTGATTCCCAGTTGGCGTTGGCGCTGCGGTCGGCGGCGAGGTGAACGACGGTGTGTTGCCCTTCAAAAGCAGGAATCATCGTGTCGATTTCGGCGATATTGCCTTTGAAATTATGGGCGTCGTCGAGTCCTTCAGTTCCGTAACGAGAGAGTGACGAGAGTTCGTATTTCTCTTCGAAATCACTTCTTAGCGCGCTTCCAACAAGACCACTTAGGCCAGTCACGAGCACTTTTTTCTTGTCAGCCATACAAATGAACCTCTGCTTACGGCAATGTGGAGCCATTGAATCTGGGGATGATCTAAATAACGATCCCAATAACAATCAATGAGGCGATGATATTAGCCGACTTTGATTCGTAGGGTGGGCTATTCGCCGGATGAAGATGAGATGGTCGAGGTTTTTTTGGCTTTTATAACGTGCCATACAACGAACAGGATCCCACCGAATAGCACCACGCTGAGCCAGCTGATAGTTCTATCGACAGCAACAAGGCTGATAGATTCGTTGTCGCTGAGACCGAACAAGATCAATAACCCTGTTAACCCCCCTTCAACGAATCCGAACCCACCGGGGGTTGGGATTGTCGTGAGCATGGCGTTTGCCAATGCAGCGAACATGACGATACCGAACGAAGCTTCGATATTCATTGCGTCCGCTACGAAGTAGAAACGGGCGATTTCGAGTATCCAACCGATGATGCCGAGGACAAGCTGTGGTGGTATCTCCCTGCCTGAGAAGCTGCTCAAAGTTCCTCGTTGGAAGTTCACAAAAGCTGCCTCGAATCGACCCGGTAATCGGTGTGATAGCCGTTCACCGGCCACTCGCATGATCAATAAGCCGATTATCAGTGCGGCTACAAGGGCAAATGCTACAAATACTACCCATCCAGGGACTTTTGAGTGTCCTTCAAGCGTGATCAAAGTGGCAGCTCCAAGAACGAGGATAAGAACTGCAGCCATATCCTGAACACGTTCTGCCAGAACTGTGCCGAGGCTCGAAGGAAAATCGCTTTTAGATTCTTTAGCTAACGCCCAGCCACGGTAGGCATCGCCAAGCCGTAAGAATGCAACTGAGTTGGCGAACCAGCCCATGAGGATGATTCCAGAAAGAGTTATGGTGCGCGGAACGTGTTTTCCATTGTCGCCACCGATGCTTGCGGTTCTAGCTATAAGTTTCCAGCGGAGTCCACGGAACCAGAAACTTAGGTAGTAGAGAGCGACTGCGAGGAGGTATTTACCTAGATGAACGCCTTTAATGTTGCTCCACACTTCGTCCCAATCAAAGTCGAAGATGCGCCACATCGCGAATCCGAGCAAAACTGCTCCGATAACGATTGCAAAAAGTGTTGGCAGCGACAGCATTCGTCCACGTAGAGTTGCTGCGCTTGGCATTCCCGATTGAGGTTTTTTTGATTTGTCGTTGTGCGTTTCGGACATTTATTCGAGAGCGGAGTCGGATATTCGAGATTCAATCACCGTTAGTCGTCTTCGTCTGGTTCGATCAGCGGTGACTGATGAGGAATTCCGACTCTGCGTGGAAATTGATCAGGTGTCGAAGAGATTTTCATCAAGTAAACCACATCGTCGGGTGAGGAGCTGCCGGGTTTGTCGACGGGTATCACCAATGCTGGTGCTGAGCCGAGGACTTCGAATGCGGAACTAGCTTCGTCGACCTCATCTTGAACACCTTGGCTTTTTGGAAGTATGACCGTTCCGCCAATTTTTGCGAACGGGATAGTCAGTTCAGAAAGTTCTGCCAGGCGAGCGACTCCTCGGGCGAAAACGACATCATAAGCCTCACGGTGCCCGATTTCTTGACCAAGATCTTCTGCTCGGCCGGTGATAACTTCTAATCCCTTTAGTTCGAGTTCGTTTGCGACTTCGGCGAGAAAATTTGTTCGCTTACCCATGGAGTCGAGCAACGTTACTTTTAGATCAGGAAGTGCGATTTTCAGGATCATTCCGGGTATGCCAGCACCGGTGCCAACATCGATCACACGTTTACCGGCGAACCACTCGGGTGTTGGTACGTTTCCACCGGCGGGAGTCAGTACTCGCAGTGACCTGATGAACAATTCTTCTCGGATTTTGTCCCACGTTTTGTGACCGGTGAGGTTGAACTGTTGACTACGTAGTTCGATTAACTCACGGTATCGCTGGAATTGTGCCTGCTGTCGGTCATCGAGATCGACTCCAAGTAGTTGGGCTGCTGAGACTACGGATTCCAAAACTAGTGAATTGCCTTGTGGGACTTGTGGGTCGTTCTGGCTGGTGAATTACCGAACCGAAGAAATGAGCGCAAAATATCAGGCTAAGAAAATGACCCGCTATTGCAGCTGAACGATAATGTTATAGACCGCTCTGCGGATTTCGACCAGACTAGAGTATCGCTATTATCGTGTTTTGACTTTCTCGCGGTGCATACGCAAATGTTGTGCCCCGGTTGTTAGGAATTGGAATTACTGAATTGACTGTCCGAATTGTGGTTCTTGCTAAGCAGGTTCCAGACCCTGAAACTCCTCCATCGCAGTTCAAGATCGACGAATCGACGAACAGTGTCATTCCACCAAACGGAGTGCCACCGGTCGTAAACGGATTCGACCTGAACGCCGTAGAAGCTGCGCTTTTACTACGTGATGCTGGTGCCGAAGTTGAGATCACGGTGTTATCGGTCGGTAGCGATTTCGTGATGGATGCTATGAAGAAGCCGCTTGCTATGGGCGCTGACCGTTTGGTACTAGTCGACGATTCAAGGCTGGATAACATCGATTCGGCAGCCACCGTAAAGGTACTTGCAGCAGCTATCGAAAAAGATGGACACTACGATTTGATCCTTGGCGGGCGACAAGCTTCCGACTGGGATCAGGCGCACGTCACTCTCGGTCTCGCAGAAGTCTTGGGATTGCCGCTTGTATCACTTGTTCAGAAACTAGAACTGAACGGCGATTCGGTATCGCTTCAACGCGTGATTCCGGACGGTTACCAGACGATAACCGCTCCTGTCCCATCGGTTTTAACAATCACGAATGAACTTGGTGAACCTCGGTATCCAAACTTGCGTGGAATCATGCAGGCGAGCAGGAAGAAGGCGGAAACATTCTCTTTGGCTGATATAGGACTTTCATCCGATGATCTCGCTCCGAAGCTGGAGTTGAAGAATCTCTATATTCCCGAGTCGAACAAGCATGTTGAACTTATCCAGGGTGAAGATGAAGCCGATTCAGGAAAGAAACTTGCACTACGACTGCGCGAGGAGAAGTTGATTTAATGACATCGATATTGGTGGTCGCTGAATGCGACGAACAAGGCGAAATTAGCCAGTCGACTCTTCAAGCGATCGTTGCTGCCAAGGGGCTTGTTGATCCTGTTGTGACGGTTGTGATTGCTGGTGAAGCACCTGCTTCGGCGAGCACGTTGGCAGTCGGAAAAATCGTGACACTCTCTTCGGTAGACGATGCAGATGCAGGAATTTACGATCAGGCAACAGCCGTTATTTCCTCACTTGTTGAATCCACTTCTCCTGAAATCGTAATTTTCAGTAAATCGGATTTTGGATCTGTAGTTGGCGCTCGGATGGCGTTTAGATCCGACTCGGCGTTTGCTTCTGATTGTATCGAAATATCGAACGCCGGTGATGGCGTTAGCGTTACGCGTCCCGTGTACGGCGGAAGCGCTCTTGCTGAGTTCGAAATCCCAACGCGTCCAGCGATAATCACGCTGAGAGCCGGTGTGTACGAGGCGGGTACAGAAACTGGCTTGCCTTTGATAGAAGCGTTCGAATCTGACGTCAACGTCGAGCGGGTGGTATCGGTAACTGGAACCGTAGCTGAAGCTCGTGAGGGCGTTCGGTTGGAAGATGCGAACTTCGTAGTTAGCGGTGGGCGTGGATTGGGCGGTCCTGAGCCGTTTAGTGTTCTCGCCGATCTAGCAAATGCTTTAGGTGGTGCAGTCGGTGCTTCTCGTGCCGCTTGTGATGCTGGGTGGATAGATCATTCGCACCAGGTTGGGCTCACCGGCAAGTCGGTGAGCCCTGATGTTTACATTGCGATCGGAATTTCAGGAGCCAGCCAGCATATGGCGGGTTGCTCGAGTTCAAGGGCGATAGTGGCTATAAATAAGGATGGCGATTCGAACATTTTCAAAGAAGCGAGATTCGGTATTGTTGGCGATTGGGAGAAAGCGCTCCCCTCATTTCTTGCTACTGTTCGCGAGCTTAAGGCGTAATTTTCATATTTCCGAGGTAAGCTGGATATCACTCAGGTGAAATACGGGGTCATGTAGAAGCCTGCGCAACGAGAGGTAATACGTTGGATTTCGGTTACGGAAATGGTGTAGACGGTGTGTTCAAGTTCATCTCGAACGCTGAAGTACTGGCTGTCTTTTTTCCTAAATTTGGCCAGTCTGTCGTAATTGATATTCGTCCCAAAGACGGTGTTACTCCCCTCGTGAGAGTTGTTCCTATGGCTCGTTCCATCGCCGACCGACTCCGCACGATTAAGCGTATGCGACCCGATCTCCCTCGCCCGCAAGACATCATTGCAATTCCTTGGGTCGGGTACGTCGAAGCAATGAAGATGTCTGGACTGTGGGACAAGGTTGTTGCTCGAATTGAGGAAAGTGGATTCCCTGACGCAGTAACGGCTGCGGAAACCGCGTTCGAAGAGCTAATTCGATTGGAACGTCGTGAACTCGCTCAACTCATAATGGGCGAGCAGTATGAAACCCTCTGGGCTCGTCGGACTAGCTAGTTCAGCACAGCAGATCGACGGCTGTATCGCACTTTGCGAGCATTCTGAAGCCCGAACCTCCCCCGCTATACGTATATCTTGGATACGCTCTCATCGTGATTCGAACACCACCGGTGTGTTTTCAGCGTTTCACTAGCTCAAGATCCGTCGTTTGCCTACTTCCCGATTAGCACTTCTGAATAGATTAATAATGCGGACCATTGGGTCGCTGCTGTTGGTCGCGTTTGTTGTTTCTGAGTGGCTGGTTACTTTCCCTCTGCGGCGTCGATCTAAATGGGTGTTCAGGACGTTGCTCATGGTCGCGCTTTTTATCGCTTTGGTTGTGCCAACTGGAGACAAACGATTCGACACCCCCGCATCCGCTGCTTCGCTGGATCACGGTTACGGACTTGTTTCGTGGGAGTTCGAGAATTTCTTCGATAAGTGGACTCATCGCGTTTGGACTGTTTTTCCCTGGACGCCAACCAACGAGAGTGATCGGCGGGAGGCGCTAGATCGGTACATAGTGCTTGTCGATGAAATCCGTGCTGCGAAAGCCGAACTAAACCTAGTAACTACGGTTTCGACGCCTGATTTTAACGCCGTCGTCGCCTCTCAGAATGAGGTCGATCGCTTGATCGGTGAACGTGATGAGATTCGACCTTCAGTGGAGGAATATTTAGAACAGATCATCGCTGAATCTGTTCGTTCAGATGAGATTGCTCTTGTTTCTTCGTTCGTATGGCCGCCCGTCGATTTTCTAATAGGCGATCCTCCAAAGTTGTTGGTCACTTCGCCACGAAATGAAATCTCTAGAACCGAAGACGTGTTAATCGATCCTGATATATCCATTGAAGATATGTCGAGGATCGAAAACGAGTTGATTGACGATCACGACATTTCAGCGGTGATTCTTCAAACCGGCGGGCTTGCGAGTTATCCAAACGTGATTCCGACGACTCACTTGAAGAGATTGGTCGACACGGCTGCCCACGAATGGCTCCATGCCCATTTGGTTTTTTATCCTTTGGGTCAGGCGTATTTCTCAGGCGGTGATATCCGATCCATGAACGAGACGTTGGCCGATATTTTCGGTCGAGAGGTTGGCCTGAGGGTTTATTCAGAAGTTACCGGTGAGCCGTTTGTTGCACCGGTTCGACCTGAGACTGCGTCAAAAAAATTGACAGAAAATAAAGACGCGGACGTAATCGAAATTCCTGAATCGTTCAATTTCAATCGATTTATGGGTGAGACTCGAAGAAAAACCGACGAACTGCTTGCTGAGAACCTAGTAGACCAGGCCGAGGCTTACATGGAATCGCGTCGGGTGGAGTTACTAGATCACGGATATCAAATTCGCAAGGTCAATCAGGCGTACTTTGCGTTTCACGGAACGTACGCAGAAAGTCCGTCGTCTACGAGCCCAATAGCGAGATACCTATGGGATCTACGTGAACAAGTCGCTACAGTTGGCGATTTGGTGAAACTGCTTAGACCGATTCGCACGTTTGCAGAATTTGAGCAACTTGTTGCTGATCGAGGAATCGAACTGGAGCATGCGGAGTAGATCAGCGATTATTATCAAAGATTGTTCGACATATCGGTGTAGATCTTGTGAGTTTCAGTAAGAACTCGCCATACGTCGGTATACTTGTGTCACGTATGTAAATCTGCCCAGAAATTTGGTCGGAAATATTAGACTGGCTTAGCGTGAATTACGAATGTGAATACACAACGAGCAAATGAACACTACCCAGCGTATCGGTCGAATCAACGGTCGACACGAGGAGAAGCGATGGCGGCGTCAAACGAAGACACCCAGGTCGTCGATAACAAAATGTATCGACCACCGCAAGAAGAACGAACAGAGATGACTCTCGACGAGGTTATCGAGCGCTTAAAGGCGTCGATGCCGAAGATTCCAGGAATTGGCGGAGCAGGGTCGTTAGGACTTATATTTGTCGTATTGATAGTCTTAGCTGTGGTCTGGGCTGGAACTGGTTTCTACACTGTGGGACCCGACCAGGAAGCAGTGTTGCGGACATTCGGTAAGTTCACTGGAACCACTACTGGTGGTCTCCACTGGCACTACCCGGCTCCGATTGGCAAGAGAAATGTTGTAGCAGTTACGACAACACGTCGTATGGAGCTTGGTTTCCGATCTGGAGCTGATGGCTTTACAGTCTCACAGTCGGTTACTAACGAATCGCTGATGATTACTGGTGATGAGAACATCGTCGACGTCCAGGCGGTTGTTCAGTATCGTATTGCTGATCTACAGTCTTTCCTATTTGAAGTAGATGACCCGGGAGATCCAGATAGAGGGATTCCGGCTGGTCGACCAGATGGTCGAACTCTTCGAGATATTGCTGAAACCGCCCTCCGGCAGGTTGTTGGTTCACGAAATATCGATGACGTTCTGACTACTGAAAAGGAACAGGTTCAAACTGAAGTTCTTCTCAAAATGCGAGAATTATCTGCCGATTACAAAAGTGGAATCGACGTATTGCAGGTGCTGTTGCAGAATGTAAACCCACCGCTAGAAGTACAGTCGGCGTTCGAAGACGTTGTTCGTGCTCGTGAGGATAGGGAACGTTTGATCAACCTTGCACAGGCGTACGAAGCTTCTGAAATTCCGAAGGCGACTGGTGAGGCTGCAAAGATCACCGAAGCCGCTGAAGGTTTCAAACAGGGTCGAATCGCAAGAGCTCAGGGTGAAGCCGATGGTTTCGAGGCAATCTTGGAGGGTTACCTGTTGTCGCCTGACATCACTCGTCAACGACTGTATTTAGAGGCTATAGAAGAGATTTTGCCCGGTGTTACGAAGTTCATTCTTTCTGATTCCGGAGTATTGCCGTTCTTGCCGCTTGCTGGTTCAAATTCAGGCTCTGGGGTTATTTCCGGAGTGGGAGGGGGACAGTAATGGGTAAGCTCATGATCCCGCTGATCGTAATTATTCTGGCGGTTGTGATTGTCGTCCCGCAGACGTTGTTTGTGGTAGACGAGACGGAAGTAGCGATTGTTACTCGATTCGGTGAGTTCAAGCGATCTCACCGTGATCCCGGATTACAGGTAAAAACACCGTTCGCAGAACAGGTGACTCGGTTCGACAAGCGATTGCTTCGCGTTGACGTCGCTCCAGCTTCACTGCTGACTGCTGACAAGCGAAACTTAGTAATCGACTCTTATGCTCGGTACAAAATTGTCGACCCTCTCGTGTTCTTCAAGAACCTGAGAAATGAAAGTCAGGCTGGCTCTCGTGTGGGTGACATTGTGAATGCGCAGCTTCGACAGGAAGTTGCTCTCGACGATCAGGAAGAAGTAATTTCTGATACTCGAGAAGACATCATGAATAGGATCACTATCGCTAGTAACCGAATAGAGGTTTCCCGCGCTGATCTGTTCAGAGACTACGGTTCTCTGCATCATGCGGCCGTGACTGTGTTTATCGACGAAGACACGTCCGATACTAACCGTTCGCTTCCGGCTACCGCAGAAGAGCTAGCGTTACTTGAAGCCAACGCTAATCCTCCGGAGCTTGAAGGGTTCTCGATATCCTATTTCGCCAGCGTTATAGAGGCACTAGGTATTGAGATTGTTGACGTGAGAATCAAGCGAGCTGACTTCCCGCCAGACGTAGAGACAAGTGTGTTCTCTCGTATGGAGGCAGAACGTGAAAAGATCGCAAGTGGTCTGCGTGCTGAGGGTACTCAGGCCGATTCGGAAATTCGGGCTAATGTCGATCGACAGGTCAACATTGTTCTTGAAACTGCCGAAGGTACTTCTGCATTGCTGAGAGGTGAGGCGGAACAGCAGGCGATTACGATTCTTGCTAATTCGCTTGAGAAGAATCCCGACTTCTACACGTTCCGACGTTCGCTAGAGGCTTACAAGGTATTCATGGACTCGCAGACCACGGTCATTCTCGACCCTGAAAGCGATCTTCTGAGGTTCCTTTCTGATCCTTCCGGCGGTTCGTAAGAACGACTGAAAGTAAATACAAAACGGCTCCGAAGAAGTTCTTGAATTTCTCGGAGCCGTTTTCGCGTTAGATCAGGTTGTGAAGGTGCCGAAATAGCGCAATGCGAACGATCGAGATGATTACTGCCGCCGAAAGTATGAATATCACTGAGTTAATCGGAACTGAAATTGCGAGTCCGAGAGCAGTTCCGGCGGCAGGTGCATGCTCAGTGTTGGTCACTGTCATGAACAAGATCACTAGTGCCAGCGACATGCCTTGCAGCGTGTGGATCACGATCTGATTAGTGGCAACAGCGTCGGGCAATAGCATCATCACGCCAACGGTGCAGAGGGCTGCGGCAATGGCAGATACGTGGCCGCCGATGAGTCTGAACGGCTTCGAGGCAACTGAGTGCGGGACGAAAAATACGATTGCGACCGAACTTGCTACTGCTGCGACGACCGCTCCGTTGGTGATTGCGTCTTCCGCAATGAGAATACCCACGAGCACAACGCCAGCGAGAATCGACTGAACTAGGTAGATTCTGGGCCTATGAACGAACTTCGCGTCGACCCACCTGAGCATCGGGTGATGGCGAAGCCTGCGGAGTTTAGAGCGTTTTCGCGTGTTTGTTGACCGGTTGGGATGTAGTGACATCAGTTACCAATTTAGGCGTGAATTGTTCAAATCAGAACCTACCACCGCAAACTTCATGCTGTACACATCACTTCACTGTAATTCGAATGAAATACTTGTTTGTAGCAGTTATATGACACTTGATGGTTGCTAAGTATGTGAGCGATCACTAACATTGTATTTATCAACGAGAAGTTGAGTATTTTTCACTCATGGCAACACGTACGCGTCTAGATCATCAAACACGACAACATCAGATTGTCGAAGCCGCTCGCGATTTAATCGCAAGCGGTGGCGTAGATGCGCTGACTATTAGGGGCATTGCTTCCAAAGTTGGCGTTACAGAAGCGGCTATTTATCGGCATGTAGAGTCGAAGGAAGAAGTGATTCTGCTTCTAATTCAAGAAGTAGAAGAATCTCTCTTTCAGGCCATTTCGAGAGCGACTCGATCAGATAGACATGCGCTTGAACGTTTGGAGCACATGCTTCAGCTTCACGTTTCGTACGTTGAGCTTAGACAGGGTATTTCGTTTGTAGTTATTGCCCAAGCGGCTCAATTTGAAGAGCCAAGAGTACGTTCCGCTGGCCGACGTTTAGTGGAAAAATACTTGTCTCTCGTATCTGAGATTATTTCTCAGGGTATTGAGAGAGATGAGATCGATAAATCGGTTGAGTCAGATGCGGCAGCGATGATATTTTTCGGTATGATCCAGTCAGCAGTGACAAGGTGGTTGTTCGATCCTTCGACACACCCACTTGGCGAGAAGGCAGTTTCGATGTGGAAGTTGTTTAGAACTTCCCTCGAGTTCTCTGATGAGGATGCAGATTTGCATTCTAATGGGAACGTTAGGAGCTGAATGTCAGTAATTACGATTGATGGACAGATTGGTGCTGGCGGCCCTGAATTGGGCAAGCGAGTGGCACGAATGTTTGATTTCGACTACGTCGATCGGATTGCTCTGCCTCGTTCAGTTTCAGATACTAGGCCGAAGGCGCCTGTTGGTGTTACTGATAGGTTCTGGGCGATTGTCGAACGTGCGGTCTCAGGATTTGCACTCGGTAATGCAGCTGGCGACCCGTACTTCAATGTTCCGGAGGCACTACTGCTTCCGCTGACATGGGATAGTGATGGTCCTGCTGAGAAGCATTCGCAAACGACTGCATCAAGCAATGTCGACAATTTGTTCGATCTTGGCAACGCGGTGCTTGTGCATCGAGCGGGTTGCGTTGAGGCTGGCGACCGATCTGCATTGAAAGTCGGATTATTCGCTTCTTGGGAAGACAGAGTCGAGCGGATAATGAAGCGTGAAGGCTTGAAGTCGGCAGCAGATGCCGAGAACACCATCGAACGTCGCGAGAAGCTCCAGCGAGAGTATTTCGGCGACGTTTATGGCGCACAGCCTGAAGACCCTAGCCTGTACGACATTATCGTCGATACAAGTTCAGAAATTATTCCGGTTGCTTCGATAAAAGTTGCCCGGCTCGCTCGTCAGACTCTCGCACTTCAAACTGCCTGATATTTTTCAGCCGAACTCTCCGTTTTATATTCACGCTGAATTAACGTGCATAGAGTTATAGTGAAGTCGACGGATTCAGATTTAAGCTTCCAGTTGATGTTTCCGATTCGTGTTCCGAATATTAGTTACGAAGTAAAAGCGATTTTATGCTCACTACACTAGCGTCTGAAATAATGTCGACTCCAGTAATAACTATTACGGTCGACAAGCCTGTTTCTGCGGCAGCGCGGGTAATGCTCGATAAGCACGTTGGATCACTTGCCGTTGTCGATGAGAACGGGCAGTTCGTAGGTCTGATGTCGGAATCGAAGTACTTGCCAGAAGAAAGTCTTATTCCTTTTGTTCGTCGATCTGTGTTGCGATTGCTTGGAAGCGAGCTAGGCGACCGAGAGAACATCGAAGAAGTTATCGCGAACACTAGGAATACGCTGGTGGGCGATGCGATGCGGAAGGATGCTCCAACCGTTTCACCTGATACGCATCTGAGTGAAATTGCGCGATTGTTAGTCGATTCTGAATCACACCATCTGCCGGTCCTCGAAGACGGCAAACCGGTTGGCATAATCTCTAGGCACGATCTGCTTACGCTTTTCGCTTCGTCTAGCTAGAGAAATAGTCGAATACTAATTCCCGGCTAAGACCACGTGACCTTCGTTGATTAGCGCCGTTATTTCTGTCACATCCTTCGGGCTTTCGATGCTCATCCACGCCATATCTGAGTGATATGCAGAGAGTCTGCCTTCTTTTGCGAGATCTTGGAATGTTGAAGTTTCGTGATCGCCTATATCGGGCAGCATCGATTCGATATTGCGATTGAACAGATAAACTCCCGCGTTGATCCAAAACGGTAGGCTGCCCTTTTCGATGAAATTGATCACTACGTTCTGATCGTTCGATTCAACCACACCGTACTGGCTTGGGTATGGAACCAACATCATTGTTCCTACTGCACCCGATTCTTCGTGAAGTTTTGCTATTGGGTTTAGAGGTTGGTTCGTGATGATGTCGCCGTTGGCTACGAGCACGTTCTTGACGTCCTGCGGGACGAACGACAGCCCTTGCTTGATGGCTCCACCACGTCCGAGCGGAGTTTTTTCCATCGAGTAGTGTGCAGTGATTCCGTGTTCAGATCCGTCGCCGAAGTAGTCTTGAATCATTCCGCCCATGTATCCGGTAAGGAACACGACGTCGGTGATTCCTTGGGCTCGCATCCAATCGACTTGGTAGCCAATGATTGGCTTTCCGTTGATTTCGACCATTGGTTTTGGTCGGTTATCGGTAAGTGGGCGAAGTCGTTCGCCTCGCCCTCCGGCAATGCTTAGCGCAAAGAAACGATCAGCCATTTGGTTCCTTTAGGTCGAGTTTCAATCCAACGTGTTGGCGAAGGTTACCAGTAGCCCCAAGTTAGTTCGAGATGCGAACTAAGACTCTATTTGCAGATGTTGCATAGCTGGTTACTCGATCGAGTCGACGATTCGTCCGAGTAGGCCCTGGATCGATCGGCGATCTTCGATCTGTTCTTCGGAATCGAATGCTCCGTGAGACGGATAGATACCCGGCGATTGCGCAACGACTAGATCGAGGCTCGGGCAGACCCATATGTGCTGATTTCCAGCCCCACTAGCGGCGAACGAGTCTTTGGGGAGTTCAGGCCAGACTTGCCCTTGATCGTTACACCAGAACCCGAGACCGTACACGTGTCGGTCGATGGGTTCGTTTTCAAGTATTTCCTCAGAAACTCTTGTGGCTTTCTCGATCCATGTTTCGGGGATCACCTGAGTTCCGTTCCAGTTACCTTTGTTCAACCAAAGCCAACCCATCCGAGCCATGTCTCGTAGGGTCATCTGGTACGAAGTCATGTAGCCGAATACGCCGAGCTTTGCTTCGGCGTGCATATCGAAATTACCGTACTTCCACGACCAGTTACCGTCGATGACGTTTCGAATCTTCCACTCAGTAAGAGTTCCGAACCCGGCTCCCTGCTCAGGCTTCGAAGACTTGTAAAGGCTGTACGCCGACGCTATGGCGTGAGTGAGGATGTTCATACCAAACGTTTGGTAGTTGAAAACCTTTCCGGGGGCTTCGCCCGGTTTCATATATCCGGATGTATTGCCGATCAGCTGTTTGAACGTGATTCCTTCGTTTTCAGGGAACGCGTAGCGACCTTCTTTGGGGCCTTCTCCCGGAGCGACATCGAGCATCTCGGGGTAGTAGTCGGCGACTCGGTCGTTTTCTGACTTGATTACGCCTTCTTGAATGGCGATTCCGAGAACCGACGAGAAAGTCGATTTCGATGCGGATGCTTGGTGGGCTTCAGTGATTGGATCGGAACGGAATATCCATTCGGCGGCGATCTTCCCGTGTCGTGCAATCAAGATTCGATACGGCTGATCTACTGCTATTTCAGCTTGATAACGCCCTGCTTCAGCTAATTTCGCACGGTCGAATCCTAGTTCTTCGGGTTCGGCCTCTTCCCAGTTTTTTCCGGGCCATACACGTTTGGTGTCGGTCTGATGTATTTGTAATTGGCTGACGTTGTCCACTTGATCCAACTCACCAGCATCCAACGACTTGCGAACTGCCATCGACATATCGTGGAGGCGTAATTTGTTTGGCAGTTCGAGCTGGAGGCGATTCGTTATGTAGGCGACTGATACGTCCTCGACCAAACTCGCCCATCCAGTGCAAGTACCCATGCCGCCATGACCGACCGTAGTTGAATCATCGTCGATTGCGTACTGATTCGGTGGTGTGGACGGTAATCGCACTCCGAGACCAACTCGTGAGTAGTTGCCTGATGCTTCATCTGCGCCTTCTGCGTGAAGGGAAGTTACGTCTGCGATGACACCTTGAGGTAGCCACGGAACACCGTTCAGCTTGCCTTTACCAGATATCGCTGAGTAGAACTTTGCGACATCGCTCGCAGTTGTGATCATCGATCCGGCGGGCATCGTTATTTGCGCCCTAGCTAATGCATTCACCAGAGCGACGTTCATTGGGTCAGCACATTCGTCACTTGCGTCGACCGGTACCAGTCGTCCGAATTCAGACTGGTCGACGATGAACGTTGTGTTCTTTAGTCCAAGAGGCAGAGTGACTTCGCGGGCGAACGCTTCATCGAACGTTAGTCCCGAAATACGAGCTGCAATTTCACCGACAATCCAGCCAAACGTACGCGAGTGGTAGTGAACTGTTTCGCCGGGTACGGTCACGGGGGTCATATCTTCGATGTGAGATATCACTCGACCCCAATCGTTGTAATCGCTGGTTGGAACTGTCTCGTGAGAAGCAAGCCCTGCGGAGTGAGATAAGACATGGCTGATAGTTACTGACGATTTGCCTCGGGTTCCAAACTCAGGCCAAATCTCGGCGACCGGGGTGTCCCAGTCGAAGTGCCCACGTGCTTTGTATCGCCACAGAACTGCGGCTGCGAGTGGCTTTCCCATTGAGAACACACGAAACAGCGGTGAGGCGTGTGCAGCGCCGCGTGTTAGATCGACTACCTGCTTGCCGTCTTTGAATACAGCGAGAGTGGCTGTTGAATGTAGGCCGTCTACGATTTGTCGATTGAACTCGCTGGCAATCGCGTTTGGAGTAGATACATCCGTAGGGGCGGTGTGCTGTGTCATGTTGAGTGTGATCGCGACGTACCTAGGTAGGTGTTGTAGACGAAACAGGATAATCTTCGTCTAGTCACAACGGTGTTGCAATTGGCACGTCGTGACGGGTGATCGGACTAAAAGAGGTTGGTGATGCCAGCAGGGAAGCGCCGCCGTAGATCGTGCTAAAAATTTAGGCGCTTGTCTCGAAGTGCAGACTAAGGTCGTGTTCCAGAGCGGTATTCCTTGGAAATTGATCGAGGTTAAACGACAATTCGTGAGCCGTCTGCGTGGTACAGTGGCGGACTTAGCGCGTGATCGGAATGTCTCGGGTTTCTTTCATGCGCGCGATGAACACCTTTTTGCCCATTAGTGAGACTTTTTGTGACTATTGAAACAAGAGCAAACGCCGACGGTTTAGATTTCAAACAATTCGGAAAACGATACCGAAAAATCGATGGTGACGAGAAAGTAACCGGACAGGCAATATTCGGTGCCGATTTCACGGCACAGGGTTCGTTGTTTGCCAAGTTCGTTCGAAGTCCGCACGCACACGCCCGTATCGTATCTATCGACACTTCGGCTGCCGAAGCGTTGCCGGGAGTAGAAGCCGTTTGCACAGCAGCCGACTTCCCTTCTGACGTTTCGGGCGATGTCGACACAGGTGAAGTCGAGATCGGCATTCAGTTCCTCGCCAACCTCATCATGGGGCGTAGGAAAGCACTATTTGAAGGGCATCCGGTAGCTGCCGTTGCGGCGACCGATATTCACATCGCAGAAGAAGCGGCTCGACTCGTAAAAGTTGAGTACGAAGTTCTTCCTTCTGTAACCGACCCTATTGAGGCGATGTCGCAGGATGCGCCGCTTCTCCACGAAGGCCTAATCGCAACATCGCTTTCCGGTTCTGCCGATGCACCGAGCAACATTGCCGGGCATATGGAAGGTGGAAAAGGCGATGTCGAAAAAGGATTTGCTGAATCAGACGTCGTGGTCGAACGAACGTACCGAACTGCGCTCGTTCATCAGGGCTATCTTGAGCCAGAAGCCGAAACTGTTCACTGGCACAATGACGGCCGATTAGATGTTTGGGCCAATTCGCAAGGTACGTTCCCACTTCGCCAAAATATGTCTAATTTGCTGGGCGTTGATGTAAGCAAAATCAGAGTAATACCACTAGAAGTTGGGGGAGCGTTTGGCGCAAAGAACACTCCTCGTGTCACCCCAGTAGCTGCGATTCTTTCGAAGAAGTCCGGCAAGCCGGTCAAAATCGTTCTCACACGTGAAGAGGTTTTGAAGGCGACAGGTCCGGCATCGGGAGCGGTTGTAACCGTGAAGATGGGGGCGACCAAAGACGGCGTTCTTAAGGCTGCACAGTCTCGACTGGTATTTGGAGCTGGTGGATTCCCAGGATCGCCAGTTCTTCGAGGTATGCAGACGATTTTCGCTTGCTATCAACCGGAAAATTCCAAGGTCGACGCGTATGACGTTGTGACTAACGCTCCACGTGTCGCTGCGTACCGAGCACCGGGTGCGACTGTCGCTACTTTCTGTGGCGAATCGACTCTGGACGATTTGGCTCGTGGCATAGGAATGGATCCGATCGACTTCCGCATTAAGAATGCCGCTAAGACCGGCGACACCAACGTCGATGACGAGCAGTACACCCGTATCGGCATCGTCGACATGCTCGAAGCGGTGAAAGCTTCCGACGAGTACAACCGACCCGTGAAGAAGAGTGAAAACGGTTGGCCGGTAGGTCGTGGAGTAGGAATCGGCTGGTGGCCGTGCGGAATCGAAATTTCAAGCGCACGCGTCATGGTGAACCATGATGGTGGAGTCGATGTGACGATCGGGGCGGTCGACCTTCACGGCGTTCGTACGGGAACTGCCCAGGTTGCTGCGGAGACGCTCGGTATCGAGCCTGAAGAGGTGAATGTACATACTGCCGACACCGAAGGCATTCCTTACACAGGAAACGCCGCAGGGTCACGAATCACCCGAACGCTGAGTCAGGCAGTATTCAAAGCTGGAACTTCAGTGATTCAGCAGATGAAAGAAAAGATGGCAGTTCGTTTTGGCGTCGAGGCTGAATTTGTCGAGTACGAAGACGGAAATTTCTACGCTCGTGATAATCAAGATTCCAAGGTTTCGTTCAAGGATGCTGGAGCGGCTGTAACGAAGAACGGCTCGAACGTTGTTGCGACGGCTTCGAATGATCCCGGCATGCGACCCGCAAACGGCTACGCAATGGCGGTTGCGGATGTTGAAGTCGACCCCGACACAGGCAAGGTTCAGTTGACCGACTTCACGCTGTTCCAAGATGTCGGTAAGTGCATCAACCCGACGCAGGTCGAGAGCCAGATGCAGGGTGGCGCTGTGCAGGGAATCGGTTGGGCTCTTTCTGAAGAGTATGTTTATGACGATCAGGGCTTGATGAAAAACGCTTCGTTCCTCGACTACCGGATGCCAACGGCTCTGGACTTGCCGATGATCAACACTGTAATTCTTGAAACTCCAGCCGATGACGGTGCGTTCGGGATTCGAGGAGTCGGCGAACCGCCGATCATTCCTCCACCTGCTGCTATTGGAAACGCTATTAGCGACGCTATCGATATTCGAATGACCCGGCTTCCGATGAGCCCGGAACGTGTGTTCGAAGCGATGAAAGATTCGTCGTCGTAGGTTCTTTATCTAACCCTATGTAGACTCGGAATTGATCTCTTCAAACTAGAGATTCAGAGGTAGTTACGCATTGGCTGAAGCTAAGGCCGCTCCGTTTATGGGCGATTGGAAAGATCCGGGTCTAACCCCGGGTCAAATCAAGCTGACATTGATCGGCGTGATGTTCGCGATGTTCCTGGCATCGCTCGATCAGACGATCGTTGCGACTGCGATTCCTAGGATCATGGCCGATCTCGATGGCTTTGACCGTTTTACGTGGATATCAACGGCTTACATCGTGGCCTCGACCTCGGTTGTACTAATCACCGGGGCTGTGTCTGACGTTTACGGGCGGAAGTGGTTGTTCGTTGGTGCGATAGCGATTTTCCTTGTTGGCTCTGCGTTAGCCGCGTTCTCGCCGAGCATGAATGCTCTGATTATTTTCAGAGGAGTTCAAGGTGTAGGTGGCGGAATGATTATGGCGTTGTCGTTCGTGACGATTGCCGATTTGTTTCCACCAAACGAACGAGCCAAGTACATGGGAATCATCTCAGCGATGTTCGGTGTTTCTTCGGTTTTAGGACCAACTCTGGGCGGGTTCATTACCGATCAGCTCTCATGGGAGTGGATTTTCCTAGTGAACATTCCGCTTGGTATTCCTGTGATCGCACTGTTCATCAAGCTGTTCCCGAACGGTAAGAAAGACGGCCCAAAGCGGAAGATCGACATTGGTGGCGCTGTATTGGTCGTGTTCGCGATCGTGCCGGGGCTACTCGGGCTTTCGTGGGGTGGAAACCAATACGAGTGGTCTGATCCGCTTGTGACTGGCTCACTAATATTCAGTGGGGTTGCTCTGGTCGTATTCGTTATTTACGAGACGCGCGTTGCTGAACCACTTCTTCCCCTTGGAGTGTTCAAGAACAGAATCGTCGGAATCGCGCTGCTGGTCACATTCTTGACTGGGTTTGCGATGTTCGGCGCAATATTCTTTATTCCACTTCTGTTCCAAGGCGTGCTCGGAGCATCGCCAACAGCCAGCGGAAGTTTCCTGACACCAATGATGTTAGGAATCGTGTTCGGAGCTGCGACGAGTGGTCAAATCCTCGCTCGAACCGGAGGTCACTATCGACTTCAAGGTATTGTCGGTGTTTCGATCATGGCGACTGGAATGTTCCTGCTTAGTCGCGTTTCAGGTGATACGACGCACGCTTACGCGCTTATCTCGGCAGTCATAATGGGCTTCGGGCTCGGCACGTCGTTCCCTTTGTTCACCATTGCGGTACAGAACGGTGTTCCGCAGCAGTACTTGGGTATTGCGACCTCATCGACTCAGTTTTTCCGATCGGTCGGAGGGTCTATTGGTCTCGCGCTGTTCGGGTCGTACATGGTGCGCCAGTTCAAAGATGGCATGCAGGATAATTTGCCTTCTGAGGCTATCGAGGCCGTTCCTCCGCAGTTGTTGGAACAGATAACCAGTAACCCGAATGCTTTGTTGAATGCTGAAGGCTCAGAGAGTTTGAGAAATGCATTTGCGGCTTCTGGTGAATCAGGAGTTGCTCTCGGGGACCAGGTATTCGAAGCAATTCGAGAGTCACTGGCGGGTGCAATCGGAGATGTGTTCTTCTTGGCTTTCATTTTCGTTGTCATCGCAGTGCTGGCAACGATCTTTATTCGAGAAGTTCCGTTGCGAAAACGCGGCGGACCTCCGCAAGCACCGCCGAGCAGTGACGCTTCGCCTGGTAAATAGCTTGCGGCGCGCTGTCGACTGTTCACAGCATTCCCCAATCATGCGTTTTTTACGTGCGCGGTTGGGAGAATTCGGCCGACAAATAGATTTTGAGTTCAATCTAGCTATTGGTTAGTCTGCTGTGATGACGACAATCACTTGATTCCCCAGTGGCGCGCCGATTGGTGACTGGGTGTTTCCCTGCATGGCGCGCCGTCACAGGCGAGTCATAATTGAGCTAGTGTCGCAATTTGTAGTGGTTTACCAACGTAAAAACACTACAAATTGTGTATTGTGAGTTTTGGCGTCCAACTGGTCATCTCGAATTACCTCTAGGATTAACCGTCTCTCGCACATTCGACACTGTGTGAACTGTTCACCGGCCCGGACAACATCACGATGCATACTGATCAGAATCAAATAGCAACCGAACTTATCGCTGCCTTAGGCGTTCTCGGCCAAGCTCAAGAGCTTGGAGCTGACGACGACAAGTTGTCGGAACTTGCGGCGCGTGTTCGGGATGCCGAGAGCGAGTTCAGGGTTCAGTTCGGTCAGAGCGCCGTAGCTTAGAGCTACCTGCTGCGCCTGATAATTACGCCAACTGCGGTAGCTTTTCTTACAGCTCCCGGTTTTCTCACAGTCACTTCTACCGACTGAACGCGTTCATCTTCGAGACAGATTTCGGCTACTCGGGATGCTAGCGCTTCTACCAATCCGTAGCTTGAAGCTTCAATCTCCGCTGTCACAGCTTTAGACACTGTTCGATAGTTGATCGTGTCTTCGATCGAATCTGACGCGCCGGCTACAGAAAGATCGGCGTTCATCTCGATATCGATAGTGATGCGCTGCTTTGTAAGGCGCTCCCAAGGATTTATTCCGATTATGCAGTCGAGAACGAGTCGCTCGATGCGAACGGTGTCGAGCGGGCCAGAATTATCTGATGAAGAAGATGATGTTGTGAGCGGGGGCATTGATTATTTCGTGCTGAGAGCGAATCGAATTGGTTGCTTGGATGTGTATTCAGAGCAGTCGTTAATTGTGTTGGCTATTGAATGTGCCTGCCGCCATCGACGTTGATCGTTTCACCGGTAATGAAGTCGATTTTTATTAGCATCAACATGGTATCGGCTACTTCGTTGAGCGATCCCATTCGATCCGCAGGGCCAAGGTCGATTTCAATTTCTCTACGAGGTCGATCGATAGGAATGTCGGATGGCGGGAGTATTGCGCCAAGAGATATCTCGTTGGCTTGCACATGTGGCGCCATTGAAAGCGCCAGCGTGCGAGTGAGCCCTGAAAGAGCGGATTTAGTAATACCGTAGGCAAATCGAGTCGGACGGGCTGTGCGCCAATCGTTGAGGTTGATGACTTTGCCGTGAGAATCGGACGTTAACTGGGCCTGCATAGCCTGAGCCAGAATGAACGGTGCTCGAACATTGATAGCAAAATGTCGATCCCATTCGTCAGTCGAAACGTCTTCGAGTTCAATTTTTTCGAATATCGAAGCGTTGTTGACCAAGATTT
The DNA here is from genome assembly GCA_018673955.1 of Chloroflexota bacterium. GTDB lineage: Bacteria > Chloroflexota > Dehalococcoidia > Lucifugimonadales > Lucifugimonadaceae > Lucifugimonas. The sequence continues at coordinate 53,278 of JABHBJ010000093.1, read as the reverse complement.
CGATTGGCCCCAATAGTTCCGCGACTGAGTCGGCAAGCGACGCTACCTGTGCTGGGTCTTCGAGATTGGCTTGAATAGCTACGGCTTCCCTGCCCATCGATTGGATGAGGGCGACAGTTTCGTTCGCATCTTGCTCAGATTGTCCGTAGTGAACTGCTACTCGACAGCCGGCATCGCCGAGCGCCAGTGCGAGCGATCGCCCGACTCTTCTTCCTGCGCCTGTGACGAGGGCAACTTTTCCGTTTGGATCCATGCGACAGAAGTTCTCTGATTACGGCTGAGTGGTGACTATTGTCTGACGTGACTGAAGAATTCTTCTCGAGTCGACGGATTGTTCTTGAACTGACCGCGCACGGCGCTAGTGGTCATTGTTGTGTTGGGTTTGCGCACGCCTCGCATGGCGGCACAAAGGTGCTTCGCTTCAACAACTACGCCAATGCCAGCTGGCTGGATCAGTTCATCGAGGGTTAGGGCGATCTGCTGGGTCATTCGCTCTTGCACTTGAAGCCTGCGAGCGAACATTTCGACCATGCGCGGAATTTTTGAAAGTCCGATAACTTTCTGGTTTGGCAGGTATCCAACGTGAGCTTTCCCGTAGAACGGCAGCAGATGGTGCTCACAGAGGGAGTAGAAGTCGATATCTTTCACCACGACCATCTCGTCGTATTCAACATCGAACATTGCCCCGTTAAGAAGCTCAACTGGGTCGGTCGAGTAGCCCGAGAGTAGTTCGTCGTACATGTTGGCGACGCGTTTCGGAGTGTCGGCAGTTCCTTGAGCGTCGACACCGTCGCCAACGGCCTTCAGCATCGATGTGACGCCATCGGCAATAACCTGCTTGCAAGCGGCTCCGAGCAGCGCGCCATCTTCGAAATCGAACTTGGCGGTTGATAGATCGGTCGAAATTTCTTTGATGGACATATTCTAGGTTTCCAGCTGCTGCTTTCGGTTCAGTGTGGGCATTTGATGCGCTCACCTGTGCAGAGAATTCTCACCAATCCTATCAGCGAGGTGTGGACTGAGATGAATATCGATTACTTGACAAAAATCCCGGAACCGCCAGATATAGCTGTGATGAAATGAACCTCGGTATCGGGTTCTAACTTCTGTAGCAGACCTCTTCGGGTCGCCATGTGCCCGACAATTGCCGCCAGCCCCGGCTTGAGCCGACCTTCTTCAACGAGATGGTGGCCTGTGCCGGGGTAGGCAGCTTCAAGATTGTCGATCAGCTCGCCAAGAGTCTTGGCGGCTATTTCTACCCGCTCTGCGCCGTCAGCGTACTTGCGCAGAGCGTAAGGGAGGAAGACCGTTGCCATTTTTACCTCCCTTTCAGGTTGTTCGAGATCAATTACGACCTGACTGCACCTGAATTGGTAGAACTAATTAGTCGCCGTTAAGTGCTTCTAGGATTCGACCAGGTTTGACCGGCAGTTCGTAGAAAGGCTTGCCGACTGCTTCCTTCACTGCCTGTGTGGCGGCAGAAAGCGGTGGGCAAATTGGAACTTCACCGATTCCACGAACACCGTAAGGGTGCAGTGGGTTCGGAACTTCGACCATGATCGTGTCGATCATAGGCATGTCGAGCGAGGTAGGCATGCGGTAGTCGAGGAACGACCGGTTGGCCATAGCTCCTTCATCAGTGATGAAGTATTCCTCATTTAGCGCCCAACCAAGACCCTGAACAACGCCACCCTGAATCTGACCTTCAGCGTACTGCGGGTGAACTGCTTTTCCGACGTCCTGAACAGCTGTGTATCGAATAACATCGGTCTTGCCAGTGGCGAGATCGATCTCGAGGTCGCAGATCTGAACACCGTAGGCGTTACCGGCTTCGGCAAGGTTTACGGAAGAAGTCGAGGTTGCGGGACCACCAGTTGGGTCGAGCTTGCCAGCGAGTTCCTGAATACCAATCGAATCGCCGTTCGCAGTGAATGTACCTTCGTTGAAGTCTATTTTGTCGGCACTGGTCTCCCAGAGGTCGGCAAGTCGGCTCTTCAACTCAATAACTAGCTTCTGAGCAGCGTTGTAAGCGGCTAGGCCAGTCGTGTAAGTCGTTCGTGATCCGCCAGTCACACCCGTGAAACCGATCGAGTCGGTGTCGGGGATAGATGGGTGGAAGTCCTCAACGGGGATGCCGAGAACTTCAGCAGCCTGCATGGCGATAGAAGTTCGTGTTCCGCCAATGTCGGCAGAACCTTCGTTCAACATGACCGTGCCATCGTCCTGAAGCATCAGGTCACAAGTCGACTTACCGCCACCGTTCATCCAGTAGGCAGAAGCGATACCGCGACCGCGAGCCTTGCCTGCAGGAGCGTCGCCAAGCGGTGCGTTCCAGTGGTCGGACTCTTTAGCGGCTACGAGACATTCTTCAAGACCAACACGAATGAACTGCACTCCGTCACCACGTCGTGTGCCTTCGTGAGCAGCGTTGTCGAGTCGGAACTGAATCTTGTCGAAGCCGAGTTCGTCACAAATTTCGTCGATGACAGTCTCGATAGCGAAAGATGCCTGTGGCGAGCCAGGTGCTCGGTATGCAGCTGACTTTGGCTTGTTTACGAGAACGTCGTAACCGGTGATTCGAGATACAGGGAGGTCGTAGCAAGCGAATACACAGATTGCTGCTGCGCCAACGGCTGATCCGGGGAATCCACCGGCTTCGAGGATGAGATCGGTGTCGGCGGCTTGAATTTTACCGTCCTTGTTTACACCGATTTTCATTCGAATCTTGCCCCCAGGTGCTGGACCTGTGGCTTCAAATACAGATGATCGATCCATGACCAGCTTCACTGGACGTCCGCCCGCTTTGCGGGAGAGCAGTGCAGCGATAGGTGCTAGGTAAACGACTGTCTTTCCACCGAAACCGCCACCGATTTCGACGTAGTTCACCTTGACCTTAGATTCAGGTACGTGGAGTAGACCAGCAACCTGTGATCGAACACCGAACGAACCCTGTGTGCTGGACCAAACGGTTAGGTTGTCGTCCTGTGCCCAGATTGCGGTTGCGTTGTGTGGTTCGATGTAGCCCTGGTGAACCATCGACATTGCGACTGTTCGTTCGATAACGAGGTCGGAGTTTGCAAATGCATCATCGACGTTCCCGAATTCGTGCCGGAACACTCGAGCAACGTTCGTGTTCTCGACGTTTTCGCCCAAATGGTCGCCAACAAGACCTTCGAGGATGACACCTGCGCCGTCAGCCATTGCGGCGTCGACATCGGTGATAGCTGGAAGAACTTCATATTCAACCTTGATCGCCTGAGCGGCAATTTCGGCTGTATTTCGGTCGACGGCTGCTACAGCGGCAACAACGTGACCCTTGTAGTGAACTTTCTGGTCGGCCATAACGTTCGACTGACCACGTCGGAGGTTTACTGTGCCTTCACCGGCGTCGATGGTCTTGTCATCGGCCTGCGGGAAGTCATCGTGGGTTAGAACGGCGAATACGCCTTCCATTGCCTCAGCAGCCGAGGTGTCGATGCTCTTGATTCGAGCATGCGCGTGTGGACTGCGAATTACGTCGCCCCAAATTAGGCCTGGGACTTTTACGTCTCCACCATAGATAGCTCGACCAGTCACCTTGTCCAGACCGTCGTGCCTGATTGGTGAATTGCCGATTACCTTGTAATCAGTTTTCGTCTCGTAGGTTGCGACCATTCGATTTCCTCGTTGGATCTTCCCGCATAAATAGAAGGATTAGATCCGATAATTGAGCCAGTTCAAAATTCTATTGGAAACAAGTTGGCCGGGAAGTTGGTAATACCAACTCCCGGCCACTCGATTCATTACTTATCAATCAGCCCGAACAAGTTCTTTAGTAGTCCTATTTCAGGGCTTTGAGAATGCTGCCTGCATTCATAGGTGTGTTGTAGAGCCGTTTGCCCAACGCATCGTTGATCGCATTAGCGATCGCTGGAATTGGAGGGCAGATCGGAGTTTCTCCAACACCACGAACACCGTAAGGGTGAAGCGGGTTAGGTACTTCGACCAACACTGTTTCGATCATTGGTAGATCAAGCGTTGTCGGCATGCGGTAGTCGAGGAAGCTGGAGTTGGCCATCTTGCCATCGTCCTGCATGTAGTACTCCTCGTTGAGTGCCCAACCGATTCCCTGAACTGATCCGCCCTGCAACTGTCCTTCGACATATGCGGGGTGAATTGCAGTTCCAACGTCTTGTACAGCCGTGTATCGGATGATATCGCTCTTGCCAGTAGCCAGATCGATTTCGATGTCAGCAATGTGCAAGCCGAAGCCGTCACCAGCCGATTCGAGGTCGACACTGCCGGTTGAGTTCGCAGGACCGCCGAGGTCGTCGAGCTTGCCGGCGAGTTCCTTGAATCCAATCGTCTTCTGAGCTTCAGCCTTAGAGCTGAATGAACCATCGTTGAATTCAACATCGTCCTTGTCGATGTCCCAAAGAACGGCTACCCGTTCCTTTAGTACGTCCACAAGGTTGTTGGCAGCGATCCAGCAGGCGTAACCGGTTGCGTAGGTAGTTCGAGAACCGCCAGTTACATCGGTATAGCCGACTGATTCTGTGTCGCCAACTGTAGGTCGAACGTCATGTGCGCCAATGCCGAGAACTTCAGCAACGTGCATTGCCATCGACGTTCGGGAACCACCGATGTCGGTCGAACCTTCTGTTAATTGCACAGTTCCATCGCTGTTTACGGCGAGGTTTGCTGACGACTTGAGTCCGATGTTGAACCAGTACCCGTTTGCGATTCCACGACCGCGGACCTTGCCTTCTGGAGCGTCGCCAATAGGGGCGTTCCAGTGAGCAGATTCTTTGGTTGCTTCGAGAACTTCCTGCATTCCGATTTTCGAGAACAGAACTCCGTCTCCACGACGTGTTCCTTCTTTAGAAGCGTTATCGATTCGGAAATTTAGAGGGTCCCATCCAGCGTTTTCACATAGTTCGTTCACGGCCGATTCCATTGCGAATGCGACTTGAGGAGAACCCGGTGCTCGGTAAGGAGCGACCTTTGGCTTGTTTACGAGAACGTCCCAACCGTCGATACGGGTGTTTGGAATCTCGTAGGGAGCATAGATGCACATAGCGGCTGGACCGATGAAGGCACCGGGGTTGGCGCCTGCTTCGAACCAGATGTCGGCGGTAGCAGCAGTCAACTTGCCGTTGGCGTCTGCACCGAGCTTGATGATCATTCGAGCACCCGGTGTTGGACCAGTTGTCTCAAACACGGCTGTTCGTTCCATGACCATTTTTACTGGGCGTTGTGACTTCTTAGAGAGAATTGCTGCGAGAGGCTCGAAGTAGACCGGAATCTTTCCACCGAAGCCGCCACCAATTTCAGTTGGTGTGACTTTTACCCGAGAAACATCAACTTGAAGAATTCCGGCGATCTGAGTTCGTGCCGGGAATGCACCCTGCGTGCTTGTCCAGATCTTGATTCGGTCTTCTTCATCCCACGTTGCAGTTGCGTTTTGGGGTTCGATGTATCCTTGATGGACCATCTGCATGTTGTACTCGCGCTCAACGGTGTGAGCTGCAGATGCCATTGCGCCTGCAACATCGCCGAACTCGTGTCGAACGTGTGCCGCCATGTTGGTGTTGGTTACATCTTCACCGAGGTCGTCTCCAACCATGTCGGGAAGAATTACCGGTGCATCGTCTTTCAGCGCATCGATTACGTTAGTTACTGATGGCAGAACTTCGTATTCAACAACAACTTTACGAGCAGCTTCTTCGGCTGTGTATCGGTCGATAGCAGCGATGGCTGCTACTGGGTGACCACGGTAAAGAACCTTGTCATCGGCCATCAATTTGTTTGATGCCCACTTGAAGTTGATGTTGCCTTCACCGAGGTCGACTAGCTTGCTTTCGGCCTTCGGCATGTCTGCGCCAGTGATGACTGCAAATACGCCTTCATGGGCTTCAGCAGCCGAGGTGTCGATTGACTTGATGTTGGCGTGAGCGTGAGGACTTCGAACGCAGACTGCCCAGATTAATCCGGGTAGTTTTACGTCTGCGCCGTATATCGCTCGACCAGTTACTTTGTCGTATCCATCGTGACGGATTGGGCGTGTTCCAACTACTTTGTAATCGGTTTTTGGCTCAAATGTTGCGACCATAATGTTCTCTCCGGGCCTGAGTTCGACTGGGCCAGATGTTTTTAGAGAACCACCGCCTGATGCTTGAATTAGATCAGGCGGTGGTCATCTGGAATTGCGTCTTAGTCACTTACTTTTTGTACAGCTCGGACAATCTTGTCGTAGCCGGTACATCGGCAGAGGTTTCCTGCGAGCCAGTGTCGGATTCGACCTTCAGTAGGTGAAGGTTCGTTGTCCAGTAGGCCCTTTGCAGCTACGAGGAAGCCAGGAGTGCAAATACCGCACTGCAATGCTGCCTCTTCGAGGAATGCCTGCTGAAGAGGGTGAAGTCCCTCTGGCGTTGCCATTCCTTCGACTGTGTTGACTTCCTTGCCGTTTACTTCTGCACCTAAAACGAGGCAGGAGTCGACGATTCGGCCGTCAATGTTGACCGTGCAAGCACCACAGTTGCCGTCAAGACAACCTTCTTTGGTGCCAGTGAGGCCAATTAGTTCACGAAGTGTGTCGAGCAAGCTCATGTAACCGGGCACGAGTAATTCGTGCTGCTGACCATTAATGGTCGTTGTTACGTGAACCTTGCTTGGGGAGTTAGTAGTCATGTTGGTGCTTTAGCCCCTTGCCCGTTCAACGGCCTTGTTGATCATTCGGCCAGTGAGGACTTCTACGAGTTGTTTTCGCTGTTCGACCGTACCGCGCATGTCGGTAATCGGTGTTGCAGCATCCTTAGCAAGAGCAGCGGCAGCGGCGATTGTCTCGTCGTTTACCGGCTTACCAGCAAGGCTGTCGCCAGCGGCTGACGCCAAAATAGGCGTAGGGCCGACAGATGCGAGAGCGATTCGTGCAGATTCAAAGTTCTTACCCGAAGCATCGAGCTGAACAAATGCGGCTACACCAGCGACAGCGATGTCCATCTCATTTCGAGGGATGAAGCGTGTGTAAGCTGCGCCTGTATTTGCGGCAGGCTTAGGAACTTCGATACTGACGAGAAGATCGCCAGATTCGAGAACCGTTCGGCTTGGTCCGGTGCAGAAATCTTCGACTGCAACTTCGCGAGTGCCACTGGCATTTGCGATTACTGCAACCGCACTATGTGCGATTAGAGACGGGATTCCATCGCCAGAAGGTGCAGCGTTGCAAAGGTTTCCACCGAGGCCAGCACGAGACTGAACTTGGATTCCACCGATGATCGATGCGCCATCGACGATTCCAGGGTACTGAGCAGCTACTTCGCTGTTGTCGTATACCTGGTAGCAAGGCACGCCAGCGCCAATGCTGAGACCACTGCCATTTACGGTTAGTGTCATAAGTTCTGGAATGTTCTTGATGTCGACAACGGCATCTAGCTCCCAGACGTTGGCTCGTGCCTTAACCAGCAGGTCAGTTCCACCTGCAAGTGGTCGGGCTCGATCGCCATGTTTGTTTAGCTCGGCAACTGCTTCAGCTACCGTGCTTGGGGCAACGTATGCAAACGGGTGCAAGCGCCCTCTCCTTTCGTGTGTTTATTCAAATAGTTCAAGCTGGCAACACAGAAATATCAGCAAAAAACCCCGGGCTTATTTTCATATCCGGGCCCACCATTCGGACACAGTACAACTTTGTGCCTAGGTAAGCGCGCTCATTATGCCCACAGAGAGGTGTTAGCCGCAACTAACAATTTGCGAAATATGGGCAGAGAGATACATGCGATAAAGTATAGAAAGTGATTCTTTAGTATTAATTAGGGTTGAGTCAGGCTGGCATTTAGTCTGTCGAGTCGTATTCCTGCCTTGGTTTTGATCCGATTCCGAAACTGCGGACAAGACGTTGACCGACCAGTATCGTGGCGAGGATGGCGATCGCTCCGCCGAGGGTCATGGCGGTTGGAGCGTCAAAACGTTCTGCCATGTAGCCCATCAACAGACCACCTAGTGCAGAGGCTCCCCACGTGAGCTGGTTGATGCTCATCACCCGACCGCGGAACTCTTCGTCGACGAGGGTTTGAACCACTGTGGTGTTCATCGTTCCTAACACTACCTTGAAGCCACCGATGAACCCGGCGACTATTACGGCGACCGCTATTACGTCGATACGAGAAAATATTAATTGCGCTGATCCAAGTCCTAAGCCAGCGATAAGGAGATACAGCGCCGGCCTGACTCGTTTGCCGATCAAGGTGATCGCGGTAGTGGCTATTAATCCACCGATACCAGCACCGAGAAGTAGGCGACCGCCAACATCAAGACCTGTTTCGTAAATCTCGTCTGCGAAAACAGGCAGAAGCGTGTCGAACGAACTTCCGAACAAGCCCATCGTGACACCGAGTAATATGACAGCTGAAATCGAGCGTTGATTTTTTAGATAACTGAATCCTTGAAGCAATCCTTGTATTGCCGTTCGGCTCGTTGAGGCTACCTTATGGCCTTCAGTTTTCATCATCATCAGCGTGCCGACGGTGAGCACGTAGGAAGTTCCGATGATGTAGAACAACCCTTCGTAACCCCAGCTTGATACGAGAGGTTCGATCAAGATAGGCCCGACGATTGCAGCCGCTCCGAATACGATCGAGTAGAGCGCTATCGCTCCGGCAAGATGTTCTTTTGGAACTATGGTTGCGACCATTGCAGATCGTGACGGTATGTCGAACGCCAGGAGCGTGCCGGTGACTGCCGATATCGTCAGGATGTGCCAAGGTTCGATCGAGCCGCTTTGGATAAGTACGCCTGTTCCAAGCGTGACCACGGCGAACATGAGCCGAGTAAATCGAACGATTTTCAGGCGATTGAAGCGATCGGCGAGGACGCCGCCCCACATGGAAAAGATCAACACCGGCAATAAGTTTGCTGTGGCAACGAGTCCGAGCATTAGCTCAGAACCGGTTAGCGATCGCATTAGAAACAGACGACCGTAGACCAGCGACCACATGCCGATGTTGGAAAATGCTGCGGCTATCCAGAACAGTCGATATTCACGGAATCTAAATGCCGAGTAACTAGTACCCGACAGAATGGACGGAAATCCGACTCTCACTAATTCTTTAGCCCTTCAAATGAACTTGTTTCGAGCTAGAAGTTTGTGCGTTTCCCGCGGTTGCTACGACGGACCAAGCGGTGTGCCAAGCTTGTCGAGAATTCCGCCACCTAGTACGTGAAGGTGAAGATGGTCTACTATTTGGCCGGCGTCGACTCCTTGATTCACCGCCAACCGATAGCCGCCTTCGGAAATGCCAGTTAATCGTGCTACTTGTGCGCCAATTCGCATCAGGTGCCCGAGGAGCTGTTCGTGCTGCTCTGTGGATGCGGTTAGATAGGTGAAGTGGTCACGAGGGACGATTAGGACATGAACATTAGCGACAGGGTTGATGTCGTTGAACGCCATGCACTGATCGTCGGAGTAGATTTCGGTCGATTGTTCTTCGCCACGGACGATCTTGCAAAACAGGCAGTCGTCGTGTCGTAGCTGGTTTTTTTCTTCTTCTGCGGTCCACCACATTACTAGTAAATTCCTTATAGACCCATAGCGTTTGCTAATTTCGATTTATGAAACGCTGAATCACCGTAATCGGTTTTCCAAGCTAGTGCTCTGCGAGTGTACAGGTGCAGGTTATGTTCCCAAGTGAATCCGATAGCACCATGGCACTGATGAGCCGTCCAACATAGTTCAGCAATTTTATCGCTTGCTGCAATTTTCGCCTGTGCTGCGGCGACTACGGAATATCCTTCTTGTGAGAAAGTCCAAGCCGCTGAATATGCGAGATGATTGACTTGCTTTGCAGCTATTGCCATTTCGGCGAGGTGATGTTGAACCGCTTGGAACGTTCCTACAGGGCGCCCAAACTGTTCTCGATTGGCTGTGTAGTCGACAGTGGCATCGACAACGGCTCTACCTAGCCCGGCGAGTTGAGCTGCACGCGCTACTCCTCCGGCAGCCGTAAGTTCTTCAACTGCTTTGATCGCTTCGTTCTCCGCGGCGATTATGTTGCCAACTGGTATTTCTAGCTCGTTGAACGTTAGTGATGAAACGGGAACGCCTGATGCATGAGCGAGAGGAGTTTGTTCAACGCCGTCAGCTTTCCAAATTGGTATCGCAACGAGGGCTGGTTCTTCGTTGTCTATCCGAACGAGAGTAAGCGCATGGGTTGCCTGTTCAGCGAAGGCGACGAATCGTTTTTCGCCGGTTATTACGAGAGTTGATCCAGATCGAGTGGCGGCAACTTTGGTCGATTCAGGATCCCATGACGCATCTTGTTCGACTATTGCCGGGGTGATGAGAATGTCGCCATTTGCGATTTGAGGCAGTAGGTCGGATTTGAGCGAGTCTGGAGCGAATCGTTCGATTACCCATGAGCAGATCGACGATTCGACTAACGGCGTGGGTGCAAGGCTCGCACCAAGTTCTTCCAGTAGCACCGCTAAATCGCTAAACGACATTCCTGCTCCGGCATGATCTTCGGAGATGGTAAGTGATGGCCATCCGAGATCGACGATGTCTTTCCAGAGCGATGTGATAGCTTCGTTATCGCCTTCAGCAACAGAGCGAACGATGTCGGACTTCGAACGGTCTTCGAGGAATTCTCGAGCCGAGGCTCGAATTAGTTCTTGAGTTTCTGTGAGTCCGAAGTCCAATTGGCGATCCTCTTTTCCTACTTACGAGGAAGACCGAGTCCACGTTGAGCGATGATGTTCTTCTGGATTTCGTTTGTTCCAGCAAGAATTGGCCCAGACGTATAAAACAGGCGCATTTTGAAAAATCTGCCCTGAAGTTTAGCCTGACTCGAACCCGGTTCGAGAACGCCGTACATGCCAAGAATTTCAACTCCGTAGTCGAGAACCTTTAGATAAACCTCAGATGCGGCGACTTTGCTCATTGAGGCTTCTGAAGCGGGTATTTGACCCTTGCCTTGGCGATAAGAAACGTCGTAGCACATGAGTCGTGCTGCTTCGACTTCCATGTGAAGCTCGGCAAGTTTGATCCTAACGGTAGGGTCGGTCTTTGCCGATGTCACGGCCGCTTCATCACTATTTACGTAGTCGACTATCTCTTCGAGGGCTGCTCGTGCCCACGCTGCATAGTCGATTCCTGAGCGTTCGAAGTTGAGAACGGTCATTCCAGCTCGCCAACCGTCGTTTGGATCGCCGACTAGATTAGATTTAGGTACGCGGACGTTGTCGAATACGACTTGGTTGAAGCTGTGTACGCCTGCCATATTTACGATTGGAAGTACCTCGATACCGGTAGATTTCATATCGACCATCACTAGGCTAATTCCTTTATGTGGAGTGGCTTCGAGATCGGTTCGAACGAGCATGAACATCATGTTGGCACGGTGCGCGAGTGATGTCCAAATTTTGGCGCCGGTAACTAAATAATCGTCGCCGTCTTCGATGGCACGGGTTTGGAGCGAAGCGAGATCGGAACCTGAGTTCGGTTCTGAGTAGCCCTGGCACCACTGTATTTCACCTCGTGCTATCGAACCGAGATGTTTTTTACGCTGTTCTTCAGTGCCAAACCGCATCAGGGTTGGTCCGAACATGCGAGTGCCAAAACGATCGTGACCGGGAGCCCGCCTGTACGCCATCTCTTCGGCGAATATGGTGTTCATCATCGGTGATGAATCAGAGCCGCCGTACTCTTTTGGCCAGCTCATAACGAGCCAACCGCGCTCAGCTAGGCCTTTTTTGATGTCCTGATTCAGCGTCCAGTGATCGTCGCGCGATTCGTCGGCTGGGCCATGCCAATCGGTAGGCAGCACATCATCGAGAAATGAACTTAGCTGTCGTTTGAATTTTTTTTCTTCAGGGGTGAAGTCGAAGCGCAATATGTGAATGTCCGCACGCTATATTGTGATAGGACTCTCGGTGCGTCAGCTTCTAACCGACAGACACGTAACGGTTTTTATGATGCCCGGAATGCTATGCATTCCGTCGCTAATCAGATCGCCAATACTGGGGAGATTGTCGGCTTCTGCGACTCCGATGATGTCGAACGGACCAGTTACGGTATCGACAGCTTTCATCATCGGCATTTCTTTCAGCGCGTCTGAAACGGTACTGGTTTCTCCCGCAGCTGTTTCGATCAGAATGTACGCACGCGTTGCCAAGTAATCTCTCCGTTGATCAGTGGCGCAATCCTATTCCCACCGTAATCAGAGAGTCAAAGCCGAAATCGGTGAGATATTTAGCCCTCAGAAATTTTTGGAATCTGGCGGGCTTTGATTGCTATTGCTTGTTACATAGGTACTTCGAGGTGGCGAACCGTAGCTGACGGTGGTGTCTCAAAGTATGTCGAGTTGTAAGTACCGGTTCGTCGATCAGTTTGGGCGGCCTTAGCGGCTTCAAACGTTAATCGCTGGGCTGGCATTGATTGTAGAGATCGCGCAGACACAGGTCCGGAATCCGCCAGTCGGCGAGGTGCGAGACCTTGTGAGACGTGTGATGCCGGTTTCTCGACAAGCAGTGGTCGAATTTTGTCTTCGTCCTGAGATTCAGATTCGAACTGGAAATTCGAACTGACTGCTAGCAAAGTGAGAATCGTGACAGAGGCTCCCCGAGGTGCGTACATAGCGGTCTCCCACTCACTGATCGTCTGCTGCCGAATACCAATCTCTCGGGAGAGCGCAGTTTGTGAAAGACCTAGGTGAGTACGCAGCGCACGGATGTTGTCTGCTTGCCACTTGAAGTCGTTTGGAGGTGCTTGTCTTGTCAACATAACTAGCAAGCTACGCCGGTTTATTTTTCGACCCCTAGCGTTTTTTTTACGCGCTTAATCGATTTTTGAATTAATCATAATTCGATTGATCCCATATCGAGCACCACTCGGTTACGTTCAGATCAGTGCGTTGGCAGAACCTGAACGAGAGATTAGTCGAAGGTGAGCATATCTTCGAAGTGGCTTGCGTCGTCGAACGGCCCGACGATCGACAAAACTAGGTTTTCGGATTTGATCACGCGGTTTGCCGCTCGTTTGATGTCTTCGCGAGTTACGGCAGTAATCTTGGCAATGATTTCGTCGACGCTGTCGACTTTGTTCCGAAGAAGCTCTTGGATACCCAAGAAACTCGAAACGGCTCGACTTTCTTCCATGCGAAGCATCATTCGACCCTTCGTGAGTTCGAGGGCTTGTTTCCACTCAGCTTCAGTAACGCCGTCACGCATTTTTCCTATTTCGTTGAGTATCACTGGAATCGCTTCGTCGATACGTGCGGGATCGATTCCAGATTCGACAACCAATGCGCCGCAATCGCTCAAAAAGGGTGCGCCGCTATGAATGTCGTAGGCGAGCCCTCGCTGTTCGCGTACTTCTTCGAACAGGCGACTGCTCATGGTTTCGCCAAGAATAACCGACATGATTGAAAGTGCGTGACGATCTGGATCGCTACTCGATAATCCTGCGAGTCCGAACGCGATGTGGGCCTGTTCTGTTGGGCGGTGTTCGAGCGCAACCCTCTTCGTTAGAGGCTTAGACTCGTGCGGGAACATCGGGAGTATTTTGCCATCGTGAAGTCCGCCGAGTGAGGAGGTGATCTGCTCGACGACGTCGGCGTGTTCGATGTTTCCTGCTACAGCCACGACTGTGTTGGAACCTACGTACTGGGTTTTGAGATATTCGAGCATTTGCTCTCGGCTGATTGCACCAACTGACTCGACCGAGCCAGCGATGTCACGTCCCAGAGGCTGATTTGGCCACATTAGTTCATCGAGGAGCATCGAAACACGAGCTCCTGGTGAGTCGTTCGATGCACGGATTTCTTCGTAAACAACCTGTTTCTCTTTGGCGATGTCTTCGTCTTTGAAGAACGAATTTAGAGTCATATCTGAGAGAAGGTCTATGCTGTCTCGGTAGTTGGGCTGTGCGACTCGGCACCAGTAGCCGGTAACTTCTCTATCGGTGAATGCGTTGAGAGTTCCGCCTACGCCTTCTACTACTTCTGAAATCTCTTTTGGGGTTGGTCGGGTTGGCGTTCCTTTAAAGAGCATGTGCTCGAAAAGGTGTGAAGCTCCGGCGAGCTCGGGAGTTTCGTAGCGGGAGCCAGCGCCGAATAGGAAAATGATACTTACGGCGTTTGTGTGGCGAAAAGTGCTGGTGAGAATTCTAAGACCGTTGGGAAGTTGGGTTCGATCGAACGCACTAGATACGAGCGGCTGAGTTTCAAATTTGGCCAAGTGGGATTGCTGACTTTCCGTTATTAGTTTTCGCGGTTGTGTAACCGACCGAATCAAGCGTAGATGCGGGTGCGTCGGTGGTCAAACCGCAGAATCGTTGGGATTTTCCCGAAGGAATGAGTCGATAATGTCGCTGGTTGCGTATCGACAGGTACGAAATATGCTGCGCTGATCTAATGCACACCGATAGAATTCCTCTTCATGCGTGAAGATAAGAATGTCGATTCGAAATATCTGAACAATGCTGCAACGAGAGATCTCGTAGCTAGTTCAAATCCCGAATCAGGCTTTGTCATCAACAATTTACCTGCTGAACACTCTCAAACAGACGCGATCGCGAAGAGCGGCCGTATGCCGAGGATTTCGACGCGCTATGCGCTGGCGCTGATCTTGTTGCTGGCGCTGGCATTGCGCTTGTACGGAATCAACTGGGACCAAGGCGGGCTTTTTCATCCTGACGAACGGGCGTTCCTTTCTCAGGTCTACAACCTGCAGTTTCCCGAAGGTGATGAGTGGGCGGATGTTACTGATCCGCAGTTGAGCACGCTGAACCCGGGGTCGTTTAACTGGGGTAGTTTGCCGCACTATGCGCTTAAGGCCGTCCAGTATGCAGTCGCTCCGTACCAGTGGATGAGTATTTTCGATCTGCGCTACGCCGGACGGGCACTTTCGGCGATATCAGATACGGCGACCGTGTTCTTCATATTCCTTATTGGTCGTGCTGTATTCGCTAATCGTGTTGGCGTTTTGGCGGCGTTGTTATCAGCGCTCGCTGTTCAACAGATTCAGTTGAGCCATTTCTTCGCGGTAGACACGTTCATGACGACATTCATTGTCGCCACGATTTACTACTCGATTCGAGTTGCGGAACATGGGCGAAGGCGTGATTCCGTTTTAGCGGGGGGCATGTTCGGGCTTGCCGTTGCGACCAAATTCTCGGTGCTGCCGCTTGGTTTGGCTTTAGTTCTTGCCCATTTGATCTATGCGACGTCGAGAAGTGGTGATCGACTAGATACGAACGGTGCTGGCTCAGGTGAGGCTGTAATAAGACAGTGGCTTGCGTTCAAGAACGTAGTAATTGCGGGAATCGCGATTTTGGTGGTTTTGGTTGTAACACAGCCATATATGTTCATCGATTTTGCGACTTACTTAGAGAATATTTCGACACAAGGGAAGATGGTTCGGCGCGATGTCGATTTTCCTTTCACGAGACAGTACGCAGATACCTCCAAATACGTGTACCAGATGGTCCAGCTAGGTACGTGGGGTCTCGGTCCGATACTTGGTATTACCGTTTGGTTGGGGCTGTTGGGCGCGTTGATTGCTGGAGTACTTGCGCAACGCAAAGCCGATCTGGTGATATTGGCTTGGGTTATTCCGTACTTGTTGATTACTGGTTGGTTCGAAGTGAAGTTCATGCGTTACATGATGCCGATCACGCCGTTCCTGATTCTGTATGGGGCCCGAGTTTTGTGGTGGGCATTCGAGGTAATTAGATCTCTTCAGCCGAACAGGCGTTGGCTGCAGGCGTTACCGATTGCTTTGGTATTGATATTCACTGTCCACTACTCGCTTTCGTTCATGAACGTCTACTCGGGTCAGCATCCGCTAAACGATGTTTCGACCTATCTTCGTGAAAACGCGACGCCCGGTTCAAAGGTAGTTCAAGAGCATTGGGAAGAGGGTATTCCTGGTGTCATCGGTCTTGATATGCACGAACGGGCTGAGTTGTACAACGACGAAAGCAGTAACAAGTTCGACCAGCTCAGTGTTTTGCTGGCGAAGTCAGATTATTTTGTTCTTTTGAGCAACCGTCTTTACGCAACAATTCCTCGTTTGCCGGAAAGATATCCAATCACCTCAGTGTTCTACCAGAAAATGTTCTCCGGCGAACTAGGTTATGAACTGGCGTACTCAGGAAGTCGCTATATTGGCGGACTAGGTGTCGACTACTACGAAGATCCTTTCGCACGGCTCGATTTCGGCCCCCCAGAGGGATTCGGTCCCCCCTCTAGCGGGCTTTTCACCGCGGGATTCGGCTGGGCCGACGAAAGCTTCTCGGTTTACGAGCATCCGCAAACGTTCGTGTTCGAAAATACCGAAGGCTACTCGGCGCAGCGTTTGAAATTCGAAATGGGAGCTACCGGACCTGCTGTGAGAGAGGTGTCGCTACCAGAAGTTGGCTTGCTACTTTCGGAAGAGGCCGCTGAGATTCAGCAATCGGGTGGTACTTGGAGTTCGATCATGTTCCTGCGCTGGATGCCTGACTCGTTGACTCCGGTCGTTTGGTATTTGGCAGCACAGCTATTTGCATTTGTCGTTCTGCCGATAGCGTTCGTTGTGTTCAGGCCGTGGCCAGACGGCGGTTACGTGTTCGCAAAGCCGTTGGGATTGGTGTTAGTTGCGACCACGGCATGGCTTCTGGTGAGCGTGAACGTATTGCATTTCAGCTTCTTTGCCGTTTTGCTCGCGGTGGTTCTGTTGGGTGTGGTTTCGTATTTATCTACGCGATCGACAGGCAGTGATCTCATAAACCATTTGCGTTCTAATAAGCGGCGATTCATCAGGATGGAATTGCTGCTTTTGGTTGGGTATGTTGCATTCTTGCTAATTCGAGCGGCGAATCCCGATCTTTGGCACCCATGGAAGGGTGGCGAGAAGCCGATGGACTTCGCCTATCTGAATGCCGTGGTGAAATCTTCGACGATTCCGCCGTACGATCCTTGGTACGCCGGTGGATATTTGAACTACTACTACTTTGGCCAGTTCATGATCGCCACGTTGATTCGGTTCACTGGCATCGTTCCATCGGTCGCCTACAACCTCGCTGTTCCGCTGCTGTTCATGTTCACGATTGGTGGTGTTTACGCCATAGTTAGCGGACTTGCCGAGCTCACTCTAAGGGCACGACGAATCCCCGCTTGGTCACGAAAATCTCCGATATTCGCAGGGTTGACCGCCGTGATATTTGTGGCTGTTGCCGGGAATATAGATGGTCTATTACAAGTGCTTGAGGGCGCTTCTCGAACGTTCTTTCAAGATCAGCAGTTCGGATTCTTCGATTTCTGGCGTAGCTCGAGGATGATGGCTCCGGGATCGCCCGGAAATGAGATCACCGAGTTCCCATTTTTCACATTCCTTTTTGCCGATTTGCACGCACATTTGATTGCGATTCCGGTTGCGATAACGGCGTTTGCGGCGACGGTCGCTGCATATCTGAGAATTGGTCGAAAGCGTCACTGGGCAGAATCTCTGGCAGGTCTATTCGTGATTGGCGTCTTGATCGGCTCGCTGAGAGCTATCAATGCTTGGGATTTTCCGACGCAACTTTTGTTGGCAGGTGGCTTCCTAGTCGGCGGGCAGTTGTTGACGAGCAAAAGATCTCTTTTTGGAAAACTTGTAGTTGGCGGCGTGAGTGCGGTATTTGTTGCGGTTGTCGGGCACGTGGTGTTCCTGCCATTCCATTCCAATTTTGAACTGTTCAACAATGGCGTCATTAAAAGCCAGTTCACCACCGATCTCTGGCGATACATCGTTATCCACTCGTTATTCCTACTGGTGATTCTGAGCTGGTTGGTGTTCATGTGGCGAGAGAAACTCGCTGATGCTTTGGCAAAGCTGACGAGTGCTCCACTTCCGGGCTCGGGTGCGAGCTCTTGGATATGGCACATCGTGCTCGTACTGGTTGCCGTATCGGTCTTAACGCTTGCGCTTACTGGCTTCGCCACGATCGCATTCGTAGTTATTGTTGGTGCTTCCGTGTTTGGCGCAGGGGTGGTCGCTCAGGGTTCTGGCGTGCCCGGCTCTCGATATTCGCTTGTGGCGGTTGGGATGGTTGTGATGGCCATGGCGCTCGCAGCCGGTGTCGATATTTTCACGGTAAAAGACGACATAGGTCGGATGAACACCGTGTTCAAGTTCTATCTACAGGCTTGGATATTGCTTGCGATGGCTTCGGCTTATTTCCTATGGTTCCTAGCCGTCGCCGGAAAACTTTCACTTAGGGATGTTCGGGCGCCACGAGGTGTTTGGATGGCTGGACTTGCCGTATTCGTGATTGGCGTGATGATTTATCCGGTGCTTGGAACCCGGGATAGAAATTCTGAGAGATTTGAATTCAGCGGTCTGGCTCTCGACGGTATGACGTACATGGAATCGGTTACTTACAACGACCATGAAGGTCCTCTAACGTTGCAGTACGATTTCGATGCAATAACGTGGATGCAGGAGAATATCGAAGGCTCGCCAGTGATTATCGAGGGTTTGAGCGATCAGTATCGATGGGGCAACCGAGTTTCGATCTACACCGGCCTGCCGTCAGTTATTGGCTGGGACTGGCATCAGAGACAACAGCGAGTTGGCTACGCTTCGACGGTTTCTGCCCGTCGTGTTGAGGTAGATAGATTCTTCGACACGACCCTACGCCAGACTGCAATTTTTACTCTCGATAAATACGGTGTGAAGTACGTTTACATCGGCGAGATGGAGCGGGCAAAGTATCCTGAAAACGGGTTGAACAAGTTCGAAACGATGGATATCAATGGACTTGAACAGGTGTATCCGACTTCTGAGATGATCTCAGACGGAATCGATACACCGGTTGTGATCTACGAATATACACCGACAGGTAAAAGCACCGTCTTCAACAAATAAGCCGACTACTAGAGTCGGCTTATTCCATTTCCAAAACTTGGGTTGATCTAGGCTTCCGCTTCTTCGGGAACGATCAGGCCGTAGTC
The DNA here is from genome assembly GCA_018673955.1 of Chloroflexota bacterium. GTDB lineage: Bacteria > Chloroflexota > Dehalococcoidia > Lucifugimonadales > Lucifugimonadaceae > Lucifugimonas. The sequence continues at coordinate 34,331 of JABHBJ010000093.1, read as the reverse complement.
TTCATCGTGTCGTCGATATACCACGTTGATTTCGTCGGTTTCCTTATTTAGAAATACGTAGAAGTTGTGACCAAGAAGCTCCATTTGACCGGCTGCGTCCTCGACCGTTTCCGAGGACATTTTGTGGCGTTTCGTTCGTACGAGCTGGCCGTGTTCGAGAGTCGTAATGCCACTGTCATCAACTTCTGATACTGACTCTTGCGCCAATTGCTCGGCGATTGCTAAACCAAGTCCGCCTTCAGCGGTGCGTCGTGTCTTGTCGGAATAGCGATTCTTATACCGGCTTATTTGCCGGGTAACAGTGTCGGAAACGTGGTCGACGGCGGTGTAAGGCGAGTCGCCTCGCATTTCCCCTCGAATAACACCACGCTTTAGTCTGATGGTTACTTCAGCAATGAATCGGTCTTCTTCCTTTTTGGTTTGTTCTTTACGTATTTGCAGGAACACAGGCACCGGATCACGAAATCTGCGATCAAGGATGCTGAGTCGCTTCTCGGCATATGCCCTAATGGCGTCGGTTATAGTCGTGTTGTTGGCGGTGATCGTAAGTTTCAAGTATCCCCCAATTCGAACCGGAAATATGTTCATTAACCAGGCCCCAGCCCGTTACTCCGCTATTCTAGTGAATTCATGGTCTGATGGCACGTTGTGAACAAGATTTTTATCTGATAACGCCCAATTGATAACAACACTAAGAGAATTAACGTCAGGCGCGTTGGATCTGGCATTCCCGTCCACTTGCGGTAGTGGCGGTTCACTGCTGTGGAGCGGCTGTCTGGTTGACTCTCCTGCTGTACCAAATGACGTTTGCAGCAAATGTGCCGAACCACTGGAGAAACCCGGAATTTGCACACGATGCGTGATCGAACGATCATCGCTCGATCGGATGTGTGGCTCATATCTTTACGAATCTCCTACGAGACCGGCTGTACTAGCCTTCAAACTCGACGATGTGAGAGCACTCGGTTCGGTATTGTGCGGAATGTTCAACACCGAACCGATGATCAGCGCTGAACCTGACATCGCAGTGACGGTGCCGATGCACAAGTCGCGGGTTCGAGAACGCGGGTACAACCAGTCCGCGATATTGGCGCAAAAACTTTCCTACCCTCTGGGTGTTGAATATCGTGGCGATCTGTCGTTCCGGTCGATAAACACTGTTTCGCAGCCAGAGCAGCCGACTGCAGTTGTGAGGCGTGGTGCTCTTTCAGGCGTGTTCGCGGAGGAATTGAAATCGGTTGGTGCGATAGTAGGTCGCCGAATTCTGGTTGTAGACGACGTGTTTACTACAGGCAGTAGCTTGAACGCGGTATCTGCCACGTTGAAATCTACTCAGGCAAGTTGGGTTGGCGGTGCCGCACGGACTCTTCAGCCGATTGGCGAGTTTAACTAGGTGAAAAGCATTTGCGCCAAAGACCAAAGATACAAAGTGAGCGATGAATGTCTGAACTGAAGGCAGTTTTGTTCGATGTGTACGGCACTCTTGCGGGGTTTGATCCTCCGAGAGAGCAAATACAAGCTCAGGCGCTTGAGCGGTTCGGATTAGAAGTTACCGCTTCTGGCATCGACGCTGGGTATCACATGGCAGATGAGTTTATGACTCGCCAAAATGCGACCAAACCGGTACGAACGATGAACGCGAAAGAGCAGTGGGCGTTTTTCGCTCGGTTTGAGCAATTGGTGCTTCAGGGCTCGGGTCACGAAGTAGAACTCTCACTTTCGGGAGAAATTTGGTCTGAGGTTAGGAAACAGGAGTACCGAATTGCCTTGTTTCCTGACGTTATAGAAGGCCTGGACAGGATAAGAGCATTCGGTTTGGGTGTAGGTGTCGTATCGAACATGAACTCGACCAGCCAACGACTGTGCGATGACATGGGCTTGACTGGTCACGTCGATTTCGCGGTTACTTCGGGTGAAACCGGGGTAGAAAAGCCCAACCGGCGAATATTTGAAGCGGCCCTAGTGGAAGCTGATGTCTCAGCAGATGAGGCGGCTTTTGTTGGCGACCAGATTGAATCGGACATTTACGGTGCCGAACAGGCAGGTCTTCGACCCATCTTGATTGATCGATACAACGGTCACGCTGGCTACAAATCTCATCCTCGGGTCACCGATATGGAGTCAACAATCGCTCTAATTGCCGAGATTCGATCGAAATAGTCAGTATGATCGTCGCCGTACAGAATCTTCGGCATGCCGAATTGTCTAAAGCGTGGAAAAAACGCTAGAGAGTAAAAAATGAAAATCGAACGCGTTGAATCGATCCTCGCCGGTAACAGCCAGATCGTCAGAATATTCACAGATAACGGTCTTGTTGGTGTCGGACAGTCAGCATGTTGGGGTTATCTCGAAGCGACCGACCAAGTCGTGAAGAAATTCGCCGATTATCTCGTCGGAAAAGACCCTCTAGATATCGAGCATCACTGGCAGTACATGTACCGAATGGGCCCCTTCCGTGGATCAGTGCTTTCGGGTGCGTTGAGTGCTGTTGATATTGCGCTATGGGACATCAAGGGCAAGCACCTCGAAGCTCCGGTGTGGCAGCTTCTGGGAGGCAAAGTTCGCAACAAGATTCGCCTTCACTTGTTGATGGGCGGAATTCGACCTGATGCTTCGGATCAAGGAACAACATCGCAGGGATTGATGTTGAATGCACGTCAAGCGGTTGAGCAGGGTTTCACTGCGATCAAGACAGATCCTCTGCCTGACGGTTTCCAGTCGATGACGCTTCCTCGATTGATTCACGACACGCGTGAGAACGTTGCTGCAATGCGAGATGGTGCGGGGTTGGATTGCGACATCATTTTGGAAATTCATCGCAAACTAACGCCGATGGTTGCGATTGCGCTTGCTGAACAATTGGTTGAATTCCAACCAGCGTTTTACGAGGACCCGGTGCAGATCGATTCGATCAAATCGCAGGCCGAGGTCGCTCAGAGAACTACGCTTCCGGTCGCAAACGGCGAGCGTATGCATTCGATCTGGGAATTTAGAGAAATGTTCGAACTGGGCGGAAGCCAATATGCACGTCCCGATCTTGGTCTTGCCGGCGGGTTTACCGCTGTGAAAAAGATCGCTGCAATAGCGGAGTCCTACCACTCGGCGGTCGTTACTCATAATTTCCTTGGTCCAGTTTTAACTGCGGCGGCTTGCGGCCTCGATACATCGATTCCGAACTTCCTTACTCAGGAGTACTCGAAAGAAGACGAACAGCCTTTCAACGCTATGTTCAACTCGGCGTGGCAGCGTGACGGCGGATATATTCCGGTTCCCGACGCCATCGGCATCGGAATAGATTTGGAAGTAGAAGGTTTCCAGTCGCAGCCTTACGAACCACGCAATTTGCAAGTCATTCCAATGCGAGAAGACGGCTCAGTAGGTTACTCAGTGTGACCGAGTCACTTTTTCTTTAGGACGGATTCGATTCATATGAACGTTGAGGCTAGCGAAGGCATTTCTTTTAGGTTGCAGGCGGCGATTTACCGGGAGTCGGTTGCGTTGGTTGAGGCTGGCGTCTGTGATGCGGGTGATGTCGACCGAGTTATCACCAACTCGATAGGTCGTCGGTGGTCTGTGGGCGGACCGTTCGAGATTTGGGAGCAGATCGGATGGGATCTGGTTCAGGTTATCGCTGGCGAATTAGTCAGTGAAATTTCAGCAGCAACATCGGCGTCCGAGATTGTTGTACCTGACGTTTGTGAGAGTACGGGCTTTACTGGCAGTAGCTCGTCTGCGGCGTCGAAGTTTCAGAATGTTGCAGTTATAGGTGCAGGACTTTTAGGGCACGGAATCGCGCTTGAATTGGCTGTTCACGGCAAGCAGGTATTTCTAAACGACGTTTCTGATTACTTGTTGAGCGATGCGATATCGAGAGCTCGTGTGGGACTAAAGGCGCTCGCCTCTGTGGGTCGAATTTCTGAAGATCAGATCGAGCATGCTCTTACACATATTTCAACTTCGACCGATTTAGGCGAATCTGTAAAAAATGCTGATCTCGTAATCGAAGCTGCTTCAGAAAATATCGATCTAAAGAAAAATATATTCGCTGAAATCGATTCTTCAGCACCTACTCACTCTGTACTCGCTTCGAATAGTTCGACATTTGTTCCGAGCGCTTATGGTTCGGTCACCAATCGAACGTCGCGAGTTGTTGGAATTCACTACTTCAATCCGCCTCATTTGTTACCGGGCATCGAGATTATTACGGGTCCTGACACATCCAGCGAAGTCGTTAGCTTGGTCAAAGACGAATACGAGGCGATTGGAAAGAAACCTGCTGTAGTTCGTATCGAAATTCAAGGCTTTATCAGCAATCGCTTGCAGGTTGCATTGTTACGTGAGGCGATGTCGACAGTTGAGAGCGGTGAGGCGACTGCAGCCGAGATCGACGATATTGTCCGCAACGGATTTGGCCCGAAGTTCGCTGAAATCGGAGTGTTTGGGTCGGTTTCACATTCCGATATGTCCGAACTATTCGCCGAACTCAATAACGACTGTGAGCTTCCAAATATATTGCTCGACAAGATCGAATCGGGCGATCTTGGCGTGAAGACCGGCAAGGGCTTTTACGAATGGACATCAGAGTCGGTTGAAGCCTGGCGAGCCAATATGGCCAATTCGTTACTCCGTATGGGTTGAATTTGACCAGTCGCGGACAGTAGCGCCGGGCTAGTTGGCGCGGTAGTCTCCGAAGATACGTTTTTATGAACCGGAGAGAAATTTGCCAGACGCCTCGACCAATCCGCATCGCCTACCCTCGTTTGTTGTTCCTTCGCACTACCGAATAAACCTGGAACCCAATCTTGAAAACGCCACTTTTACTGGTACTGTCGAAATCGAGGTAGAGGTCGGTCAGCGAACCGACAATATCCAGATCAACTCTGCCGATCTCATCATTTCTTCAGCATCCGTACTCGATGGTGTCGGCGGTGAGACGGTCGCTTCAGGCATCGAGCACGACGAAGACATGGAACGTGTAACTCTGAAGTTTGACTCGGAACTTTCGACAGGTCCGTACACGATCGTTGCCAGGTTCACTGGAATTTTGAACGACCTGCTTCACGGTTTCTACCGATCAGTATTTACCGACGACGATGGTGTTAAGCACACGATTGCTACGACTCAGTTCGAAAGCACCCATGCTCGACGTGCCTTCCCATGTTTCGACGAACCTGCATTCAAGGCTTCTTTTGGTGTGACCCTTGTCGTGCCAGAAAATGAGTTCGCTGTTTCGAACGGTCCTGATATTTCTACTACCGATCTTGGCGACGGACGAAAGTCGATTTTGTTCGAAGACACGATGGTGATGTCGACTTATTTGGTCGCTTTCATCGTTGGTCCGTTCGAAGCTACCGAACCAATCGACGTCGACGGTGTTCCGCTGCGAATCGTTCACCCGATCGGCAAAGGTCACCTCACTGACTACTCGCTTGAAGCCGGTGCGTTCGCACTCAAGTTCTTCTCAAATTACTACGGAATTCCGTACCCGGGCCAGAAACTCGACATGGTTGCTGTGCCTGATTTTGCCTTTGGTGCGATGGAAAACCTCGGCTGTATCACGTACCGAGAAGTGCTCCTTCTCGTCGATAAGTCGCGATCAACCGAGCCTGAACTGCTTCGAGTTGCCGACGTTATTGCTCACGAGATCGCTCATATGTGGTTTGGCGACCTCGTGACGATGGAGTGGTGGAACGGAATTTGGTTGAACGAGGCTTTCGCAACGTTCATGGCAACTATGTGTTCCGACAATTTCAACGCCGAATGGGGACGCTGGAACCAGTTCAGCCTTGAACGCTCGATGGCGTTCGATGTCGATTCGCTTGCGAACACACGTCCGATTGAGATCGAAGTGAACTCGCCAGAGGATGCTGAGGGCATGTTCGATTTATTGACTTACGAAAAGGGCGGATCGGTTCTGCGAATGCTCGAGCAGTATTTGGGCAAAGACGAGTTCAAGGACGGAATTTCCTACTACTTGAACAAGCACAAGTACGGAAACACCGAAACTAACGACTTGTGGGATGCGATTGAGCACGTAACTCACCAACCGGCACGTCGAATCATGGATTCGTGGATTTTCCAGAAGGGCTACCCGTTGGTAAGTGCTTCGATTTCAGAAGATGGCTCCACGCTTTCGCTTTCGCAGGATCGATTCTTGTATACCGAAGGAGAAGAAACCGACACCACGATCTGGTCAGTTCCGATTGTGTTGAAAGTTGGAACTGATTCAGGTGTCGAAGAAATCCGATATTTGCTCGAAGAGAAAACGGCCGATATAGCTTTGGAATCGCCAGCAGAATGGGCTACTGCGAACGCAGGAGGAAGCGGATTCTTCCGGGCTCGTTATTCGCCAGAAATGCTGAAGGCTCTTTCGGGCAGCATGTTCGAAAAGCTCACTCCGATCGAACGATACGGACTCGTAGACGACACTTGGTCGTCGGTCATGGCAGGGCGGACTTCGGCTACCGACTTCTTGGATTTCGCTCGAAGCTTTCAGCCTGAGACCGACCTCGACGTGTGGACGGTTCTTTCCGGCTGCTTGAGCGGTCTCGACAAGTTGGTCGAAGGCGAAGCGAAGCTGCAGTACAAGGCTGCGGTTCGTGATTTGGCTCAGCCAGCTTTGGATCGACTTGGATGGGAGCCTTCCGACAGCAACTCGTCGCGTGATCTCGAACTGCGCGGATTATTCATTCGATTACTGGCTAACGTCGGTGATGATGACCTTGCGCTGAAGAATGCTGGCGATTTGCACGATTCTTACTTGGTCGATGCTGGTTCGGTCGAGCCGAACATTGCCGCCGCAGCGACAGGCATTGTTGCTTCTAAGGGAGACTCGGCACAGTACGAAGTGTTCTTGGACAAGCACCATAATCCGAGCACGCCGCAGGAAGAACGACGATACCAGTCGGCACTTTCGGCGTTCCCGTGCGAAGCTGAGATAGATCGAACCATGGCGATGACGCTAGATGGCACAATTCGAACTCAGGATGCGCCGTACCTGTTGGCCGTTTGCATGCGAAACAAGGAACAGGGCTTCCGGGCTTGGGAGTTTGTGAAGTCGAATTGGGAACAGATCAATAAGGACTTCCCGGCGAACTCGATCGTTCGAATGCTGTCGGGTGTGACCGCGCTGAGCAAGCCTGAACAGGCTGCCGATGTGATTGCGTTCTTTGATGATCACAAGGTCCCACAGGGTCAACTAACGCTTCAGCAGACACTCGAGAAGCTTCGTGTGAACGTTGCTCTGCGTGAACGTGAGAGCGGACGATTCAGCGAAAGTTTGACAGGGTGCTAGGAGTAGCGGGGCTTGCCGGTTCATTCTCCCTGAGGGAGAGAGTTGAGTCGCGTGAATGGAATTCTGAGAGTACTTCAGGTACCGCTGTGATTCGCCAGTTCAGTGGTTCTGGACGGGGAGTCCTACTTTCCTCCTTCATCCACCGCCGTCGTGCCCCCTCATCCAAGCCTCTCCTTCGGGGCGAGGGCTTCTAGTACAGGAATCCGCACATGTCCAACATCCAATACACAAAATCGATGCCTGTTGTTTCTGAGCCTGATGTTCTGGTTTGCGGAACTGGACTGGCTGGTATCGGGGCTGCAGTTGGTGCGGCTCGTAACGGCGCATCGGTTATGGCGGTTGATCGCATGGGATTCGCTGGTGGGTTCTTTACGAACATCATCGGATCGGCGTTCGACGGATTCGTCTATGAAGAAACCGGTCGACCCGTCGTTGGCGGTCTAGTTTTCGAGATGCTCGAACGAATGGGCGTCGCCGAGCCGGGACAGGCTCCGGATCTCATCTACAACGTGAATGGCGATTTCACTGAAGTCGAAAAACACCCTGATCGTGTGATTCCTCGCACTGACCCAGAGCTTTTCAAAAAGGCATCCGACGATGTGCTGATCGAGTCAGGCGTGACTCCGCTGTTTCACACTCAAGTCTCCGACGTAATCATGGACGGCGATCGTATCGACACCGTGGTCGTCAGCAACAAAGACGGTCTCGTTGCGATCAGGCCAAAGAACATTATCGATTCAACTGGCGATGCCGACGTTGCCGCTTGGGCGGGTGCACCGTACGAAGTTGCTGAGTCATTGCAGCCGATGAGCTTGCACTTCCGAATCGGATTCGTGGAACTTACTTTCGAACTTCGTCGTAAGTGCGCAGCCGTTCTCGAAAAGGCACGTGCGGAAGGCAAGATCGGACTCTATGGAGGTCCGTGGCCAGCAACGTTCTCAGGACGAGATATCTACTTCAACGTAATTCGAACACCCGGCGATGCGACGAAGCCGAACGACTGGACCAACGCTGAAATTCAAGGCCGCAAAGACGCTTGGACCATGTTCGAGCTTTGGAAAGAAGCGTTGACCGAGTTCAAAGACGCCTACTTTTTCACGAGCGGCCCCACTGCGGGTTCTCGGGAATCGCGCAGGATAGTAGGCGACTACACGCTGACCGGCGACGACATTCGAACTGCGAAACGTCAAGACGACGTGGTGGTTTTGGGAGCGTGGCGAATAGATCGTCACCCCGAAAATACTGCCGGGTATCACGAGCAACCCGTCGTTCCGCCTTACGATATTTCCTATCGAACATTGCTTCCACAGGGCGTTGATAATTTGTGGGTGGCGGGTCGCTGCCACTCAGCTACTTCCGAAGCGTTGGCATCGAGTCGAGTCACTGCGAATTCGATGGGAATGGGACAGGCTGCAGGCGTCGCAGCGGCGATGGCGTCGTCGAATGGCGGGAATAATCGAAACGTTTCGATACAGGAGCTACAAGACCGTTTGGTGGCGGCCGATGTCATACTTGATCCTACGTCTGCTATGCAGGGGTTGTAGCGTGCTTGAGTTCTGGCAGAGGAGCAACTGTTGGCTGGTAACGGAAATAGACAATACGATGACGGCCAGGAACGAGAGTGGGGTAAGGCTGAGCTAAAACTCCCGGCGTTGCCTCCTGTAATTTTCTTCACGCCCGTATTTCTTGGTGCACTGATTCATGTGTTCATCTGGCGCGGCGAAGTCATTGGCGGGACGATCGGTCTTGTCATTGGTTCGATACTGATAGCGGTCGGAGTCCTATTGATTTACTGGTCGTGGATAACGATGCGACGGCACGGTGAGCATCCTGAACCGGGCGAGCCTACGGAAACGTTAGTTACTTCGGGCCCGTTCAAGCGCACTAGAAATCCGATCTATTCAGGATTTCTACTGATCGCTGCGGGACTGGCGATTGCGCTGAACGGCATGGCGATACTTGTTTCGGTTTTCTTCGGAGTCGCTTTGCTAACGGCTTTGGTAATTCGTCGTGAAGAGGCGTATCTGCTACGTGAGTTTGGTGAGATCTACACCAAATACGAAAACCGCACAGGCCGCTGGATTTAGGTGCCATAGGCACGTTTTCTGGGTTGGCTAGGAGCGCCTACTGTCATTGCGAAGAGGTCCTGCGACGTGGCAATCACGGTTGAGCCGTTTCGACAGATAGTCTAGGCGAGTCGTGATGCTGCACGAATCCGAGTGGGCGACTGCTCCCACTATCTGAACTTTGCGTTGCTTGACATGGTTGATTGCCACGTCAGCCTTTGGCTTCCTCGCAATGACAAAAAGCTAGATTAGCTAGCTTGCTTCCGTCTTCGGCCAGATCTTTTTCGAGATGCCGGTGCTTGGCATGGCGATTGCGGTTGCGGCGATAAGCGCCATACTGAGGCTGATCCACATTGCTTGATCGTAATTGCCGTTGGTGTCGTAGATCTTGCCAGCTAGCCACACTGCGCTGGACGCTCCGAACGGCATGACCATGAACATCGTGCCGTATATCGTGCCGAGGCGGCGAAGTCCGAATTCATCGGATGTGACTGTGCCTGTGAGAGAAATCACTGAGGTCCACGAGCTGCCGATTATCACTACTCCAAGAATCGCCAACGGAAGACTTGTCGCCATCAAAAGCACTGCGTACCCGATCGCTCGCATTGCGTACGAGAGAGCCAAGAACGGTCGACGTCCGAACCTATCGGCGAGATATCCGAAGCTCAGGCCACCGGCGAGTCCGGCAATTCCTACGGTCGCAAGCGCACCCGCACCTTGCACAGCTGTTGCGCCAAAGTCAGTCGTGTAAGCGACGAAGTGGGCATTCACGAAGCCCATTGTGTAGCCTCATATGAAGAAGCCAATTGTGAGTCGCCAGAATAGTCCAGTTCGACATGCCTGCCCGAGCGACATCCCAAGGTTGGGATCGGCAGATCCTTTGCTGAAACCTGCCTCGTCGGTTGCGACTTCGCCTTCAACGTAGCCATCGGCGTGCTGCCCTCGACGGGGTCTACTTTTTATTAGGAAAAATACGAGCGGCAGTATCAGTACGATCAGGATCGCACCGAGGATCATGTAACCCTCTCGCCAGCCGATGTATGCGACCGCTATTGCGGCGGTGGGTACGAGTGCTGTTTCACCGGCAGCCGAGCCGGTTCCGGCGATCGACATTGCGAGTCCACGTCGTTTGGTGAACCATGCTCCGATGATTTTCGCCACTGCTCCGGGCGATGCCATGGTGAACCCTACTCCCATGACGATAAACGTGAGGTAGACCTGCCAAAGTTCCTCAACTTGCGACATTGCGAAGAGGGCTAATCCGCCGATAAGAACGCCAATTGAGGCGATGATCTTGGGGTCGTATTTGTCGGCTAGTAGACCAGCTACGGGGCGTAGCGTTCCGGTGGCGAGTCCTGCGACAGCGAGTGCCCCCGCGAGAGAGCCACGGCTCCAGTCGAATTCTTCAGTGACTGGTTTGAGAAATACGCCGAACGAGAATCGCGATCCGGCGCCACCGAACAGCATGAGCGCGGTGCCAAGTACGACTATCCAGCCGTAGTGAATATTGCGAATTTTGGAGATTATTCCGATTACCGGACAAAAGGGTGTGTGGCGAATGGTAGCCACGAAAACGGTATGATCTTAGCTGATCCCCGTGTGCGCAGGTGGTATGTTTTGTCGACTTTGTGAAAATATTTACTACCAGACTAATTTGCTTCCGAAGAAATTTTAACAAAAGAGAAAATGATTGCCGATTATCACCATCGTCGACACTATGAAATTTATGGAGGAAGCGCTTGTAAAAGTTGGCTCATCCGCCGAAACCGCTTCTCAAATCGCTGAGGTTATTATCGATAGTGAGCTTCGTGGTAGCCCAGATCACGGTTTGTATTTTTTCAAACTTGTAATCGATTGGCATCAGGACGGAACAATTAATCCTGATCCCGCTACTGAAGTGATCAAAGATTCAGCAATTACCACGGTTGTCGAGGGTGATGGCGGTTGCGGTGTGATCGGTATGAATATCGCTGTGGAAAAAAGTATTGCCAAGGCAAAAACCGTTGGCATGGCGGGTGGGAGCGTAAGGAATTCCGGCAATGTAATTGCACTTGCGCCTTACGTTCAGCGTGCCGCTGAAGAGGGGCTTATCGCTTTTGCCTGTAGTGCTTTTCGGCATCCGATAATTCCGCCAACCGGCGGTTTGACAGGCAAGTTCGGAACAAATCCGATTGCATACTCTGCTCCAGCTGGAAAGTATGATCCGTACATTCTCGACATGGCGACTAGTTCGATTGCCGCTGCCAAGGTGTGGGAAGCTGCGACGAATGGTGAAACGATACCCGCTGGCTTTGTTGAGAAATCTGATGGTTCTCCGCTGACAGATGCCACTGACTACGAGCTCGGCTCAAGCATGATTTTGCCGATGGCAGGTGCACGTGGCTATGGACTCGCCCTGATGTCAGACATTTTTGGAAATGTACTGGCCGGATCGGATTGGGGACATTTTTTGTGGCTGATAAATCCAGATGAATACCGACCTATCGCCGAATTCAAGGACGCGATGGATACGGAGTTGGATCGCGTGAAGAGCGGAAAGAAAAAACAGGGAGTAGACGAGATTTACTACCCGGGTGAACGAAGCCAACGAAGAATGGCAAAGCTTCGGAAGGAAGGAAATGTTCCGTTGGGCGATACCGCGTGGCAGGCGATGGAAGTCATCAGTGATCGGCTTGGCGTAAAGATGCCATCGTCGATCGGCTGAGATCGTTGTGATGGTTCCTGCCTACCGATTGATGCCGACATTTGAACGGTTGCGTTGATTACGCCTGCTGATCGCCACGTCTTTCATGGTTCACTTCTCGTAATGACAGAAGACGCAGCCTCCGATCGCTACGACACGTATTCGGATTTTTAACGGGTTGCAAAAAATAAAAAGGGGATGGCCAAAGCCATCCCCTTTTTTAGTATCAATTAAGTTAGCAGGAACTACTTAGAAGCAGCTGTGCAAACTGTGTCGATGATCAGCTGCGACACAACGTATGGATCTACGTTGGCATTTGGTCGTCGGTCTTCGATGTAACCCTTTCCTGCCTTTTCAACCTGCCAAGGAATTCTAATCGAAGCGCCACGGTCGGATACACCGAATGAGAATTCATCGAAACGTTGTGTCTCGTGGGCACCGGTGAGTCGAAGTTCAACACCTGGACCGTAGTTGGCGATGTGAAGTTCTGGCTTGCCGGGTGCACCGAGTGCCTCAGCAGCAGCAACACAAGCGTCGAACGACTCACGCATGGCAATAGTCGAGAAGTTGGTGTGGCAACCTGCGCCGTTCCAGTCACCTGCAACGGGCTTAGGATCAAGCGTTGCGGAAATAGGCATGCCCTTAGGACCGAGGTAATCTTCTGCGATTCGGTAGAGCAGCCATCGAGCGAGCCACATTTCGTCACCGATTAGTGGTGCGGCTACTGGGCCGATCTGGAATTCCCACTGTCCGGGCATAACTTCAGCGTTGATACCTGAAATGTGTAGACCAGCTTCGATACATGCATCTAGGTGAGCGTTTACAACTTCACGACCGAAGATTTCGTCGGAACCAACACCACAGTAGTAACCGCCCTGAGGAGCAGGGAAGCCGTTGTCTGGCCAACCGAGAGGTGAATTACCTTCGAAGAAGGTGTATTCCTGCTCTAGACCAAACCACATATCCATTTCGCTGAACTGTTCAGCTGAAGCAGCGGCTTTTGCACGAGTGTTGGTTGGGTGCGGAGTCATGTCGGTGAGAAGTGTTTCGCACATGACTAGCTTGTTTTTGCCCTTGCGAATCGGGTCGTTGACGACGAGAACTGGGTTCAAAACAACGTCAGACTGATCGCCTGCTGCCTGGTTAGTCGATGATCCATCGAATCCCCAAATTCCGGGCTCTTTGTCGTCTGCAAGCACCTGTGCCTTTGATCGCAACTTAGCGGTCGGCTCGGTGCCATCAATCCAAATATATTCGGCTATGTAAGGCATTAATTACTTCCTCGTGCATTTTTTCTTGCTGGCACCGTGATAGTGAGATTCGTTGATTCTGACGATCAGTAGATCATTTAGGCAGGGAGCATTTTACGTGCGAACTGCGCTGTCGGATAGCGGAGGCATAGCCTCAAACCAAAAGACCTCAATACAAATTAGCCGAAACGTGTTTCAAAGGTGTTTCAAAAACTTGGCACATTGAACGTTTCATAAGAAAAACGCCGAAATATTCACGGTCAGATTCGACTCAGAGCTAGTATGCCCACATAATCATCGGATGAATCAGGAACATTTTGATCTGCTCAAAGGAACTGCCGAGGATTTGAGCGCTTGGCATCGGGCGAACTCGCCATATCAGTTGGATCTGAGAGGAGCCGATTTATCGGGACGCGATCTCAGAGGACGAAATTTCTCTCGTGCGTTGCTAGAGCGAACTGATTTTTCAGGAGCGAATCTCGATGAGGCAGTGTTTTCTGAAGCTAGCCTCAGAAGGGCTAATCTCTCTGGCGCCTCGATGAAGAAGGTGACGCTCTACCGTACCAACTGCACTGGAGCCGATATATCGAATGCTGATCTATCGGGCGCAAACATGTACAGATGTGTGCTTCGCGAAGCGACGATCGAGGGTGCTATCTTCAAGACCGCTGCCATTTTCAAAGTCGCTTGGCCCGAGGGTGCCGACGTTCGCGCCCATGGGTAGTGAGCGGGTTGCGTTGATCACGGTCGTCATCGGATGACTCGGCTCCGCGTCTTGTGTTAGGTTCCATCATCGTTGAACGACTCAGTCACTAACTGCATTCTACGACCCTAGCCCTTTCGTCTCGAAGGGGACTGTCGTACCGGCTCGGGCCGACTACCCTGCTAGTCCACCGGTGGCGCGCATTAGGGTCTCTTGGACTAGGAGTTCGTGATCGAGAGTGCGGAGTTGTTCCGATTCGCCTTTGATATTTCGAACTAACTCGGCGAATGTATCGATGTAGCGGGCACGATCTTCGATCTTTATTATGTTGACCCCCTTTTTGTACTCGCCTTGATCTTCTTCCAGGGTGAGCTTGATTGTATCGGCAGGCTCGAACGGCTCCATGATTGCGGTGCCCTTCGTGCCGTAAACCTCGAATCGACGCGCCATCGGTTTTACTTCGATAGCGGCAATATCGACTGTCGCAATCGCATTACTGTATTCGAAAACTCCCAGCGTGTTGTCCATCATTTCGCGCGTTTCTGAAGCAGAATTCTGGAAGAATCGTGAGACTTTATTGGGTCGACCGAGTATCCAGACGACCTGATCGAGCATGTGCCCACCAAGGTCATACATGACGCCGGCTTTGAAGTGAGAAACCCCTTCTTTTCCGGTTTGAATTCCTTCCGGGTTTTTCTCTGGGAGCGAGGTCGACATGTGTGCTCTAACTTGGAATATGTGACCAAGAAAGCCTGAGCGCGACCAATTGGTGATGCGTTCGAAGCCGTCGTGTTTGCGGAACATGTAGCCCATTTGAATCATCGTGTCTTGAGCACGGGCGATTTCAACGATATTTTCGAACCGGTTGTAGTCGTTGCCAGCGGGTTTGTCGTAGAACACGTGCTTTCCGGCTGCGACGATTTCTTCGGTGAATCCGAGGCTTTCTTTGTTCGTTCCTTCGGAAGTTACGCAATCTACAGTCGGGTCATCGAGGAATTCATATGGATCGTCTACGAACTGGACTTTGCCAAATGCGCTGTCGCTATTCTCGACCTGCGCTCGGCGTGCTTCATCTGGTTCGAAAACGCTTACTACTTCGACTTCTGGATGGTCGAGCATTACCTGTAAAACGCCTTCAGCGTGCCCATGCTTGGTTCCGTACTGAGCCATTCGCAGTTTTTCGGTCATTGAGATCAGTGCTCCAGAATGTCGTTTTTTTACCCGATGAGTGCGAGACCGGGCGTGAGAGTTAGAACGCCGCCGCAGTCTACGCGGGGCAATTGGAAATTAGCCAGTCGAATGAAGCGGTTTCATTCATTTCAGCGAGCTAGGCGTTACGCACCGCTTTGATGAAGGCTCGAATGCGTTCGGGGTCTTTAACGCCATCAATTTCTACACCGCTCGCAACGTCTACGCCCCAAGGTGATAGCTGTTTGATTGCGCTTTGTACGTTTTCGGGGTTGAGCCCGCCAGCGAGGAAGACTTTATCTCGATTGGCAATGCCTACGGCACTTGCCCAATCGAACGATTTTCCGGATCCACCAAGCGCACCTTTGGTGAGACTATCGAGGATGATGCCGTGACCAGACGAAAGAAAAGGCGAGACCATTTCATTGACGTTTAAAGGCGTACTTCCTTCTTTGACAAATAATTGCTTGAAAACAGGTAGTTCGACTTTCGAAACGTACTCTTCGTCTTCACTGCCGCATAGCTGGAGGTAGTCGAGCTCTAAAGTACGAGCTGTTTTGTTCACCTGGTCGATATCCTGATCTCTAAATAGACCCACTAACCCGGGCTGTTTCGAGGTTTGCCTGCCTTCTCGGTAATCGGTCAGAATTTGCTCAGCGTCAGTGAGTTGAATCTGACGACGTACTCCCTCAACAAAGTTGAATCCTAGGAAATCCGCTCCAGCATCAGACGCCACAATCGAAGCTTCTGTACTGCGTAGACCACAAATTTTGATTTTTGTTGAGCTCAGCACTGAGCTACCTGACTTCCACGGCGGCCATCGCCTCGGCTAGTTCGCTTACGTCGTTTCCTGCCTTCATCAAAGACTCGCCTACCAGTACAGCTTTCGCCCCGGCGTAACCCATGCGCTCAACGTCGCCAGAATCCTTCATTCCGCTCTCTGCGACTCGAATTCGGTCATCTGGTATCTTTCGGGCAAGAGTTTCGAACACTGAGAGCGAGGTTTGCAGTGTTTTGAGATTGCGATTGTTTATTCCGACGATGTGAGGATCGACTGCAGTTAGCGCTATTTCGAGTTCAGGTTCGTCGAAAACTTCGACTAGTACGTCCATTCCCATCGCTGTCGAAATGGCAAATAGATCGGCGTACTGCTTTGGGTCGAGGCAGGCGATTATTAGGAGGATGCAATCTGCTCCGGCGGCTCGTGCTTCGTGAATTTGGTATTCGTCGACGATGAAGTCTTTTCTCAACACAGGCACGCGAGAGGCGCGGGCGATTACCGAGACAGCTGCAAGATCCTCGATAGAACCTGAGAAGTAGTCGGGTTCAGTAAGAACTGAGATCGCAGCGGCACCAGCATCGCTGTAAAGTCCAGCTCGATGAGCTGGGTCGAGATCGGGATCGAGCGATCCTGCCGATGGCGAAGATCGTTTCATTTCAGCGATTAGGGATATTCCGCTTTTCGAAGCGATGCTTCGTTGTAGCGAGAGTGGGACGCTCGCATTTTCGGCAATTAATCGCAGTTCTGGCTCGGGGCGCTTTTTCTTGGATTGTCCGATGGTGATGAGTCGTTTTTCGACGATCTCACCGAGTATGCCTGGTATTTCGATCAAGACTGTTCCTGACTGATTTTGATCAACGAACTTAGTTTCGCTTGAGCCGCACCCGAGTCGATCGAATCCTGAGCCATCGCTGCTGCTTCTTGGAACGCAACTGCTTTTCCAGCCGCCATAAGAGCGGCTGCTGAGTTGAGAACGACGACGTTCCGACGTGAAGTTTCGGGTGCGATCGGCGGGTTGTGACCGCTTCCTGCTCCGGCGAAGATGTCTTTGATGATTTGAGCGGATTCTTCTGTAGATTCGACCACCAAGTGCTCTCTAAGACCTTCTTGGAGTCCGAAATCTGCAGGCCGTGTACGGCGACGTTTTAGACCGTCTTTGTTCACCTGGTAAAGCAGCGTCTGCCCTTCGATATCTATTTCGTCAGCCCCTGATTCTGCATTCACCACGAATGCATACTCAGTGCCGAGAATCTCAAGTGTTTTAGCTATTTTCTCGGCGAACGTAGCGTCGGACACGCCGATCACCTGTCGCTTTACTCTGGCAGGGTTCGTTAGTGGGCCTAGAAAGTTGAATATCGTTCTTATTCCAAGTTGCGGTCGAAGCGGCCCAGCGAACTTCATCGCAGGGTGGAACGCCTGAGCAAACATGAATCCGACTTCAGCTTTGCTGAAGCAGGTTTTTACACCTTCAGGGCCGAGAGTGATGTTCACTCCTAGAGCTTCAAGAACGTCGGCACTGCCCGTCGAGCCGGACATCGCTCGGTTGCCGTGTTTGGCGACCGGCACACCAGCTCCAGCGACTACAAATGCAGAGGCTGTTGAGATGTTGAACCAGTTGAGCCCACTGCCGCCGGTGCCGCACGTGTCGATCATGTCAACATCGGTATCTATGTGGAGTGAGACTTCTCGCATTACACCAGCCATGCCAGCGATTTCGGATGGAGTTTCGCCCTTCATGCGCATAGCGGTGAGGAATGCACCGAACTGGGCGGGGGTGGCTTCGCCGCTCATGATTTCGCGCATGGCGTCGGCTGACTGATCTTGCTCAAGATCAGTACCTTCGACCACCGTCTGTATCGCCTGTTGAATATTCATTTCTTTTCTTCTCAGTATTTTCTTTTCAGCTTGATTCGTTTGAAGCCTGAATTTACCGTTGTGGGGAGTCTGTTGTGGGCTTGGCGAGAATTCGCTATTTGGCGCTTACGGGCGATGGTTTGTCGAGGAAATTCTGGAGTAGTTCTTTTCCGGCCTCGGTCATGATCGACTCGGGATGGAACTGCACGCCTTCGACATCGAGTTCCTTGTGCTTGATTCCCATGATGATGCCGTTCTCGGTGCTCGCAGTCACTTCGAACACGTCAGGAACGGTTTCTTGTTCGATCGCCAGCGAGTGATACCTAACAGCATCGAATGGCTGAGGAAGTCCGGCGAAAACGCCCTTGCCAGTGTGGTTGATAGGAGAGGTTTTACCGTGTCGAATTTCACCTGCGCCCGTCACGACTCCGCCGAACGCCTGAGCGATGCACTGGTGGCCTAGGCAAACACCCAGCACTGGAACTTTTCCAGCGAAGTGCTTGATGACATCGACCGAAATACCCGCATTGTCGGGCGTTGAAGGTCCGGGCGAAACGACCACTCGTTCCGGGTTCATGGCAGCAAGCTGCTCGATGGTCGCTTTGTCGTTGCGCACTACCTCGACCTCGGCTCCAAGTTCGGAAAGGTACTGGAAAAGGTTGTATGTAAAGCTGTCGTAGTTATCGATTAGTAGAAGCATTTGAATTAGTCGCTAATGAGCTGCATTGTCGCAGGCTGTGGTATTTCGGGTGAAGACGGATCGTCGCTTCGCCAATAATGATCTTGAGTTGCCTCGGCGCGTGCTATCGCCAGCAAAGGCGCTTTCATCTTCTGGATTGATTCGAGATTTTCGGCTTCAGGATCGGAATCGAATACGATCCCTGCTCCGCCCTGAACGTGGGCTGTTCCGTTGCGCAAAATGATCGATCTGATGATCGTTCCGGTATCGACATCGCCGTTCGGTGCGAACCAGCCGATGCCTCCGCAGTAGGGTCCACGTCCTTCAGGCTCGAGTTCGGCGATTAGCTGTATCGCTCGAATTTTGGGAGCACCCGAGAGTGTTCCAATCGGAAATCCTGTTTCGAACGCATCGATGCCGTCTTTATCGTCGACAAGCTCGCCTTCCACTCGTGAAACAAGGTGCATCACGTGCGAGTAGCGTTCGACGTGTTTTAGGGATGTGACCTTTACGGTTCCGGGTTTGGATACTCTGCCGAGATCGTTGCGGACGAGATCGACCAGCATTGAGTGCTCGGCAGATTCTTTTTCGTTCGATAGCATATCGGCTTCGTTTTGAAGATCTTCTTCCGCAGTCGCCCCACGGGGTCGGGTACCAGCGATTGGATTAACGGCTGCTGTTCCGTTCGTCGAGCGGAGAAGCAGTTCGGGAGAAGCGCCGATCAGTTGCATATCTACAAGATCAAGCATGTACATGTACGGTGATGGATTCGCTGACGAGAGCTGTTCGTAGATGTCGATTGCATCTGCTTTGGTTTCAATCGCCACACGCTGACCAAGAACTACTTGAATCAGTTCGCCATCGATGATCGCTTCACGTGCCTTACGAACCATTTCCGGGTACTGTGTACGCTTTTGGGAGGGCGGATTGGGCACTTCTTCAGGGTTAGATTCTGTCGACGCTTCGTTTGAAATTTCGCTTGGCGTTGATTCATCTAAAGATTCAGCGATTTGCGATATTCGAGCGTGTGCGGCTTCGAACGACTGTGACTTCGACGCAAATACGACGATGTGCAGTTGATTTAGCGCATTGTCGAAAACTAGGAGTTCACGAGGGATTGCCATTGCAGAAACTGGCGATTCTGTTGGGTCGGCGGGTATCTCGCCAACAGACGCCTCGAAGTGCTGAACCGCTTCGTATGACACAAATCCGAAGGCGCCTGTGACTAGCGCCGGGAGTTTATCTAGGGGCATAACGTTGCGATCCACAAATTGTGATCGCAAGTTCGACAGCGGGTTCACATCGCCAAGAAGTTCTGATTTTCCGGTGCGAACGATATTCTCTATCAAAGGGCATACATACGAGTAGCGTGACGCACCAACTTCAGGAGAAACCGATTCGGAAATGAACGAAGGTTGCCCTTCCGTTCGCAGCTTACGAAGAGCGTGCACAGGAGCAATCCTAGGCGAATCGATCACAGCATGAACCGGCACAACATCGTAGACCGACGATGCGTGAGCGAAACCTTCGCTTGTTGTGGTAAAGATTGGGCTAGACACCAGCCGACTCCTCGGCGTGGTCGATTGCTCGCATTAGTGCGCCCATCTTGTGAAGGGTTTCTTCGTACTCGGTCTGCGTATCGCTATCGGCAACGATTCCGCCGCCGGCTTGAAGATACGCCACTCCGTCTTTCATAATCATTGTTCTTAGCGAGATAGCGGTGTCCATGTTGCCGGTGAAGCTGAAGTATCCGACGGCTCCTGAGTAAGGACCGCGCTTGTCGGGTTCGAGCTCGGCGATCAGTTGCATTGCGCGTACTTTAGCTGCACCCGAAACGGTTCCCGCTGGAAATGCGGCTTTCATAGCATCGAACATGTCGTATTTTTTGGAGAGATCTCCGGTTACGTGCGACACGATGTGCATCACGTGCGAGTACTTTTCGATCTCGAAACTTTGCTCTACAGCGACACTCCCGGGATCGGAAACTCTGCCAACATCGTTACGTCCGAGGTCGAGCAGCATTACGTGCTCGGCGACTTCTTTCTCATCGCTGATAAGTTCTGCTTCGAGTTCATTGTCTTGTTCTTGATCGATTCCCCGAGGGCGTGTTCCAGCGATTGGGTGAACTGCCATCTTTCCGTCGATCACCTGCGTTAGAAGTTCGGGTGAGGCACCGACGATTTGGAAGCCATCTAGTTCGAGAAAGAACATGTACGGCGAAGGATTGATTGCTCGGAGCGATCGGTACATATCGAACGGCTTTACGGGTGTTCGGCGTGCCAATCGTTGCGAGAACACAACCTGAATCACTTCACCGTCTTGAATCGCCTGTTTGCACTTGGCGATCGCTTCGCCGTAGTACTCGCGGGTCATGTTCGGGATGTACGGCTGCCCAGTGATTTCGCCGCCTTGGATTGGAGATTGATCGGGATGACCGACCGAGCTGTAATCGAGGTTGGGATCACGTGACGTGAACCCAGACGGCGGCAGGAAGTTTCGTCGTGCACCACTTGCTGGGACTGGCTTGTCGAGTCGTGCGATGATCTCTTCGATCTTGGCAGTTGCACGATCGTACGCTGCTTCCACATCACCATTAATCGCAGCGTGTGCGACCACGAATATCGTATGGCGAACATGGTCGAAGATCATGATCGTATCGGTGAGCATAAATACGGCTTCTGGAACGTCGAGTCCAGATTTTTCTTCGGAAATCGGCGGGACTGACGGCTCGAAGTATCGGATGGTGTCGTAGGCGAGATAGCCGACTGCTCCGCCGTGGAACTTTGGAAGTCCTTCTACGGTTGCGTAGCTTACTTTCTCCATGCGGTTACGAAGAAGTTCAAGGGGGTCGATTTCACCGTGCTCGGTTCCAGCACCCGTTGTAAGAACCTCGGACGGTTCTGTGCCAAGCATGCTGTAGCGCGCTACGTTTTCGCCACCTTCGACCGATTCGAAGAGGAACGAGTGCTTGCCGGTTGCCGTTTTTAGGTAGGCGGAGACCGGCGTTTCGAGATCGGCACTTATTTCGCGATAGACCGGAATCACATTGTGATCTGAAGCGAGGTTTTTGAATGTTGAGAGATCGGGTGTGTAGTTGGGCATGACGAATATTTCCTGGTGGCCAGGTGGCTTGAAGTTGTACTAAGTGGATTAGTTGAAACTTCGCCAAGAAAAGCTAGCTTTGTTTATTTGAGTTAGAGCTGTCATCTGGTGGGTACATCTCGTGCTGATAAGAACTGACTGAGTCTGGTGGGAATGCCTTTGCTGAGGCATTACCAGTTCTTGGTGTAGCTCGAAATTCGCATGGCGTCTCGAACTTGTTCCATCGTTTCAGCGGCGACTTTTCGCATGCGGCCAACACCGTCCATGATCGCCTCTTCAACGAGGTTCATGTTTGCTTCGTAGTAGGCACGCTTTTCACGAATGGGATCTAGGAATTCGTTGAGTGCTTCGGCTAGGGCCATTTTCACTTCGACGTCACCGATCGTTCCCTTGCGGTATCGAGCTTTGAATTCGTCGACCTGTTCGGTGTTTGGATTGAAGGCGTCGTGGTATTGGAATACCGGATTGCCCTCGACCTTGCCGGGAGTATCGGCTCGAACACGATTCGGATCGGTGAACATGCTCTTTACCTTCTTTGTGATGGTCTTTTCGTCGTCGGAAAGCATGATTACATTGCCCTTGGACTTGCTCATCTTGCCTTGTCCATCGGTTCCAGAAAGTCGAGGGACCTTGCCGACAAGTGAATCGGCTTCAGGGAAGACAGGCTTGAACATTCGGTTGAACTTACGAGCAACTTCACGAGTCATTTCGATATGTGGAAGCTGATCGTCGCCAACCGGAACCAGATGCGCCTGAGGCAGCAGAATGTCGGCTACTTGGCTCATTGGGTAGTTGTAGAAGCCGACCGTGCGTCGTTCGACAGCGAGATCGTCGAGTTCACCCTTTAGCGTTGGGTTGCGTTCGAGCATGCCAAGAGGCGTTATGAAGCTGAGTAACATCGTGAGTTCTGCGAACTCAGGAACATAGCTCTGAACGACAAATGATGATTTATTTGGATCGAGTCCGACTGACAACCAGTCGAGCGTGACCTGCAGTACGGAATCACGAATGAGATCGATGTCGTGGAAGTGGTCGCCGAGCGCCTGGTAGTCGGCGATCAGGAAGTAGCAGTCGTACTGGTCCTGTAGATCGATCCAGTTGTGGAGCGCGCCCACGTAGTGACCCAGATGAAGGGCTCCTGTGGGTCGGATACCAGTAAGAATTCGCTTTTTAGTAGGCGCTGCCATGATGTCGGTCGACTCCCGATTTAATTTCTAGCGGTGTTCGCTAGTGTTTCGTCGAGGTTTTTATCGCCCATTTTTTCCGTATTCACGAAAAAATCGGGCATAAAAAAAACCTCACTCCCAAATGAAATAATGCGTACTTTCTAAAGGGGCGAGGTGTGTATCCCGCGGTGCCACCCTAATTACTGCATCATGTTTGGTGAAACAGTATCTCTGTCGGACACACGATCAAGGCTGTCTAAGATCGTAGGCCCTGGGCTCTGATAACGGTGCCCACTCCGTCGGAAGCTACTTGCCTAAGCTTTTGCCTCGAAGCTCACGGGTCCATTCGGTTCCGGTCATGATATCGGGCTTCCACCTGCCCCGACTCTCTTTGATCCGTAGCGAAACTTACTAGTCCCGATCAACGCCAATATGAAATTCGAACTGTCTTCAAGACTAAGCCCTATAAGGGTGTTGAGTCAATTTTGGTTAGGATTCGCATCGAGACGGTAGTCGAATTAGTGCATGCGAAAGCACAAAATGGAATGTGGTGAGATTCGATGGAACAAATCGATAATGGTTAGCGTCTTAGCTATAACAGGTGGCCTAATAAGGCGTTTGACTAAGCCAAGACCGATGGCCCTTGAATTTGAATACGGGCCTAAACCGAAAGATATAGACGAAAACAAAATGTTTAGCGGAACTAAAAACAAGTGGCTCGTACTGGTGGCTATTGCAGCCCTCGCAGCATTCGTCATTGCGTGCGGCACAGATGAGACCAAGTTTGTTTCAAATGACCGTAACGGTGGAGTAGGCGTACAGCCGACCCAAGACCCTATCGAGGGCGACCCTCCACCGACTGACCTAGGTTACGAAGTAGTTGAAGCGATCGCCCCCATCGAGAGTGTTGAGATTCTAGTTTTGGAGTCTTACCCAGAACAGTACGTCGTTCAGATCATCTCTGGCATACCGGGGGGATGCGTAACGTTTGACCGTGCTGATGTTGATCGAAGCGGGACTGATATTCGCATTACTGTGTACAACATGGTGCCTGCGCCTGATCAGATGATCGCTTGCACGGAAATCTACGGCATTCATGACGAGAACGTTTCTCTTGGCAGCGATTTTGAACGTGGAACGGTGTACTCCGTCTACGTGAACGATCAACCTGCAGTGACATTCGAAACCGGTTCGTCACCGATTGAAAACGACCCTCCGTACCGAGACCTAGGATTTGGAATCATTCCCGCTACGGTTGAAGCCATCGAAATCATCATTGGGGAAGACAGTCGCGGATCGGTTACCTACTACGGCAACGTAATTATCGGACTAACAAACGGTTGCAATCAGGTGGTAGACCCGAACGTTGTTCAGACGAGTGAATCGATGTTTGAAGTCTTCCCTGTGGTCAAAGTTCCAACAGGTGATGTGGCGTGCACTGACGATTACCGACTAGAAGGCGTAGAAGTTCAATTCGGCGCTGTCGGCGAAGAGCTAACTGCTTGCGCTGTGTACACGGTGAAGGCCGGCGACAAAACAGAGACGTTCCAGGCAATTGTTTCGAACGTCCGATGCACAGACCCCGGTCTACCTACTCCAACTCCTGCTCCGTTCCCACCTTCTGGTAGCGGAAGCATCATTGCCGATAGTCAGGCTCTAGAGCTGACGCTCAGGTCATTGGGTGCGGATGTTTCGTACGGTGGACAGAGTGATGTTTCGAAGCAGTTTGGTCTGTACCCAACTGAATTGAAGGTAAACGGCCAGCAGGTTTTGGTTTACGGATTCGACCCTGGTACTTCGGCTGAGAAGGCTTCTGAGACGGTTTCGAGTGATGGTTCGACGTTCGAGATGGCTGACGGAACGGTAATGACGGTTCACTGGATCGCCAATCCACACTGGTACCTGTTTGGAAACGCAATCATTCTCTACATCGGTGATGACGCTGAAATTGGATCACTGCTCGGTTCTATCGGCGATCAGTTCTCTGGTGTTGAGTATGAAGCTAGCGATAGTGGCGACGATGACGGCATAAACGCCGAGTTCACATCGAAGCTTGGAACAATTGAGAATGTAAGCATTGCTTCAACTCGATCTATTCCTGCACAGCACATGATTGTTGTGACGATTGCTCTTGGCGGAAGCTGTGAGACGTTCAAGTCGATTACCAAGACTGTTGAAGATCGTGAGGTTCACATCGAAGTGTTGACTGAAGTTCCAGCGGCTCCTATGCCTTGCACGCTGGCGATCATCTACGACGATCAATCGATCAACATTGGCTCTGATTTCGAAGCTGGTGTCGAGTACGACGTTATCGTCAACGGCGAACGACAGGGATCGTTCTTCGGCGGTTAGTTTCGTAGTTCTTCGGAACTGATATATCGGCAGGAAACTGCCAAATGAAATACCCCGCTTACTTATCCGCTACGCCCGGTGGATACGGTAGACGGGACGTTTCGCGTTGGTTGATATTTTGCCGGATGACGCTGTTGCCTTGTTGGCGATCTTCTGCGAGCCTTTTGCGCATTCGAGTTTCAGCAACATGTTGAACGATTCACGACGAGGAAATATCACCCAATGCCAGCTAAGCAAACATCTCCGTATGGATCGTGGGAATCACCTATTTCGGCCGATCTGATCACTCAGGGCGGTTTGCGTCTTGGTGAAGTACGGGTAGATGGCGACGACGTGTATTGGCATGAGGGCCGACCGGAAGAGGCGGGTCGGTACGTGATCGTCAAGCGATCGACTGACGGTTCGACGGTCGATGTGAACCCTCCGCCGTTCAATTCTCGAAACGCTGTTCACGAGTACGGCGGTAGTGCCTACGCCGTTCGAGACGGCAATGTGTACTTCGCCAATTGGGACGACCAGCGAATTTACAAGGCATCTTCTACCGGTGAGCCTGAAGCAATCACCGATTCGCCTTCGATTGATCGCGGAGTTCGGTTCGCTGATCTTCAGCTGACGAACGATTCCAATTGGCTTTTGACGGTGAACGAAACACATCACGAAGATCGTGAGGCTGACAACTCGATCGTCGCTGTTGCCACCAACGGATCGGGTGAGGTACGAGTGCTGGCGAGTGGTCATGATTTCTATTCGTCTCCACGCCAGAACGCTGCGGGCAACCAAATTTGCTGGATGTCTTGGGATCACCCAAACATGCCTTGGGATGGATGCGAACTGTGGGTAGCCGATTTTGATTCGACTTCTGGATCAGTTAAAAACGAACAAAAAGTAACCGGCGGAATTGACACCAGCATTGTCCAACCAGAGTGGGCTCCGGACGGCACGCTGGTGTTTATTACTGATGAATCAGGCTGGTGGAATCTTACAAAGTGGTCGGGCGGCAAAGTCACGCCAATTCTTACTGAAGAAAAAGATCACGGGGGGCCTGCGTGGGCGTTCGGGTTCAGCACGTATTCGTTCTTGGAAGACGGGGCGATATTGCTGAAGAGCACCAAGAACGGCAAGGGCCTGCTGAGAATGGTTATGCTGAACGGTCGGGAAGTTGCCGAAACGGCTGTGGCTCACACTTCGATCGCTGAAGTGAACGTTATAGGTGATGAGGTTGCATATATCGGTGCTTCACCAACTTCGTCGGCCGAGGTGGTTCGTGCTTCTTTGAGCAGAGGGTCGACGACGACTCTGAAATCATCGAGCGACATCGAGCTCGACGACTCATATCTATCGATTCCAGAAGCGATCACGTTCCCTTCGACCGATAACGGTGAGGCGCATGCCTTTTACTACCCACCGTCTAATCCTGATTTCGAATCGGACGGTAGCGAAACGCCGCCGCTGTTGGTGATTAGTCATGGTGGTCCGACGAGCGCAACTAGCTCGGCACTAAGCCTTCCTATTCAGTTCTGGACGAGTCGTGGTTTTGCTGTTGTTGATGTGAACTACCGAGGCTCAACAGGTCACGGTAAGGCGTTCCGTGATGCTCTGAAAGGCAACTGGGGTGTGTACGACACCGACGACTGTATTGCGGCTGCTGACTATCTTGTTTCTAAGGGACTCGCCGACACGGATCGACTTGCGATCAAGGGCGGGTCGGCTGGTGGTTACACCACGATCAACGCACTCACGTTTGAGGATCGTTTCGCGGTTGGTGCGACGTATTACGGCATCGCAGATTTGATGGTTTTCATTGGCGACACTCACAAGTACGAGTCACGCTATTTGGATAGCTTGATTGGTCCTTACCCAGAGGCGAAGCAGCTTTATCACGATCGTTCGGCGATTAATTTCACCGACCAACTTTCGTGTCCGATGATTATCTTGCAGGGACTCGAAGACAAGATCGTCCCACCGTCTCAGGCAGAGATCATGGCGGGTGCGCTTCGTGAAAAGGGCATTCCGTTCTCGCTAATGATGTTCGAAGGCGAGCAGCACGGGTTCAGGCAATCTAAAAATATTAAAGCTTCTCTTGAGGGGGAGCTGTACTTTTATGGTCGCGTGATGGGATTTTTGCCTGCTGGCGAACTACTGGTAGTGGAAATTGAGAACGAATCGGCACTTTAGGCATCTGAGATCTGGCTGGGCATCAGGGTTATCTCGATGCAAATCACAAGGAAAAATGTTGGTAAAAGAGACGAACGAACCAGATTCAATATTGGTAATTACACCACACCCCGACGACTCAGAATCGGCTTCGGGTGGAACGATTGCGAAGTGGTGTGCCGAAGGTAAGAAAGTCGTGTTGGTCGTTTGCACCAACGGCGACAAAGGCACCAGCGATCGCTCGGTGAAGCCGGCTGATCTTGCTGCTACTCGCGAAGTTGAAACTTTGAACGCCGCCAAGGCATATGGCCTGGCCGAAGTTGTCTTTCTGCGAATGAAAGATCAGGGGCTTGAAGATAATGACGAGTTCCGAGAGAAGCTTGTGAAGCAGATTCGTATTCACAAGCCTCGACTGCTACTGACGATCGATCCCAACCGACCTTACATTCGCCATCGTGACCACTCGATGACGGGCCGTGTAGCGCTGGACGCTGTGTTCCCTTACGCTCGAGATCACGTTGCATATCCCGAACACCTTGAAGAAGGCATCGAGCCGCACAAGGTTGAGGAGGTTTGGTTGTTTAGGCCTGAAGAGCCGAACATTTACGTCGATGTCACCGAGC
Organism: Chloroflexota bacterium; assembly: GCA_018673955.1. Classification (GTDB taxonomy): domain Bacteria; phylum Chloroflexota; class Dehalococcoidia; order Lucifugimonadales; family Lucifugimonadaceae; genus Lucifugimonas. The sequence goes on along the minus strand of JABHBJ010000093.1, from coordinate 6,436 downwards.
ATTTCGAAACACGACAAAACGCCCTGCACTCGCACGTTAGTCAGGTTGGCGAACGCAGCGATGAGCGCGACGAGCGATCACGCGGCCGACTTGCCGAGACTGGCAAGAAGTACAACGTAGAACTAGCCGAGCAGTTCATGCAGATCAAGATCGGGTATTAGCAGCGTGATGGATTTCGTTGCTATCGACGTAGAAACGGCAAACTCGGCAAGGGCTTCGATCTGCCAGATAGGCGTGGCACGTTACACGGGGGGGGTGCTCACGGACGAGTGGGTTTCGTACATCGATCCAGAGGGCGAATTTGGAGTCTGGCAAGTTCAGATTCACGGTATTCAAGCTTCAACAGTTGAGGGATCGCCAACCTATTCAGATGTAGTCGACGAGCTATACGCGTTTCTCGACGATTCGATTGTTGTGAGCCATTCGCCGTTCGATCAACAGGCAATCACAAAATCGGCCGTTCGCTACGGGGTTCGACCACCTCGGGCGCAATGGGTCGATTCCATAGTTGTCGCAAAACGAACATGGCCCGAGCACGCGAACCGAGGTTACAAGCTGGATCAGATGTGCGATCAGCTTGATTACGAATTTGAACATCACGACGCACTTGAAGATGCCAAAGCAGCGGGGCATGTTGCCATTTCAGCTGTGAAGTACAGTGGCAACAGTCTGAGTAAATGGATCGGCGGCTCATGGGCGTAGAAATCTACTACGATAGATCTCGCACCCCAGCAGAGCTACCCGGCGCCTTCGCCACCGTCGATTGGGAGTTCTACTCCGTTGATGAAGTTGGAGTTTTCCGATGCTAGGTAAAGCACGGCGTCGGCAACTTCTTCTGGCTCTGCGAATCGACCCGTAGGAATCTTTGCGAGCTTGGCGTCACGCCGTGGGCTTGGCGGCCATGCGTTGTCGCCCATCGGAGTCATCGTGACTGTTGGAGCGACACTGTTGGTCTGAATATTGTGAGGTCCGAACTCCACAGCCATCGACTGTGTCAGCAACTGAAGAGCGCCTTTAGACGCACTGTAAACACTGCCAGTTGGGAATGCCCTGATCGCGGCTCGTGAAGTCACGTTGACGATCTTGCCTTGCTTCTTCGCAATCATGCTGGGTGCGAAAATTTGGGTTAGCAAGAACGGTGCGAGCACGTTCACATTGATGATCGTCTGGAAGTTTTCAAGAGTTGTTTCAAGGATCAGTTGAGGAATCGTGACCCCGGCGTTGTTCACAAGAATATCGATGTGTCCAAACTCGGCAAGGGCAGCGTTTCCAACTGCTTTCACTTCGTCGGCATCAGACATTTCAGCGGTTTGAGTCCAAACATTCACGCCTGCTTTGCGAGCGTTCTTAGCAGTCTGATCTAGTTCTTGTTCGTTACGAGCAGTAAGTGCAAGATCGCAACCGGCAACAGCGAATAGCTCGGCGATTGATACGCCGATGCCTTTGGATGCACCGCTGATGAAGGCGACTTTGCCTTTGAGCGAGATGTTTGGGTTTTGAGTGATCATGTTGATGATTCTTTGCTGATACGAAAAACGATAATGTGCGGATTATGTCTGAGTCAGTGGATAAGATCGATGTGTGTACGTAGTATTTTCCGCTTTTCACGACTGGCTAACTATCTGACCGACATTGGTCTTTCAAAATGGGTCGGACTTATTGCTCACGATCTTTTCAGATGAACCAATCGAAACAGCGGTTATGTTTGGGGTTCTATAACGGTTGGTTTGCGAATAATAGTTTTCGTTGAGCCAGCACATCATCGCTGATATTTTCACAGGGCCGACGATTCATTCACATGCCATCTACCATTCGGAGTAGTTCGATTTTAACCACCAGATATCGTCTGTTATTCGTCGCTGTACTTTTAGTATTTGCAACTATTGCTTGTAGCAACGAGAAAAACGATACGGAACCTGATTCCTCCATGATTGCTGTCGAAGCGACTGCAACTATTTCAGTTTCGCGCTAATTGCTTTCGGTAACTTCGCTAAGAAACCAGAAGAAACTTTCTTTTCGCCGGGTGTTGATTGTCCAGTTGATAGGCGGGTTCTGGTATCCAACTTCGTAGTCGCCGTATGCCGCGGCACCACCGGCTCCCGGACCCGGATCGAAGTAGCCCCATCCTGCGCGGTTTTCTAGAGCTGTTGCAAAATTATTGTCATCGTTTTCAAAGTCGAAGTGGTCGTCTTCGTTAAAAACTAATGGCTGTCCTCGGTAGGCGGCTGATGCCCGCGTGTCGGTGATCCGCTTTTTGAGTTGAGCGGTATCGTGCATGCCGTTGCCATGAAGCAATATGTAGTCAGACGCGGCGATCACTGCGTCGGTTGGAACCATTCGACGCGTGAAACTTGTGCTGATTAGCAATCGATTGCCATTGTGTTCTATTTTGGCGGCTCGTTCTATCAGCTCGTGAATGCGAGGTGGGCAGAGTATTTCGTGCTCGTAGCGGGGGACGTCGGCTTCGTTGTTGATCTCGATTATGACGTTTCTGTAGCCCTTTTCGAGCACCCATATTGTGGCGTTATCGACTGCTGCCTTAATTGCTTCTTCGTCTTTTACTCGTTCGTCTTGACCGAAGTAGAAATATCCGAGGCACACTGCGATGCCTATCGAATCGCAAGCTTCGATGATTTGTGCGGTGCGATCCATAAATGCCGGTTTTAGATCGCCAGATCCGGTGAAAGCTCCCGACACCCAGGGTTGAGATTCAACGTCAGGTACGCCCGCCCAGATTTGTTCGTCAGTGGCATCGGGGTGTACAGCGTGAATTCGCTGGCGAAGATCGGCTAGGCCTTCTTCGTCGGAGCGGTAGTAGCCGAGCGGCGAAGCTCCCTGCAGGTTGATATCGATGCAGGTGAGACCTTTTTCATAGTAGATCGGCAGCATATCGATCAATTCGTTCGTATTGCGATCGGCTTGCCATAGGTCGTTGTCTGGGTACGACCATAGGTGTTTGGTGAGCTCGTTCTCGTCGTCCCACATGGCGTTCGCCATGCGGCTGTTCATGAGAAGACCCTCGATAGATGTGCCTCTGAACGATTGACCCTGCTGAGTCGGTGCGCCGTTAATCAGGAAGTTTTCGCCGTCGATAGTGATAGCTGTTTTAGGCGTGAAGTCGGAGGAATCTGGCATCGAAAATTGTCGGCCTTTATTTATTGCGTGAGGCTGGCGACCAGGCGTTTGCTCGGTCGATTCGGTGTTGTATCGATGGGTGGGAGTGGAATAAGAATTCGACGATTGCGTTCGGATTTTTCTGAGATAGATTTTGGTCGCCGAGTTTGTTCATAGCTGAGATGAATTCGTCACGCATTCCAGTGAGATTGAGCGCGTATAGATCGGCGGCTGTTTCTGCTTTGCGAGATAGCCAATTGGAGATTGGCAGAGCAACCAATGAGACACCTGCGCCGACGATAAGAACGAGCGGTAGCCCGGCGATATCGTCGATTCCACGTAGTCCGAGCGAATCGATCCATGCGGCTAGAGCGAGATCTATGACGAAGAAGCTAATGAATATTAGAGCGGTCGATACAGCGAGCATTTTCCACACGTCCCATCGAACGTGGTGACCAAGTTCGTGAGCCATGACGACTTCGATTTCTTCGATGGAGTTCGATTCGATTAGCGTGTCGGAGATGATGATTCGACGTGTTCGACCCCAACCAGTAACGGCGGCGTTTGCCTTCGACGTTTTATCGCCAAGATGCCAAACGTAGATGCCTTGAACGTGGGTGCCAATTTGATCAGCAAGGGCGAATAGGCGATCTTTGAGTTCGCCTTCTGGTATTGGTTGGAACTTGTAGAACAGCGGCAGCAGCAGCACGGGTACCAGCGCCATAAGGATGATGACCAGAATCGTCGCCCCGATCGCTGCCCACAGCCACCATAGCTCGGGCTGAGATCGGAGTAGCCAATACATGCCGGACAGCAGCACCACTAATAGCACCGACTGAAGCAGTGTCCCTTTGAACCAATCGTAGAGCCATCTGCCTATCGAAACTTTACTGAGACCGAACTGCTTTTCGACGATGAACCCGGAGTACACCTCGAACGGGAATTCGATTAATTGAAAACCGGCACCGGTAACCAACAGAAACAACACGACGATTAGGGCTGAGTTTGAACTCCAGCCCTCGGCTAGGTTGCGAATGGCTTCGGATCCACCCGCGAGCAAGAACACCAGTGGGATCACGACGTTCAGCGCCATCGAGATGATCGACATTGTAAGTTTTACGCGCTGGTAGCGTGAGGCATTCGGCAGGCTGGTCGCATCTGCCGATTGGTTCTTTGGTGAATCTGTTGGTTCGGGTGAGGTCATGTTTTTGGCGATTAGGAGACGATGGCGATCTTGTTACGTTCGATAAGTGCGAAGTCGATGTCGGCACCGAGTCCGGGTTTGTTGAATGCTTGAACGTTGCCTTCGGAATCGACCTCGATGTCGGTTTCGAGACCATATTTTTGCGCACCTGATGGTAGTAGCACTTCGAAAAATTCGCAGTTCTTCATTGCCATGATTGTGTGAAGGTTGGCGACGTTGTTCAATGAATTACCACCGTGATGAACTTCGTAGTTCATGTGAAACGCTTCAGCGAGGTGGGCGGTTTTCATGATCGAGGTAATTCCGCCCTTTATCGCCACGTCACCTCGCAGATAGTCGGTTGCTTTTGCGACTAGCCACGGCGCGTATGCCGTGAATCCGCCAGGTGAGTATTCGGTCGCCATCAGTGGAATATGTAACTGCTGCTTTAGTTTGGTGTAGTTGTAAATATCGTCATCAGCGAGCGGATCTTCGTACCAGTAGTAGTCGAGTTCTTCGATTGCTTTGCCAACACGAAGAGCCTGCGGGTAGTCGTAGGCCCATGTTGAATCGAGCATCAGGGTGTGATGATCACCAACTGCTTCGCGAATTTGGATGCAGCATTCGATATCGAGTTCTGGATTGGTCGGTGGGTGGATTTTGTAGGCAGACCACCCTTCGCTTTTCATCTGCGCAGCTTCGTCGGCGTAGGCCTCGGGTTCTTCATAGACGGTTGACGACGCGTATGCCTCCACCGTTGTTCTGTACGTGCCGAGTAGCTGGTGAATCGGCATGTTCGCCGCTTTGCCGCCGATGTCCCAAAGGGCGATGTCGCAGGCTCCGACTACTCGAATGCCCGCCTTACGAGTGAGTTGGCTGAGTAGCTGCCATAAACGTTCGCGGTCTAGCGGATTTTGTCCAACCAGTACTGGCTTTAGGTATTTGATTAGCGACTGGACGTCGAGTCGCGCTGGTTGACTCGAACTTCCAAGGAAGGCGTGCCCGTCTATGCCTTCATCAGTCGATATCTTGACCAGCCCCAGATCGGATTCGCCGCCGATCTTGCCCGAGAGCGGACTGTAGTTGGTGGTTGGGATGTCTTCCCACTTGAACAGAGTCACGGTTACGTCGGTGATTTTCATGATGCGTTTGTTTCGGGCTTGTCTTTAGTTGCGCTCGTCATCTGATGACTCGGCTTAGCGTCGGCGTTTGGTTCCATCGTCGTCGGGCGACTCGGTCGCACGCTGTAGTCTACCCATCCCCTAACCCCTTCCTGAAGGAAGGGAAACTGTTGTAACGAGCTTACAGATTGTTTCGTTTTTAGAAAAACGGCTGTGAAGTGACTGCGGTGTCGACGATAACTGGTTCGCCTTTGGTGAATCTTGCCAGTACGTCTTCGTCGATTTCAATGCCTAGTCCGGGTGCTGTTGGCACTTCGACTCGGCTGTTCGATTGAGTGAAGAACGGTGATGTTAGATTTTCTCGAACCGGGTGCGGCGTTTGGTCGAACTCCAATACCGATTCGTTCTGATACGGAATGTTTGTTTGACCGATTTGACCAATTGGCTGAAGTGCCAAGGCGTGGAGTGCAGCAGCGAAGCTTATTCCCGTACCCCAAAAGTGTGGATTGAACTTGATCCCAAACGCCTGTGCCATTAGTCCGACTCGGTGCATTTCCGATGGACCCCCAACTCCGCAGATATCGGGTTGAACGATGTCGAACGTCCGCTCGGCGAATCGAGGAGCGAACTCCCAGCGAGTCGAAAGGCTTTCGCCGCCGGAGATAGGGATTGGCGACTTTTCTTGCACCATCTTGTTGGCAACGAAATCTCGTGAAGCGCACGGCTCTTCGAACCAGGTGATGTCCTGATCGGCAACCATGTTGGCGAAGGTTAGCGCGCTCGATGGATCGTACGATTCGTTCGCATCGAACATCAGGCGCACATCGGGACCAATCGCCTTACGTGTCGCTCGAACTCGGTCGGCATCTTCCTTCAACGACAGTGCACCGACCTTCATTTTCATTCCGGTGAAGCCTTGCTCGACGTATCCAGCGGCTTCTTCAAGATGAGGGGGTAGTGCGTAGTTGTCGACGTAGTAAAGACCCGTTGCGTAGACCGCTATCGAATCGTGCAGCCT
>JABHBJ010000019.1 GCA_018673955.1 Chloroflexota bacterium | reverse complement strand
GTTGCCAATGATCACTGACGCGCCAGAACCTACTCTAGAACCTCAGAAAAAGTGCCATCGGCACTTTAGCGAGCTCGGGGGTTGAGTACGTCGTTCAGGGCGTCACCAACGATGTTCCAGCAGAAGATCAAAAGCCACACGACGATGATCGGTGCTAGCAATTGCTCGGGATGATCTCGTAGCACCGAAACGCTGGCTCCACCTCTAGCTGTGACCTCGCCGATCATGACGCCAAGACTAGGTCGAGGCGGTTGAACCCCAAGTCCGAAGAAGCTCAAGACAACCTCAGACAATGAGATCGAACCGATGCCGAAACTGACCGATACGATGATCGGGCTTACGACGTTTGGCATGATGTGTCTAAATAAAATTCGAGGATTCGATGTACCCATCGCTCGCGCAGCTTGCACATACTCTGCATCTCGCAGTACTAGCACCTGACCACGTACCAGTCGCATCATTCCAAACCAGCTAAGTGGCAGCAGAGCGATTCCTATCACGACGTAATCAACGATTCCAGAGCTAACTAATCCTGATATTCCGGTCGAATCTTCGATATCACGAGCTAATTCGACGATACGCGGTCTCAGCGTCGCGGCAAGCAAGATAATTAACAAGATATCCGGGAACGCCGATACGACCTCCCCAACTCGCATAATCACAGCGTCGATCCAGCCGCGGAAATAGCCAGCAACGAGCCCAACCGATACACCTAAAAACAGACTCCCTGTTATGAACGTGGTCACGGTGATGATGACGGTTGTCTGGATCCCCCAAACTACTCTTGTGTAAAGATCTCGGCCGGCGCGGTCTGTTCCGAACCAGTTCTCGGCACTTGGTCCCTGCTGCGTCCGCCTGAGATCCGTTTCTTGATAATCATGAGTCTGAATGACCGGCGCAAAAATTCCCAATAGATAGATAAATGTGATCAGAATCAGGCTGATGAGCGCAAGTCGGCGTCTGCGAAATTTGGACCAGACATTTCCCCAGTGACCGCGTGCCGGTGGCAAATCATCGATCAGGTGATCGGTTTGTGTTGCTGATGCCATACGACTACTGCAACCTAATCCGCGGATCGACAATCGTGTAAGCGATATCGATTGCAAGGTTGGCGAACACCAACATTCCCGAACCGAGAAGTACGAATGCTGTTAATACTGGGAAGTCACGCTGGAATATTGCATCAAGCGATAATCGCCCCGCACCAGGAATTCCGTAGATGAGTTCGACGATCAACGAGCCTCCGAACATCCCTGCCAGCGTGAAACCCATGATCGTAAGAATCGGCAGCAGTGCGTTTCGAGCGATGTGTCGATAGTTCACCACGAAGTTCGACATGCCTTTTGCGTGTGCTGTGCGGACGTACTCCTGCCCGACGACTTCGAGCGTGCTCGCTCGCATGTGCCGAACAAAAATTGCTGCACCGGGAATTCCAATGGTGAGCGCCGGAAGAACGATTTGAGGTGAGAAGAATCCGCCCCAGCCCGCAGCCGGAACCCAATGGAGTTTCACGGCGAAGAAAAGGATCAAGAAAGGTGCAGTGAAGAACACTGGCATGGCGTAGAGGATAAGCATCGATATGACGATGGCTGGATCGCTCGCTGTACCCTGCTTTTTCGCAGCATAAAAACCGAGTGGTAGCCCAATCAATATAGCGACAATTAACGCAGCAATATTTAGCTGAACCGAAACCCAAAGCCTCGGAGTGATGATCTCAAGTACCGGCCGTCCTTGATAGTGATAGCTGTCGCCAAAATCGCCTTGGAGTACGTTAGCGACGTATCGCGCGTAGCGAACTGGAATCGGATCGTTTAGTCCGAGTCGCTCACGTTCTCGTTCGATGCTTTCAGGCGTTGCTCTGTTGCCGAGGCGAAGCTCAGCCGGATCGCCCGGGGCGAACGTCCCCATCACGAACACGAAGAACGCCGCTAGAGCTAGCAGAACGGGAGTCCACAGCAAACGTCGAACGATGTATGCCAGCATGTGCGGTTAGAGTCTTTCGCTACTATGAGCGGTAATTGGTTTGAACTTATTATCGATCAGTCGACGATAAATAATTGCCCCGGCACTCGACTGATGAGCCGAGTCACGACATATTACCTTTGTCATGTTTTACCGGGGCAATCTTGTTTCTAACTGATTGCCAGCCCTACTTATCGAGCCAAACGTCCTTGAACTTCGCAATCGTCAGCGATGAGAACTGGTAGTCCTGAACCCAAGGCTTCACAAGCGCCTTAGAATCGACTCCCCACCAGAGCGGAAGCCAGGCTGCTTCAGACACGACGATCTGTTCAGCGTCGTTGTAGAACTCGACTCGCTTGGTGGCATCCTGCTCGGTCTGTGCAGCAACAACGTAGT
>JABHBJ010000092.1 GCA_018673955.1 Chloroflexota bacterium | reverse complement strand
CTGGTCTCAGTTGGGATTGCAGGCTGCAACTCGCCTGCATGAACGCGGAGTTGCTAGTAAACGCAGGTCAGCACACTGCGTTGAATACGTTCCCGGGCCTTGTACACACCGCCCGTCACGTCATGGAAGTTGGTAATACTTGAAGTCGCTGGGTGAACCCATTTATTTGGGACACAGGCGCCGAGAGTAGGATCGATGACTGGGACGAAGTCGTAACAAGGTAGCTGTAGCGGAAGCTGCGGCTGGATCACCTCCTTTCTAAGGAGACCCTCTTATGATTTGTGGTGGAATATATGTCTCTTGTTAGTACCCGCGGTGGGTAAACGACAAGAATGCATCCATCACAATTAGTGTCATAACGAGGCTACCTAGGTCGACTATTAGGCGGTTAGATGAGATAACTTTCTTGAGCGAGATTCCTGAACTTGGCGTCCAGTTGATTTATCAACCGGGTCCTGGGGGAGTGGAAGTGGCTCGTTAGTTTGAACATTCAACCATAAAAAGCTTAATACACCAAAATCATAGACTCTGTTCAGAGTCTCAAAACTTCGAAAAACTTAGACATTCTTTCTGTTCACTGTTCAGTTCGCTAAGGTGCACTGAACAAGACCCGCTTATGGCGGGTCTTTTCGCGCCCGGAAATAGTTGGTGTTTAGTCGTGGTCGTTCGCTCCGGGCGTCGTCGAACGACTTGGTTAGCGCGTTGTAGTTCTCCTACGACCCTTCTGTCTGGAAGGGGACACGCTGAGACGTGAATTGACGATTGGGTTAGACGCGTTCGTCATCGGATAACTCGGCTACGCAGCACAATTATCGTTTGCTCCGGGTGTACTTGAGCGACATGGTCCCAGACCTAGTTCTCCTTTCCTACACCTTCTATCTTGAAGAGGGCAAGAGCCAGTAAATGCGTCTGACGCAGACGACCTCCTGTCAATCGGTGGTCTCGGCACAGCGACCGCGATTGTTGTGGAATTGGACGGTCTGGTGCGAAAGGGCTGTTGATATTGGTGGAACCGGCGATATTGCGAAAAAATCACTACACAATCTGGCGCAAGCAGTAGTAAAATTTTTACTCGTGACTCTGGTATTCCACATGTCGGAGTCACACCCAAAGGGCCTGTAGCTCAGCTGGTTAGAGCGCTACTCTGATAAAGTAGAGGTCGGATGTTCGAGTCATCCCAGGCCCACCATTTGTGTCCAACACACCGCCGTTTCGGCGGTGTGTTTGTTTAATTTTCAAGAAGTGTTCTTGCGATTGAGCGCCACCCGATAACCAACAAACAAAGCTGTAAGGACAAGACACATCCCTGCCCAAATCACCCAACTTGATGGACGTAGTTCTGAATCGTCTTTGTAGATCTCGTTCCTAGAGTCGATGAGGAGATCCCCTAGAAACGATTCTGGTGTGTTGATCTCCTCACGGCTGGGTTTCTCACTCGACAGTGGTCATCTCAGTCGTGAAGATCGTCTAGCAGTACCCACTTTGATAGTTGTGATGGTCGTTCAGATACATCGTTATTGCCATGTGACTCTCTGGTTTAGCCACGTATCCAAATCAGCAAGAGGCACCACTGATTGGACTGACCACTTCTACGAACTCGGTCAAATTTCTTTTTGCTACAGATTCCACAGCGAACGTGTAAGTAACCATATCTGCTGAGGATTGAATGTCGTCATGTGGAGGATCGACAAGCGAAATGATGCACCCAATTATGCTGCTGAAGATTTTTCGATTATGTCTAACGGATCAGACTGCACACACCAACAGGCATATTCTGATTCGGTCTCCAGTGTAGCGAGCGAAGCAGAGAGGATTATCACGACTGCAAGTATTCGGATGATCATGTGTGACGCCTTTTTCAATATCCATTGTGAGCAATGAATTTGACCTCCTTCACCGGGTGCGAATTGCTGTTGAGTCTGGCTTTCTCAATAGCATCATCCCGAATTTCTTAGCGAAAAACCGTGACTCTGCAATCATCCACGTCCGCGTTGATTCATATAAAATTCACATGATTTTTTTGATTGTTAATTGACAAATTAGAAGCGGCCGTTGCGTAGGTACGACGCCTTCTCGACATTTTCGTAAATTGAACTTTTCCCGATTAGTACAACGTCGTGCCAGTGGCGATCGCTTTTTAGCGCTGGGTGTAGTGGTTGCCGTTTTTCTTGCGGCGACGGTTATGGCAGGCGGTCCGATATATCTCCGTTCATTGGAGAAAATTGGTATGACAGATGTTGTCGACACAATCGGTCGATACAACAAGAACGTGGGAGCTATTTCTGATTGGATCCCACTCGAAGTAAAGGCGATTGAAGATGCCGATGCCACGATAGATGCGGCAGTCAATTCCGATCTTGCACCGATCATATCCCACGGATCGACTCGTATTAAATCTCGTGCACACGATTGGGGGGTTGAGGACGACGATCCAGAGACCGAGACCGAAATTCGCCGCGGTGGATTGATATCAAAGGCATACTTCCACGAAATGGAAGGACTGTTCGACGCTGTTACGTACGTTGAAGGGCGGTCTCCAAGTCAGCAACTTAGGATCGATGAGAACGGCATACAGATCGTCGAAGTCGCTCTATATCGGGAACGTTCGAAAGAGATTCGGCACGGCGATACGTTCGTCGACTTCAATATAGGCGATATTGTTCACGCTACCTCTGTGTCCCGTCGTTCGGGTCTGGTGAAGGCCGAGATCGTTGGCATATTCGAGGCCAAGAGTCTTAAAGATGAATTCTGGCTCGGTAGTCCGGATGTTATTTTGGAACCGGTGCCGCCTGAAGTATTCGGTGGTATTGATCTACCAATAATTTTGTTCACTGACGAAGATACGATCGCTCGTGGAGTTGGTCCATCGAATGCCGGTTTGCCTATGAATTACACTCGGGTTTTGTTCACCGATCCCGACAAGATTTCCGATAGTAAGCCGGGTATTCTCGTCGCTGCAATGAACTCATTCGAAGATCAGATCACTTCAGTTCTACCCCGATCTACCGCGTTGCTTGGTGCACGAACTGCCACTCGTCGCATGGACGAAAAGATGCTGTTCCTGCGATTGCCAGCGTTGCTGATGGCTGCGTTGGCGATATCGGTTGTTGGGTACTACCTGTTCCTCGTGGCTGGGCTGATCGCACGAAAACGTGAGCTGGAAACAGTCATGTTCCGATCACGGGGACTGTCGACCTATCAGGTGATGAAAGTTCATATAATCGAGTCGATCGTGACAGTTGCTTTGCCAGCGGCAATAGCGCCGATGCTAGCGTTTGGAGCTATAGGCTTCGCAGGTCGATTGCCGGTATTCCATTCACTGACAAACGGGACAAACCTTCCGGTTGAGCTATCCTCTGTAGCATGGGTATGGGCTTCATGTGCGGCTTTAATGTCGTTCCTGATCGTTCTTTTACCGACGTTGTTGGTTGCTAGATCTGGCATATCAAATGTTGAACGTGGCCGAGCACGCCCCGACAACCCACCGTTTTTCCAACGACTTTACTTCGACTTATTGGTAGTCGTTCTTGGTGGTCTATTTCTATGGGAGATGACCACACGTGGTGTTGCTTCGACTAACCGAGATGGGCAGATAGTGACTGACCCGACTCTACTATTTGCTCCCGCAATGTTGCTCATCTCCGTTGCGTTGATAATGCTTCGGGCGTTCCCGGTAATTACGAGGACAGCCGCTTTCATCGCTACTCGGTTCACATCGGCTCCGACGGCGATAGGTTTCTGGCGACTTGGAAGAAGCCCGTACTGGTATTCGTGGCCTGTTTTGTTGATTATCCTTGGGACAGGCTTGGGAGTGATGGTCGGAACGCTCGGGTCGACCCTTGAGCGCAGCGATCGTGAGCAAATTTTTTACGATAACGGCACTAACTTGCGAATACTTCCCGGTGGGGTGAATATCGACGTCCATCAGGCTGAGATTGATCAACTGATGGCGATCGATGGCGTCAATCAGGCCTCGATGGCGTACAGACAGAACGGCAAAGTCGGAACTACCGATCTTGGAATCGAATTCAATGTCCTCGCGATCGAATCGGATAAATTCCCTGACACGGCGTGGTTTAGGGACGATTTTTCAGAGGAACCACTCGAAGTTGCTCTTGGAAAAGTGAACATTCCGGCGAAACCTGAACCGGTATATCTTCCGGCTGGCACGACATCGCTTACAGCATGGACGAAACAAGATCCTTTCGTTCTAAATCATTTCTTTTGGGTGGTTCTGAAAGGCGCAGAAGGAAAGCAACTGCCGGTTACGTTCGGGCAGATAGGCGAAGTATGGGAAGAAAAAACGACTTCAGTTCCGACTCATTTTGCCGAACCGATCGAAGTTATTTCGATCCAGACTTTCATGCAAGTGGGAGCAGACGGAGGGGCGCCGACTGTTTGGTCAATTGACGATATTAAGGCGATTGGTCCGGGATTTGAAACGACGATTCTAGATTTCGAAGGTCAAAACCTGTGGACTACATTCCCGACTTCTAACGGCTTAGATGATTCGTTCGATGTTGTGGTTGAACCAACGGGAATCGGAGATGTTGGGGCAACTGTCGCTCAGGTGACGCTTGATCGAGGAACGGTTGCGGGTATTCGGGGAGCGTACAGAAGTTCGACAGGCGATCCTGTTCCTGTGATCGTTTCTCAAGAGTTCCTTGCCGCTACTGGCACTGTGTTGGGTGAGCCAGTGGTGGTTCAGATATCAGGGGGTTACATTCCGGTGATTACCGTTGGAACTACTGATTACTTTCCAACCCTCGATCCTGATCGAGCACCGTTCATGGTGTTAGATGTGAAAGCATTGATCGGTTTCGTTGAACTACGTGGTCTTTCGAGCATCAGTGCCAATGAAGTTTTCATAGACATCGTTCCAGATGATCATTCTCGTATCACTGAAGATGTTCGGAAAATATTCAGAGGTGGAACACTTCTCGATCGAGCGAAACGAATCAATAATTCTGTAATCGATCCGCTCACAGTAGCCGGCTGGCGAGGAATGGGAATTGTGTCGCTAATTATCGGCGGTATTGCTCTTGTGCTTGGCTACGTGACTTACCTAGTAGCTCACTCGACAAGAACTGCTCACGATTCTGCTTATCTTCGAGCGATGGGCTTTTCGAAAGCCGGGTTCATGCGAAGCTCTCTGATCGAACACGGCATAGTGGCAATTATCGGGATAGTTGTCGGTGTGGCTGCGGGATTGGTCGCTAGCAAGGTGGCAGTTGGTGCTATCGCTTACTCAGAGACCGGCAGAACACTGCTACCGCCATTCATACTGCAAACAAACTGGTTGCCGGTGATGATCATTCTGGCAACAGCGATCGGTGCTGGGGTTGTAGGTGTTGTATCGTCGTTCGTCAGCTTCTTACGTCGGCCTCTAAACGAACTTACTCGTTCTGCCGATTAACCTGATGTTCAGCATTTCGTTCTCGAGGTTTTAGTCTAAGCCGGGAACTGGGCGCTTCCAGCCCGGACGAGTCAGAGCAAGTGTCAGAGTAATCTCCGCTGCTTTGGCAGGAGCGAGGATCTCGTAGGGAAGCGTCCTAAAGTGTTCGATTAAGACTTTCTTTTGTCGGACGCTGCGTAGATCTTCATCGAGTTCAATCTCGAATGCCTGTCCCTGCGAATCATTAGCCTTTGGCTGAAACACTCCAAATTTGGGAATTGGCCACTCGTAGCTGTCCCACAATGGATGTTGCCCGATGATCTTCCATGAACCGTCTTTAAGCCCGTCATCACGGAAATGCTCGACGTGAACCGAATCGTCTTCGGTCAGGTGGTTCAGTTCGTCGGCAGTCGGTAATTCGTCGTACACTGGCTCGAAGAATCTGCCGACAACAGTGCTTCGAGGTCCTACGCACACAGCAATGCCTATTCCGTAGCCGCCGGTCTTCAGCGGTACGGCGAAGAAATCGCCTTCAGCGTAGTTAGGAGTATTTGCCGATGCCAATTTTAATCATCCGAGTGCTTAGAGAGCCAAAGTTCGATTCATCGTTATGAGGATGAATGTTCCGACGCGAGTAACTAAGTCTAATCAAACCGTTAAGTTTTTAACGGAATCGTTCGATGAATTCTCGGACGAGTATCGTGTATTCAGACGGATGCCAGTTCCAAGCGGCGACATGGCCTACATCGGGGAAGGTGTGTAGTTCGACCAATCCAGGGAGAGCATCTGCAAATTCTATGCTGGTTTCAACCGGCACTGTATCGTCGGCCTCTCCATGAATTAGCAACACTGGGACATCGATTTCGTCGGCACGTGATAGAAAATCGAGTGCGCCCCAGTCGACTCCGAATCGTATTGTGGCAAATGCCTTCGCTGCAAAAGTAATTGGTGCGGGGACGCTACGTTCTTCTGCTCCCTTATCGACGGTTTGACCAAAGTTCAGCATCGGTGCTTCTAAGATCATTGCGACCGTATGATCGGCAAGATCAGAGCGAAGTTGATAGTTGACCACGACTCCTCCGCCCATCGAGAACCCGACCAATATGACCTTCTTTGCGCCGTTGTCGAGAGCGTATTGAACAGCGGCTTCGACGTCTCGCCACTCGGTGGTTCCGAAGTCGTAGTAGCCAGATTCGCTTACCGGAGCGTTCAAATCGTTGCGATAGTCGATTGCCAACGAAGGAACAGCTCCGATATCGATAATCTTGAGAGAAGAGTCACGATTGCTTGTGCGGCCATGCACGTAGATCGCCCAAACATCTGAGGGGGCGCTTGCGTAAGTACTTTCTGGAGGAATAGGCAAATACCAAGCGCCGAAATTCCCCAACGGACCCGAAATAACCACTTCCTCGTATTCAAATTCTGGAGACGGTTCATGAGGAAAAGCTGTTCTATCTAGATATAGCTGGTCGCCGATTTGGAATCCGCCAAGCATGAGATCGAGTTCCCGGGTTACAAGACCGTCGGTATCTGAAATAAGATCGCCTAGCTGGCCGTAATTGAGACCATCTGAGATGCCCCATCGAGCCGAGGTAGCGAGGATATCTTGTGGGTCTGCATCGGGAAGTTGCCGCAGCGTGATCGAATCGATGCCGAGATCGACTACCTCAACACTATTCTCAGGATCTGAATTGTCGACTCGAAGCCCATCCTCTTCAAGCACACTCGAGAAGTACCAACCGCCACCGAGCACGACCAGAAGAATCAGCGCGATTATCGGCAGCGCTACGTATTTGATGAGTTTATTTCGAAGTATGTATTTGATCATTCGATCATCACTTGGAACGGGATTATGATGCTTGCATTCTAGCGATCAATTCATTCACGGTGCAGCACAACACATCGAACCTTGCTCTGTTACAGTCGCCTGACTAAATTACTCTCGACATCGCACTTCCATATCGCATCAGAAACCGGAACTTGTTTCAGTGGGAATCGACCACAGCCACGACCTGCCCGATCTAATCGCCGGTCCTCACGGACACCCGGAGTGTTCAAGCTGTGGTCGCACAATTTGGAACGACCCGAAAATAGCTGGCGCAGCTATCGTGCCTATCGACGGCGGAATCGTGATGGTTCAGCGTGCGATAGAGCCCGCTATCGGAAAATGGAGCTTCCCCTCTGGGTACGTAAACCGGGGGGAGAAGCTCGAACAGGCAGTCGAAAGGGAAGTGCTCGAAGAGTGCGGCCTTGAAGTGGAAGTCGAACACTTGGTTGGGTTGTACTCAGAAAACGGAAATCCAATAGTGCTAGCGGTATACCAAGTACGAGTCACTGGTGGCAAGCTTGAGTCCGCCGACCATGAAACGCTCGATGTCCGAGTGTTCGACGTGAATCAACTGCCCGAATTGGCGTTCGATCATGATCGAGGAATACTTGCCGACTGGCTGAAAACCCGAAAGGTTGCCGAATGAGATCTCGAAGCGACGTAGTCGTAGTTGGCGGCGGGATTATTGGATCTTCGATTGCTTATCGACTCGCCTGCGAAGGAATGAGCGTTTCTGTGATCGAGCGCGATTCAATAGGTAATCACGCTTCAGGCTACGCACTTGGACTGCTCAATCCGACAAATGAGACAGGCAACATTGAAACGCTGAACCACCTGTCGTTCAAGATGCACAAAGAGATGCTCGATACGATTCAGCAGGAATCGGGAGTCGACGCACAAGTTCTGAGCGTCCCGCATCTCGAACTCGCCCTCGAAGAGTCAGAAATTCCGGAACTGAAGGCCGAGGTCGATCGAATTAACGGCTTCGATCAGTTCAAATCTAGGTGGTTGGAACCGAGTGAAATTCATGCATTGGAGCCTCGGATTACTCCTGACAACCTCGGCGGAACACTTGTTGAAGACGTCATCATGCTCGATAGCTACAACCTAACGTTGGCTACCGCCCAGGCCGCTGAGTCACGAGGCGTTGAGGTCGTTCTCGGCGAGGCGACTGGCATTATTTACGATGGTGACCGAGCTGTTGGTGTAAACATTGGCGGCGGAAGAATCGATTGCGATGCAGTCGTTCTCGCGCTCGGCCCATGGTCGGGTACGGCGAGTTTGTGGACAGACACCAACATTCCGATTGTTCCACAGAAGGGCGAAATTGTTCGAGTTGAAGGCCTTAACCCACCGCTGGGAATTCACATTCATGGCAACCCGATAGGCAGCTCGTGCTCTGTTATTCAGAAGGGCGATGGAGCGACCTGGTTGGCGGCTACTGTGCAAGATGGCTCAGGGTTCGACGTCACGCCGTCGATCGAGGCGTTGGAAGCGTTGTCGCTACGTGGCATGAGGATGGTTCCCGAACTCGAAACCCACAAATTGGTTCTTCACACCGCGTGCATGCGACCCGTAACGCCCGACGGTGATCCGATCCTAGGCAAGATTCCCGGTAAAGAGCGAGCATTTATCGCGACCGGAACAGGTGGCAAGGGAATTTTGATGGGACCAGTGATTGGTCGGGCTATCGCCGATCTGATCATCGATGGTGAGACGGAATTGCCGATCGAAGAGTTTGGGTTAGATCGGTTTTAGAGCTAGCTGTATCTCGAAGTCTTATCGCGATTAGCTCTGGGCAGGATGCATCTCGTTCCATCGCTTGGCGAGATCGATGGAACGCATGAACTCGGCGGATATTTCCTTGTGCCTACTAGGCGATTATCGACCCTGTTCTACCTGCTCACGCTGCCAGGTGTAGTCGACTTTTCCGCCGTAGAACTTGTCGGGATTTTCCACAGCCCAAAGCTGCTTGCGCATGTTCCAGTTTTCGGGGTCGAGCGAAATTCCTTCACGCCAGATCGCCGCCGCTTCTTGAACATCACCACTGTGATACTTGGCAAGCCCTCGTTCAAAGTGATCTGAAACTGGGCCGTTCGTTTCTGCTGTGGCAGTGCCGGATATTTGGCCATCGGAAGCGAAAGCCGAGACTAATCCTTTGATCTCTTCCTTCTTGATGTCGAATCCACCGTACTGTTGAAATTGGAGCCGACCTTCTTCATCGACAAGTATTCCGTTGGGAATCGCACGGTATCCGAAGATTCTTGCAAGAGCGTTTTCTTCGTCGACCACAGTGGTGAATTCGGCACCTGATTCTTCGTGGTACGGACGAGGTTTATCTGGCCCTTGAAGATCGACGGCTACCGAGAGGATGTCGACATTTTTCGACTGGAGGTCCGAGTACATCTGCTGCCACACGGGCAACTGTTCGCGGCACATTCACCATGATGCCCAGAAGAATATAACGAGCCGTTTACCGCGGTAGTCAGAGGGTTTCACCGTGTCACCGGAGAGTGATTTCAGCTCGAAATCAGGGATTACGCTGCCTTCAGAAATGTTTATTGCCATAGTTGTTCTCTCCCGAGTTCGCGAAGCCCGCCACCTGTGTACGGTGCATCCTACGCCAGTTTAGACAGTCATCAACTCCGCCATGCGTTCCGCCATGGCTATAACCGTGGCGTTGATGTTCGCTCGAACACATGTCGGCATGATCGAAGCATCGACCACCCGGAGGCCTTCGACACCCCGTACTTTTCCGTACTGATCGACTACCCCCATTGGGTCGGAATCGCTGCCCATTTTGTTGCTACCCGAAATGTGATGCCCGGTAGTGACATCGCGGCGAATCCAGTCGTCTAACGCCTCGTCATCGCCAACAATATCGTCGGTAGGGTACGCCGGGTCGGTCACGATATCGCGAAACTCTGGACGTTCAACCAGCGACGCCATTTTGCGCACGCCTTCACGCATCCGAGTCAAATCCCACGGATCATCAAAGTAGTTGAAGTCGATAATCGGCTGGTCGTCGATGTTTGCTGAGGCTAGTCGAATTTCACCACGGCTATTCGCCATGTTCAGTGTGACGTTCATTAGAACCCCGACAGGACTGTTTCGATCGCCGCCACGATCTGGACGTTCTGTCCCGAATGAACTGACGTAAACGATCATGTCGTTGCGATTATCTGATCCTTCAGCGGTGTATCGCAGTCCAACCTGCATACGCTTGCGATCGAGGTGATATTCGAAGTTGGGCTTGGTATTCCACACCATCGGAGCCATCGGGTGATCTTGAAGATTTTGTCCGATTCCTGGTAGATCAATCACAACTTCGATGCCGTGATCTTTTAGATGCTCGGCTGGTCCGATACCAGAAAGCATCAATAGCTGTGGAGAAACAATGGCTCCAGCCGAAACTATGATTTCGCTAGCACGAACTTCAAATGTTTCGCCGCCAGATTCGACCTGAACCCCGACAGCTTTGCCGTTTTCGATGATGATTCGACGTACCGAAGCGCCAGCTCGAATCGTGAGATTCAGCCTGTGGCGAGCGTCGGTAAGGTAGCCGAGTGCGGTGCTGATTCTTACGCCGTCGATGTTGTTAAAAGGAAGCGGCCCGACCCCGGTTGAGTCGGGCAAATTATGGTCGGGGCAGTCAACGATGCCGGTAGCTCTACACGCATCGTAAAAAGCGGATTGCATCGGGAGCCATTCATCTGGCTTCGCTCGAACGCAACTGATCGGCCCGCCCTTGCCGTGAAAATCTCCGCTGTAATCAAGGTCGTTTTCCGACCGCCTGAATGCGCTCAGTAGATTTTTGTACGACCATTGGTCGAGTCCAGCAGCTGCCCAAGAGTCGTAGTCTTCGGGCGCTCCTCGTAGGAATATTTGGGCATTTGTAGCTGTCGATCCGCCCATAGCTCGACCCCTCGGAACGGGTATCGGTTCTGAGATATCTGTGCCTATCGCCCGATAATCCCAGTCGTGCGGATTGTCTGCGCCGGTCGATGCTCCGCTGATACCGAACTTGAGATCGCCAGGAAGCATTTCGAAATCTGGGTAATCAGGACCGGGCTCGAGCAGTAAAACGTTACGGGTGGGGTCTTCTGAAAGTCGTGCCGCCAAAACCGCACCAGCCGCACCAGCTCCGACGATGATCGTGTCGTAAATCAATTCTTACATTCTTCGTAGTTGCTAAACGCCAGTTTCTAGTCGGGCCATTTCAGTGGCGAACCAAAGTGCCATTGCACCACCTCTATCATCGATACCATCGGTGTAAGACCGTTGGACATATTCGTCGAGGGTACCGAGTGGACCGGTTCCAACGCAAACGTGTTCAAGTTCGCCTTGATCTGATATCCGCTGCGAAATTCCGCTCCATGCTTTGTCGGCAGCACTTCGCCATTCGTCATCGAGCCAACCTTCGCGTAAGCCTCGGGCAATCGAGTATCCGATCATCGCTGTGGCGCTGAATTCAAGGTAGGTTTCGGGCATGTCGATCACTTGGTGCCACATGCCTGAATCGTCTTGGCGTTTAACCAGGCCTTCCAAGTGAAGAAGGTGCGTGTGAAGCAGTTCTTCTCGGGCGGGATGATCTTCGGGAAGATAAGTGAGTGCTTCGGCGAATCCGATCGCAGCGAAAGCGTTGCCTCGTCCCCAAAAGAACGGTGAAGCCTTGCAGTGCCACCACAACCCATTGTCTTGAAGCGTATCGGCGGAAAGCAGAAAATCTGCCAGTAAATCGATGTGCTTCGAGTCGCCAGTGGTTAGGTACGCACGCCCTAACATCGTTGCTGAGAAGAAGAAATCCTCGACTCGTATATCAGGATCGAGAGGGCCTGTTGTAACGCTCGGTCCAAACATATCGGCGACTTGTTCGAGCAAATCGGAGTACTTGCCATCATCTGTCGCCGCCGCTAATTCGTCTGCCCAGCACACACCGGCGTAGTTGGCCGTACCGTCGGACGAGCTAAAAATGTCCGAAGGAGCGTTCGTATATTCAGCAACGATTCGAGCAATATCAGCTGAGGGATCGGACGATTCAGGAAGTAGATCGTGCAGTCGCAGCCGACCACTCAGCGCAACGCCTTGTGTGTACACCACGGGGCGCTCGAGGCTGTGACCGTAGTGGGTGGCGAGGCTTGAAGCGTATTCGATCGGGCTGTTCACGTTTGTTTCCTGCTTCCCAGCAAATACTGTGGCGAGTGCGATTATCGAAATCCTACAGACATCCACGAACCCGGGCATATGCTCGAAAATCGCAATGTGTTGTGGAGCATAGCAATGAAATACGAATAAGCTGCTCGTTGCACGTGGAAATGGGGTAGAGTGCGTCCAATCTGTCGAATAGCCGCGAACACGCGAGGATCTCAATGACAACAGCCGCTTCTACTGACCTTTCACTGATGGCACACCTGCTGCGCCGTGCCGGATTCGGTTCCGACCGAGCCGAGTTGGAACGGTACGCCGCTCGTAGCTATGAAGATGTGGTGGAAGATCTGCTGAATCCTGAGCGATTCGAAGCGCCTGAGGACGAAATTCTCAGCCGCTTCTATCCACATCTACAGGCCAATAAAGACAACCCCGCAGTGTGGAACGGTCGTTGGTTCTACCGAATGGTGAACACCGATCGCCCGCTCGAAGAGAAAATGACGCTGTTCTGGCACAGTGTTTTTGCAACCGGTTGGACCAAGAGTGAACACACTCCAACGATGGTCGATCATATTCAAATGTTGCGAACCAACTGCATGGCGAATTTCAGAACATTGCTTCTTGGAATTTCGCGTGATCCTGCAATGATCTTCTGGCTCGATAACAACGAGAACCATGGCGAATCCATCAACGAAAACTACGGTCGAGAAATTCTTGAACTGTTCTCAATGGGCATCGGCAACTACACCGAAGACGACATAAAGAGTGCTGCCCGTGCTTTTACCGGCTGGACGTATGACACGCCCGTCGCTCTGTATCCGTTTGGTCATTTCGATGTGAACTATCGATTTAGGCCAGACGACCACGACGACGGCCAGAAGACCTTCTTAGGGCACACCGGAAATCTCGACGGTGAAGACATCGTCAACATCATTACCGAACAAGAAGCGACCGCTCGATTTATCGGTCGGCACCTCTATAACTTCTTTGTTGCTGACGAGGCACAGGTTCCAGCATGGAGTATCGAACCCCCAGCGGACCCTGCTGCGATTGATGATCTCGTCAAAGCATGGATCGACTCGAATGCCGACATGAAGGCGGTTATGCGAACGCTATTCAACTCCGAATGGTTCAAGGCTGCGAGATTCAAGCATGTGAAGTCGCCAACAGAGTTTGTTGCGAGTGTGCTGAAATTGTCTGGTGAATATGGTGAACCTGCTCCCGATCTGCACAAGCTCGAAAACACGATTGTGACGATGGGGCAGAAGCTGATGGATCCGCCAAGTGTCGAAGGTTGGCACACAGGTAAGGAATGGATCGACGGCGGTACTCTCACCGAACGAGTGAACTACGCCATCGATACTTTGAACAATCCTGATAAACCCGGCGTGAAAGCGATCATCGATCGAATTAGTGCGCAAGGCAATTTGACCAGCCCGGAACAGCTCGTCGATAACGTTCTCGATTTGATTGGCCCGCTTGAAGTCGAAGCAGGGACGCGGGATACCCTCGTCGCCCATGCACAAACAGAAGGCGCATTGGACTGGTCGTCGGGCGTTGCTGCTGAAGCCAGCGGAGCAAGAGTTGTTCAGATGCTAACTCTCGTAGTTTCAGCACGGGAGTTTCAATTCTCGTGATCCAACCCACAGATTTTCACTCGCCTACCTGCACGATCGCTACAACGGAGAACTCATAAATGACTACAGCTGAAAAGAACGGAAAGAAAAAAGACCCTGTACTTGTTGTTGTTCAACTTTCGGGCGGAAACGACTTCATGAACACGGTGATTCCGTTCACCGAAGGTATTTACTACGACAATCGACCACTGGTCGGAGTTCCCGACGATGAATCTCTGCCCTTCACCGACACGCTAGCGTGGCATCCTTCGGCGGCTGCGTTCAAGCGCATCTACGAACAGGGCAAGATGGCCATTGTTCAGGGGGTCGGAACCGAGCACGCAAGTCGGTCTCACTTCAGAGCGATGGACATCTGGCACACCTGCGAACCTGAAATTGTTGCAACAGAAGGCTGGCTCGCAAAAGTCATTCGAGAGCTTGATCCCGATAGTGCCAACCCAGTTACTGCTGTGAACTTCGGTCGAGGCCTTCCTCGGGCACTGGCGGCTCCGGGTGTAACGGCAACTTCTGTTGGTGACCTCGACAACTACGGACTAATGTCGGGTATTCAACTACAGGAAGAGCGCGATCGAGATCTTCAGATATTCCAGCGCATGTACACCCCGGCTATCGGATCAGGCCAAGTGATGAACTATCTGAGCCAGACGGGTAACAACGTTCTTAGCGGAGCCGACATGCTCGCTGAGGCACCTCGTCAGTACAAGTCGAAGGTTGAGTATGCCGACAACCCGATAGCGAAGTCGCTTCGGGACGTTGCTCGCGTTCACACCACCGGGCTTGGCACACGAGTTTTCTATACGACCCACGGTGGCTACGACTACCATGCCCAAGAGGTACCGACGCACGCACGGTTGCTTCAAGAAATGACCACTGCTATCGAAGATTTCATGCAAGACCTGCGTGATCACGATGCGGCTGAGGAAGTGAACATTCTGGTCTTCACCGAGTTTGGTCGACGTATCAAGGACAACGGTTCAGGCACCGATCATGGAACCGGTGGCGGAGCATTCATGATTGGCGAAAACGTGAAGGGAGGGCTCTATTCTGAGTACCCTTCGCTTGCTGTAACCGACTGGAAGTTTGGTGAAGATATGGACTTCACTATCGACTTCCGAAGTGTTTACAGCACGATCTTGAATCAATGGATGGCACTTGATCCGATCGACATCGTCGGCGGGCAGTTCGAACAGTTCAATCCGTATACAAAGACGCTGGTTTAACCGCCTCCCGACCAAGGAAATTGATTTAATGACTAAACCACATGCTTTGCTCAGAGCGGGCTATCCGTTCTACACAACCCTCGGAATGCGCCGCGTTACGACTTATCCAGCCGATGTAGTAGTTGGAAGCGAACGCGATGTTTACACGCTTAACCGAACTGACGGTGAAGGCGGTCAGATCAGACGCACAAATTGGGATGACGAAGATCTAGGCGATATCGGAAGCGGATTTATCTGGCCAGTGCAGATGATCTCCGGTCCCGATGATTCGCTGGTGGTTTCCGATGAAGGAAATCACACGATTAGCTTCTGGTCGAAGGACGGAAAGAAGCTAAATTCTTGGGGCACACACGGCTCTGAAGATGGCGAGCTGAATCGTCCTTCCGGAATTACTTTCGATGCGAACGGCGATATGTATGTTGTCGACACTATGAATCACCGTGTTCAAAAGTTCACCGTCGATGGTAAATTCATCTCAACATTTGGTTCGTACGGCGATGGCGATGGACAGTTCAACATGCCGTGGGGCATCGGAATCGACCCGAATGACGGGGCGATAGTAATTGGCGATTGGCGAAACGATCGTGTTCAGAAATTCTCGTCTGAAGGCGAGTATTTGCTGCAGTTCGGTACTTCAGGATCAGAACGAGGTCAGCTAAATCGACCCGCCGGCGTGACTATCGATGGGCATAGCGACATCTATGTTGCCGACCGTGGAAATCATCGTGTTCAACTGTTCAATACCGCTGGCGAATTCGTCGATGTATTCCTAGGCGACGCTGTTCTATCGAAGAGCGGCCGGACATACATAATGGCGAACCCTAAGGTACTGAGGTCGCGGGAAGATATCGATCATGTCGACGTGAAACGACTACGCGGCGTGATGTCGGTACGGGTTTACGACGATCTGATGTACATCCCCGATTTCGGCTGCCATCGTATTCAGGTGTATCGCAAAGAGGCTTACGAACTTACCGAATCCGAGATCTACCCACGTCCAAAATCACCAACGCTCTACACCGTTTGATGTTTTTCAATTCTTGGGATTTTGTCTGTGTTGGTGACGGTTGGCAGACGGGAGTCTTGCCGTGCCGATGATGTACGGCTTCGGGCCACAACGTCGGCAGATGCTCGACGCTGAACTTCAACGGTTGCTCGACGAGATGCCGCAACTCGGAATGACCTCGATGTTCCTAGTAGGTCCGTTTGCGCGCGGTGAGGTAGGACCCGGCACAGCTTTGGATCTGCTCGTTGTTCAAGAAACTGACGAGTCAGTTCACAGACGCGCCGATTTTTGGACGACTCATTTGCGACCGCGTGTTGGGATTAATTTCTACATTTACACCAGCGATGAATTCGAGAATTCACCCGGGGGCGATCCGATATTGCACGATGCGGCGAACAATGGTGAAAGGGTCTACGGGTAGACACTATGGCTAAACGAGATCCCTCAGCAAGTTGGCTCGCTCAGGCTGATGCCGATATCGAGGCGGCACGAGCGAACGCTGAGCAAGAGCGGCATGCTCTGGCGTGTTTCTTGGCTCACGAGACGGCCGTGAAAGCAGTGAAGGGCTTTCTGTATTCAAAGGGCGCTGAGATGGTCTGGGGAGATCATCTTTCGGATCTGTGCGAAGACGCGATGGCGTTCGATCCATCGTTTGATTTCGTGAAATCGGTCGGAGCGTTGCTCGATAAGCACGCTTTAGGAGCACGCAATCCTGATGCGGTTGGTGGCGCTGTGCCAGTGGAGTTATATGACTCGACGGATTCGGGGCATGCGATAGAGATCGCTGGTGAGGTGCTTGAATCGGTGCGGAAAAAGATTTTGGGCGAGTAGTACGGATATTTCGTTATGTGAGGTTGGGCGATTGTTCAGTCATCGATAGAGCGTGCCGCTTTGCCCACACCGCCCCAGATCCCTCGGCTGCCGCTCGGGAGTTAAGAGTACGAAGTTACGCCTTCGCCCACTCCAATGCCGCTTGCTGCATGGCGTTGACCCCGGTATGGAACTCGGAGAAGTCGATGCCGTAGTTCCAGTCGGTCCATAGCTCGTCGCTAACGACGAGAATGTTGCAGACCGATACGCCTCGATGCTGGGCGACCCGGTACATCGCTGAAGTTTCCATATCGATGCCCAAAATTCCGGCGGCCATGTGGCGAGCAATATCGTCGGTCATCTCTCGGTAGAAACCGTCTGTCGTCCACCAATCCCCGCTAGCTGTTCGTCCACCATGCTTTTCGATTAGCGAAGAAAGCTCGCCAAGCATCGCTTGATCGGCCGTCGGATCGCCTTGATCTGGATAATGCCCAGACGTTCCTTCATCAAGAACTTTTACGGCATTCGGAATCAAAACATCCCCGACCGGGTGATTCTTGTCGAGCCCACCCGAAGCACCAACACCCACAAACGATTCCGCACCACAGGAGATCAAGTCTTCCATCAGCATGATCGTGCCGGGCGCACCTATCGGAGCGAACGCTACCGTGATGCCGCCTTCGGGCGTATCGACCGTCCGAAGCCAGAACGTGTCGATGAACATCGTGCGTGGCGCAGGAGTCGCCCCAAGCGCATCTGAAAGCTCTTCAGCCCACTTCTCGGTCCAAGTGAGCAGTACTTTCTTGCCTACACGCATATCGTCGAACGTTTCGCCGCGTGCTTTCAGGCGGTTGCCAACCGCCTGTCGTGGTGTAAATCGTGGATCAGACATCTACGGCTAAAGTCCCAGCTGGCCACGTACGCCAGCGAGATAGTCGGCGGCACCAGCCTGCATGAATTTTGGTGCCGAGCTGACGATCCATTTGACGCCACGTTCGTGCCAAAACAAAGTCTGGTCAACGGTTACGCCGAGCGTTCCTGTGTGCTTGCCTGCCGCCGTGATTCGCTCGTGCAAATCTTGGATTGAATCGACAACTTTGTCGCTCATCGTCTGACCCGGAATACCGAAGTTAACCGAAAGATCGCCAGGTCCTAAAAAGATAGCGTCGGCGTTATCTGTAGCGATAATCTCGTCAGCGTTCTCGATGCCTTCGGGAGTTTCGATTTGGAGTGAAACGAACGTCTCTTCGTTCGATTCCTTGATGTATTCCGCCATATCTTGAAGACCAAACCGAGCGTTTCGACCGGCAAAAGCGCCGCGCTTGCCCATAGGCGGGTACTTCACCGCATCGACCACTGCTTTGCCGTCGGCTGCATCATTGATGAGCGGAATCATGACTCCGGCCGCACCGGCGTCCATGTAACGCTGGATGTGCTGCTGTTCGTTCAGACCAATTCGTAAAATGGCGGTTGTGCCAGAAAGCTCTGCGGCACGAATCATGTGTTCGGCTGTTTCGTAGTCCATCGGGCCGTGTTCACAGTCGATCACGACGAAATCGAAGCCCATCCAACCCATAGTTTCGGTCATACCGGGAGAAGGAAGGCCGACGAACGGTCCTATCGTGGCTTTTCCGTCGTTCAGTTTCTGCTTCAGTGTGTTTTTGTTCACCGGTATCTGCTCCGCGTGCGTGGCTAGTAATTGGCAAAACGAGAATACCCGTCGATGAACGTTCGCGAAACCCCGTGTTTGGCATTGAAGTAGATAGATAGCGATCACTAGATTCGCCAATAATCGGTTGGACTGCGATAGGTGACGATGAATACCATGATCTTGTGAGCAATATCGACAAAAAATCCGATCCAATAGTCCCTTCCGATTTTCTACCGGTGAAGAGTCTTCTCGAACAGCAGATTCAGGAAAGACTGCACCCCGGTGCGCAGTTGTGCGTAGCTATCGATGGTGATGTGATCGCTGATTTCGGGGTTGGAGAAACGGTTACGGGATCGGGCGTTGAATTGACCAACGATTCGATCATGCCGTTATTTTCTTCTGCCAAGCCGATAACCGCCGTTGCATTGGGAATCTTGGCCGACTCGGGTCGTCTGAATTTCGACGATTCTGTTGCTTCGCATATTCCAGAATTTGCTGTGCGCGGAAAATCATCGATACAGATCAACCACATCTTGAATCACACTTCAGGATTGGCCGACGATGCGCTTGCCGACGGAGGGACGAACCGAGCGGAAGTAATCGCCCGCCTTAGCGATTCGCACACAATAGAAGGCTGGATTCCCGGTGAACGATCGGCTTACATACCTACCGCCGGATGGCACATTCTTGGCGAAGTGGTTGAGCGCGCTAGCGGAATATCATTTGAATCATTTGTGCAAGATTTCGTTCTCGATCCACTCGGGATGACCAATACTTATCCGAATGTCAGCCCCGAACTTGCCGAACGACTCGGGGTACAACGTGCTTCGATGCACGACTCTCGTCGGGATCCGATGGCGGTAAGCGCTGCTTATTCACCGGAACGACTTGGACGATTCGTGAGGCCCGGTAGCAGCTTCCACGGTACTGCCCGTGACATGGTCGGGTTTTACTCAATGTTATTGAACGACGGAGTGACAGCCGACGGCGAGCAGATTATTTCCGAGTCGACCATAACGACACTCACGTCGGCGCATCACGAAGGATTACTGGACGAAACGTTTGGTGTCGTTATGGATCGCGGTCTTGGCTTCTTTATTGATAGCCAGCGACACAGTCCTGCAGTTCCCTACGGGTACGGCACTGCAGCTTCATCTGCCACGTTTGGGCATGGCGGCAAGGAATCGTCGACGGGATTCGCCGACCCTGAACGTGGCCTAGACGTTTCGCTGATATTCAATGGAATGCCAGGCGAACTAAAACACGACCGCCGACTGAAGCGGGTGTTAGCAGCTTTGTACGAGGTTCTGGCTAGCCCTTGAAGATCGTGTCGGGAATGTCTCGGTCGATCAGTAGTCGTCTGACTCGCTTGAGAATAGCGTCAGCGATTCGGTGTCCTGCTTGATCGGCTTTAATAACGGCCCAGCGTGGGTCGGTCTTCGACATTTCGAGATAACCCTTGCGAATGTTCTGGTGGAACTTCAGAGGCTGCTCTTCGAACCGACGCTGACCTTCGTCATCGACGCGTGTCGCACGCTTGTCGTCTGTCGAAGCGAACATATCTTGCTCGTTCGAAACTCGGGCGAGACTCACTTTCGGATCAAGATCAAGCAAGATAGTTAAATGCGGGGCGAACTCAGCGGTCGCAATATCGTTCAACTTCTTAATCGTCTTTAGATCACCACCTCGCGCATAGCCTTGATAGGCGAGCGTCGAGTCGGTGTAACGATCAAGAATTACAACTTTGCCGCGGTCGAGCGCGGGTCGAACAGTCTCGAACATGAGCTGGGCACGGGCTGCTTCGAACAGGAGAGTCTCGGCAAGCGGCGAAGATGTGTTCGCCCGTTTGATCCAACGACGTACGTTGTTTCCAAGATCGGAACTGCCTGGCTCTTGCGCGTGGATGACATCGATTCCGAAACTTTGGAGCTTGAGAAAAAGGCGTTCGGCTTGAGTGGATTTTCCAACACCCTCGCCGCCTTCAAACGTGATGAGTAGACCACCTTCAACGGTGCGCTTTTTCATGCGCTCGCTCTCGGCGCCGAAATCCATTTCTTCCTGCTGCTTACCAGCCAATGCTCATACCTCGTATTCGACAGTAGACGAGGCGTTGGTCGCCTCAGAAATATGCTCTGAACCCTACCGCTTGCGACGCCGGATTACAACGCGTCGGGAAGGCTCTCTGCCCATACTCGCTGAACCAAGATTATTGCGAGCAGCTAAACCGTGTTGAAGTCGGCGTATGTACGGCGGTTGCGACATAAGCTCAACTCGCTGTTCACCCGATACGACACGACTTATGGCGGCTTCGGTTTCTTTCAGTGCTTCGCGTGATCGACCGCTTTGGTTGAGTTTTTCGAAATCGCTATCTTCGAGTTTTGGCGCACTGATGGAATCCTGCTTGAATCGTTTCACGAACTGGCGGATCTGTTCCTTGGTTCCTCGCCTAAGAACGTGAACCATCACGCCATCACGTTCTGCTCGTCGAACAGCGGTGGGGCGCCTGCCGTAGTGTGATTTTGTTGTCACAAATATTTCTGCGGAGTCAGCGAAATCGACCACCTGCACCGGTGCGTCGGTTTCAGTTACGACTTCAGAAATAGCAGTTTTTGGAATTCCGAATGGGAACACCTTAGTCATGACTCGCGCCGCTGGCTCCGAAGGTGAATCGAGATCATCAAGATTCATATCTGAGGAGCCGTTGGTGCGACCGCTGCTGGCGCGTAATATCCGTTCGGATCGTTCTCGACCAGGGTCACGGTCTCGCGGACCCCGTCGACGTCCAACGTCTGCAATATCAAATGGTGCCGGAACGAATTCTGACTCAGAGCCGGGAATCTCCTCGACTTCGGTTTCGACTCGACCGTCGGACTGCAGTCTTCGTGCTTCCTGCGGAATCGAAATTCCCCTCAGCATACGGTCGACTGCGGTACTGACTTCAGGATGAATCGCTACAGCGTTTCGTTCACGAATTTCTACAACGATGTCGAAAGTAGGCTCGTGCTTACGCTCGAGTACGGTCTTCTGCGTTTTACGTCGCCGAGCTTCGATGTCACCGAGAGTTACAGTCTGTTGACCACCAACGAGGTCGGCGAGAGTAGGATTCGACATGACGTTGCTTAAAGTGTTTCCATGAGCTGTAGCGACGAGCTGAACGCCACGTTCGGCGATGGTGCGTGCTGCGAGAGCTTCGAGCTCAGTGCTCATTTCGTCGATCACGATGACTTCTGGCATGTGGTTCTCAACGCCTTCGATCATCACCTTGTGCTGCAAGCTAGTGTTCGCTACTTGCATACGCCGAGCATGACCGATTGCTGGGTGAGGCACATCGCCGTCGCCAGCGATTTCGTTTGATGTGTCGACTACTACGACTCGCTTGCGGTCTTCGTCGGCAAGGACGCGGGCGGTTTCACGGAGAATCGTTGTCTTGCCTACCCCGGGGCGACCGAGAATGAGCACGCTTTTACCAGAGCGAATCAGATCGTCGATGAGTCGAACTGATCCGAAAACGGCTCGGCCGACACGACATGTGAGTCCAACT
>JABHBJ010000028.1 GCA_018673955.1 Chloroflexota bacterium | reverse complement strand
TTCTGAATACGCAAAGCTTCAAGCCGAAACCCGTGAAATGGCAACACGACGAATGGTTGAATTCGCTGAATCGCTAGGCGCCGATGCTGTAGTTAGTGTGCGATACACAACTTCGATGATCACATCTGGTGCGTCCGAGATTCTCGCCTACGGCACCGCCGTAAAACTCAGCTAAGCGAACAGAACTACCCGTTGTACGTCGTTTCGACGTAATTTTCGACCATGTCGATGAAGTCGGTCGCGATATTCGGACCTGACAAAAACTTAATGCGCTCTCCGTCTACGAAGACAGGGGCTCGTGGATCTTCCCCGGCCCCTGGAAGCGAAATACCGATGTTCGCAGCTCTTGATTCACCCGGGCCGTTCACAACACAGCCCATCACAGCCACCTGAAGTGCCTCGGAACCAGCGTGACGAGATTGCCACTCTGGCAGTTTGGCATCGATGTGGGTCTGAATATCCTGAGCCAATTCACGGAACAACGTTGAAGTCGTTCGTCCGCAGCCGGGGCACGCCGTTACTGCGGGTCGGAATCGACGAAGCCCAACAGCCTGCAAAATATCCTGGCAGAGTCGAACTTCTTTCGAACGATCCCCACCAACTTCTGGCGTAAGTGAAGCACGAATCGTATCGCCAATGCCCTGCTCAAGGAGAGTGCTCAAAGCGGCCGTCGTAGCTACAACACCCTTCTGGCCCATTCCAGCTTCAGTAAGACCCAAATGTAATGCGAAGTCAGATTTCGAAGAGAGTTCACGATATACGGCTACCATCTGAGGAAGCCGAGAAACCTTACAAGAAATAATGATCTGGTTGTCAGTAAGACCAATATCTAGGGCCGCTTCCGCGCTTGAAAGTGCACTTTCCACAAGCGCTTTATTCTCGACTTGCTCCGAGTTCAACGGTTCAGGCAGACGAGAGTTTTCGTCCATCTTATCGGCCATAACGTCTGGATCGAGACTCCCCGCGTTCACACCGATTCGAACGGGCGTGCCAAGCTCCCGGGCTATCTCGATGAACTGGGTGAAGTTCTCGTCGTGACGAACACCACGTCCAACGTTCCCGGGGTTGATACGGAACTTGGCGAGGGTGCTGGCGAGTTCAGGATAATCTCTAAGCAATCGATGCCCAATGAAGTGAAAATCTCCAACAAGCGGAACATTACAACCTAGGTGGGCAAGACGCTTGCTAACCTCTGGAACTGCCGCAGCCGCAGCCGCATTGTTAACCGTGATTCGGACGATCTCGCTACCAGCATCGGCAAGTAGCTTCACCTGAGCGACTGTCGCTGGAATATCAGCGGTGTCGGTATCGGTCATCGATTGAACAACGACCTGATTTCCCCCACCAATCATCACGCCACCAACGCTAACCGGGTGGGTATTGTCTCGTGCCGTCAGTTCAATCACTCCAGTAAATAAGTTCGAAGATATTCGTACAAAACGATTTTACCGGTGAATACGCGCAAAATTCACTCATTCGCACTCGAATCGTTGATCCGAAACGCCAGCGAAGCACAAAGTTGGGGCGTTTGCCAACGAATGAGTGTTCTTGTAAACGAACGTAGATCAGTAACCGAACCACTCTAGAAGAACGATTCGCCTTTGATGATGCGCGTTACGTCCTGTACCGAGATCACTGCTATCAGACCAATCAGCAGCGCAAAGCCAACGAGGTGGACAAGTCCCTCTCGTTCGGGCGATATGCGCTTGCCACGTCGAGCGATCTCGACAAAGACGAAGAATATTCGTCCTCCGTCCAATGCAGGGATAGGCAAGATGTTCAGAATCGCAAGCGAAAGGCTCAACGTCGCGGCCAAAGTTGCGAACGTGATGATCTTTGCGCCAAGCCCCGCATCGGCGACGGCAATCTCGCCTGTGAGCTGACCAATGCCGATCGGACCAACGGTCGATGGACCCTCAAACTGCGGATTCGAGCTACCGATAATCGTCGTCGTCAGCGCGTTTCGTGTCAAAACCGCGGTGTCGATAGCATGTCGCCAGCCAAGCGGAAACGCTTCGAACAGGCTCAAACCTTTGTTTTCGATTCTGCTGTTTTCAGTCGAAATCTGAACGCCTGTCGCACCCTCTTGCACCGTCGTCTTCATACCGAGAGCGTTATCGTGCAATCGTGCATCTAGGAGAGATATCTGCTCGCCAGCGTCCACAGCTTCAGCCACTACTTTCAGAATGTCGCCCAGTGAAGCGGGAGGATCGAGCTTTGCAGCATCTTCGCTAGATATCTCATAAAGCGTGTCGCTCGGCTCATCAACAACCCTGAGCACCGTGTTTAGTCCGACGGAAATGTCGAACACACGGGCACGCGCCAGCGACATCTCGGTATAAGGGGCGCTTACCTGAGCAACGACTTGAAGACTCGGCGGCTTCCATCGAGGTATCAGAGTGACTTTCTCGATGTCGCCCGAGTACTGGTACTGAGGTTCTGCAGGTCGAGCAAAAATATTTGGAACACCCGATTGGATCTCCCACGTACTCTCAGCACCGAGTTTCACAGTTACCGCCTGCTGCAACTCGGAAATGTTCTCTATTTTTCGACCATCAACCTTGACGATCTGGTCACCGGGTCGAATTCCTGCTTCATCTGCCGGTGAGCCCGGGAATACAGTGACGATAGTTACATCGCCTACGGGCTTCTCTGCCGGAATCATTAGGACTACCGGTAGGAGAATGAACGGAATCACCAGATTCACGAACGCGCCTGCGCCCATAACGGTAATCCGCTGCCACCGAGGCTTACTACCAAGCGAATCAACAGCGCTGCTGCTTTCCTCACCAACCATGCGAACAAACCCACCGAGCGGAAGCCAGTTGAACGACCACAACATATCGGCAACTATCACCTGGTCGCCATAGATAGATTTGATCTTGCCGGTGACGATCAAGCCACCTTCAGACGCCTCAGCGTCATCGCCCTTCGCACGTGGTCGAACGCTAACTGCAAGCGACCTGCCCTGCTCATCGCGCACTGTTCGAATTGTGACAGTCTTGCCAACTAACGACTCTTTGTCGATTTCGTAGATTGTCTCGGTATCAATGAAGACTGGAGTTTTGCCACTCCAAAGTCCGCCGGCCCGTGGCGGATAGCCAAATCCGAATTCGAGAGTCTTAACTCCGAATTTACGGGCGGTCCATAGGTGGCCTAGTTCATGAAGGATGACGAGGGGGCCGAGCACGATAAGGAACGTGACGACACCGAAAAATACTGTTTCTGGCATATGTCTTAATGCTAGCTGAGAATTGTGGTTTGATTGTGGCGAATCAGTGTGGTTTCGGTTGCCCACCTTGCAGCATCGATAGTGTCTTCAACTGAAGCCGCTGTAATGGACTCGTGCGCCGACAGAGTTTTAGCGACAAGGTCAGGCATCTCGGTGAACTTGATCTTGCCATCTAGGAACAGTTGCACAGCTGCCTCGTCTGCCCCTGCGAGTACTGCGGGGTACGTTCCCCCCTTTTTACCGTATTCAAGGGCAAGTTCGAAGCATGGATACAACGATTGATCCATCTCCTCGAACGTAAGCGATCCCATCTTCATAGCGTCGAGCTTCGGCAAATTGCTGTTGGCGTGGCGCTCCGGGTACAGCAGTGCATGCTGGATCACCTGCAACATACTAGTTGGCCCAAGCTGAGCCTTGAGAGTTCCATCCTCAAACTCGACCATGGAGTGAACGATGCTTTGGCGGTGGATAGTAACGTCGATCTGCGCGAAAGGAATATCGAACATCCACCTCGATTCGATGACCTCAAACGCCTTGTTCATCAACGTTGCGGAGTCGATGGTGATCTTTGGACCCATCGTCCACGTCGGGTGCTTTAGAGCTTGCTCCGGCGTGACATGAGCGAGCGAATCCCACGTGCGATCTCTGAATGCTCCACCCGAGGCAGTAATAATCAGTCGTGACGGATCACTCGCCTCACCTTCAAGACATTGCGATATTGCCGACGGCTCGCTATCGGCGGGTAGAATTTTCGATCCGCCGGCTCTGGCAGCGTCGATCAACAAGCTTCCTGCCATCACGATGACTTCTTTGTTGGCAAGTGCAAGATCTTTGCCAGCGCGCAACGCTGCTATCGCTGGTGGCATCCCAGCACAGCCGACGGTTGCAGCCATAACAAGATCGACTTCTGGAAGAGAGGCGATCTCTTCGGCTGGAGCAAATTTAGCCCCGCCATAGCCAGATTCGACTTCGCCCAGCGTGTTGAAATATGCGGGCTTGAACTCGTCGATCTGTTTCTTGAAGAGATCGGTATTACGACCGTTGCAGAGACCTACAACCTCGAATAATTCAGGAAAAGCTCGGACTATGTCGAGAGTTTGAGTGCCGACTGATCCAGTCGAACCCAAAATAACTATCTTTTTTATAACGTGCTCCAAAGTGCTGCCCAGTATACGACCACCAAGTTCGGCATCACGCTGTCGAGCCGGTCGAGAATACCGCCATGCCCAGGTATCAGAGTGCCGCTGTCTTTCACGTCCGCTCGTCGCTTGATCCAAGATTCGTAAAGGTCGCCCACAACACCAGATACGCCCAATAATACGCCTAAGATGCCTGCGTAGAGTGTCGAAAACGGAATATCAAAAATACTATCGATCGCAATCGCAGAAATCACACCACCGAGGATCCCGCCAACGGCGCCTTCCCACGATTTCTTCGGGCTAATTTTCGGTGCGAGCTTGTGACGACCTACCGACACTCCAACGAACAGCGCAGCTGAATCAATCGCGAATGTCGTCAGAATTGCGAACAGAATTAGCTCTCGACCTTTGTCCAGTTCCACTAGAACAGGAGCGTGAGCAAGCGATAGCCCAACGTACGCTGCGAATACCCAATACGCCCAGTCGCTAGCTTTTCGATTCGAGGAAGATCTTCCGAGGGTGGCGGTTCCCCTGAGGAGCATTGCTAACGCAAAAATAATCGCAATCGTGATCGGCACATGGTCACCAGAAATTTTGCCTTCCGAGACCATCCAAGAGGCAATCGCAGCAAGCAATGCCGGCCCCATTACCACCGACACTATGCGGATGCTTCCGGAAGTCGAACCGCCAGGCCGCATCATTCGGTCAAGCTCATGTCCACCAATAACACCAGCGATAACGGTCAATATGGCAATACCTAGCAGTCCAAGCCATATCGTCAGAAGTACGATTAGAATTCCGACAAATGCGCTGATTATTCGAATTCGCAATATAAATTCCCATACCCGGTCGCGGGTTCAGAACCGCTAACGTTTGAATCTGCGAGTTCGTCGAATAGAGGCAAGTTAGGCTCGTTTGCCAAATCTACGCTGGCGTTCGCTAAAAGACTCAAACGCTTTGTCGATATGCTCTCCGAAAAAATCGGGCCACAGTATTTCCGACGAGTAGAACTCAGAATAAGCGGTCTGCCACAACAGGAAATTACTAATCCGGAAGTCTCCGCCAGTGCGAATCAACAGATCGACGTCAGGCATATCGGCCGTGTAGAGGTATTCTGCGACTTTAGATTCATCGACATCATTGGCGGAAACACCATCGGCAATCATTTGTCTTGCAGCGTTAGTGATCTCAGCCCGACCGCCGTAGTCGAAGGCGATTCCCAGTGTTAATCCGGTGTTGCTTGCAGTAATCGTGACAGCCTGCTCGAGTTCATCTCGAAGTTCCGGAGAAATACGATCAACTCTACCCAAATGCTTGATCCGTACGCCGTTTTCATTGAGCTGCTGGGCCTCGTGAGCAATCACAGCGATCGCCAGTTCGAGAATCCCGTTCACTTCAGATTCCGGGCGATCCCAATTTTCGGTGGAGAAGGCGTAGAGCGTAAGATAGCTAACACCTCGCTTCGCGAAATCGGCAACTACACGGCGTAGGTTCTCGAACCCGGCGTGATGCCCCTCGGATACATCAAGACCGCGAGTTTGAGCCCAGCGTCCGTTACCGTCCATAATGATGGCAACGTGAAGTGGAGCGATAGGGTCTGAGCTATCGCTGCGTTTAGATGCTTCAGAGTTGGCGGTCATTCGCTATCAATCTCAATCTACGTGCCATTGGAATACAAGCCTACGGCACGGCAATTCTCGCAGAATTCCGAGTTCAGAGCAGATCTAAACCTGCATAACCTCTTCAGCCTTAGCAGCTGACTCGGCTTCGATAACTGCAACAGAATCGTCAGTCAGTTTCTGAAGATCCTTCTGCGCTCGCTGACAGTCGTCTTGCGAAGCATCGCCATCTTTTTCAATCGCTCGAATCATGTCCTGTGCATCCCGGCGAACGCTTCGTATCGAAACTTTACTCTCTTCACCCCGAGCCTTGACTGTTCGAACCAGATCACGGCGTCGCTCTTCAGTAAGCGGAGGAAGATTGAGACGAATAATCGCACCATCGATGTTAGGAGAAATACTGAGGTCGGAATTCTGAATCGCTTTAGAAATAGGGTCAATAGCGTTCTTATCCCACGGCTGAATCACCAGCAAACGTGCATCGCCGACGTTGATCTGGGCCAACTGGTTCAGCGGCATTTCACTACCGAAATAATCAATCTTCAAGTTGTCTACCAGTCCCGTCGCGGCGCGACCAGTTCGGACACCTGACATTTCCCTCTTTAGGGCTTCAACTGTGTCCGACATTCGCTGTTTCGCGTCGTCGAGAGTTTCATCCAGCATCGTATTCCCCCGAACCAATCTTTGCGGAGGGTTAAGCATCCCTCTCACTATTTCAAAAATACAATCGCCCACAAGTGATTACTACTCGCAAGACAATACGGAAAGAACCATTACGAGTTAGCTTCTACTGTAATCAGCGTACCTACGTTATCGCCAGACAAAATCGATGCCAAATTTCCCGTTTTGAAAATGTCGAACACCACTATTGGAAGCGAGTTATCCATGCACAGCGAAAGAGCCGTGCTGTCTAATGCCTGCAGACGCTTAGAAATAGCTTCGTGGTGCGAAATTGTCTCGTACTTCTTCGCCGAAGGATTCTTCAACGGGTCTGAATCGTAAACACCATCAATGCCATTCTTCGCCATTATCAATGCATCCGCACCAATTTCCAGAGCTCGTAAAGCCGCTGCCGTGTCGGTCGTCATGTACGGGTTCCCGGTACCGCCAGCAAAAATTACAACCCGGCCTTTTTCAATATGGCGTACAGCCCGACGACGAATGTACGGCTCGGCGACGGAGGACATGGAAATAGCTGATTGAGTACGCACTGTAACGCCAGCACGTTCCAGTGCATCCTGCAAAGCGAGAGCGTTCATAATCGTTGCTAACATTCCGGCGTAATCGGCAGTAGAACGATCCATGCCAGTCTGCTCGTAATCCGCACCGCGCCAGAAGTTACCACCACCGACAACAACGCCAATTTCGGCGCCCATGTCTGCGATAGTTTTAATCTGATGGGAAACGTACTCGAGGGTGTCCGAATCTAACCCGAACTCGCCGCTACCCTTGAACGACTCCCCTGACATTTTCAGTATGATCCTTGAATATGTCGGTTCAGTCATCGTCTTCAGCTTCTCCAGTTCAGTACGATTTGTTCTCGTCGTTACGTTATCAAGGTTTACAAAAATGCCCGGCCAATTGGCCGGGCATTTAGTTGTTCAATTATCCACCTAGCTCGAAGCGTGAGAACCGTTTTATACGAATATTTTCGCCGAGCTTGCCGATCGTCTCTTTCACGAGTTCTGCAACCTTAATGCTCGAATCTCGAATGTATTCTTGTTCGAGAAGAAGTTGCTCATCTTTTACATCTTCGCCCTCAGGAACAGACTCACGATCAACGTGAAGTGGGCTCATGGCAGCAACTTGCATAGCAACGTTTCTGCCGAGAGCCTCGAAGTCTTCTGTCCGAGCCACAAAGTCGGTCTCACAGTTTAGTTCTACCAGCGAACCTACTCGACCACCCGTGTGAATGTAAGAAACAACCAAGCCTTCAGAGGTTTCGCGACCAGCCTTCTTAGCGGCTGACGCCAATCCCTTTTCGTTCAACAAAACCTCAGCCTTGGCGATGTCACCATCGGCCTCTTCAAGGGCTCGCTTTGAGTCCATGATGCCGGCTCCGGTTTTGTCTCGGAGTTCTTTTACTTGTGCAGCTGATACAGGCACGTCTTTACCCTCATTCGGCAACCGACCGAAATAATCGGAACCGGTTGCCTAATTAATTTCTATTTACTTAGGACTGAAACTGACTGACTCGACTACTTGGAGCCAGCAGAATCATCAGTCTTTTTAGCATCTGCTTTAGCAGGTTCAGGTTCAGCTTTCGCCTTAGGTTCAGGCTTTGCAGCAGCTTTCTTAGGAGCGGCCTTTGCCTTAGCGGCGGGCTTTTCTTCTACTTTAGCTTCTGACTTAACAGCAGCTGGATTTTCTTCTGCCTTAACAGCAAGCTCAGATTCAGGCTTTGCAGTAGCTGGCTTAGCTTCAGGCTTTGCTTCCGCTCTCAGTTCAGCTTCAGGCGTGGCTTTTTCAGCAGCCCGCTTAGCGTCGGCGGCCTTCTTCTCTTCAGCAGCCTTGGCAGCTCGTTCAGCGGCCTTTGCCTGCGCAGCAGCTCGTGCTGCTGCTTCCTGAGCTTCAAGTTCGGCTTCCGCGGCCATTCGCTCTTCACGAGCAAACTTCGCAGCAGCCTTACCACTAGAAATCGCCTCAGCAATGTGCTGTGTGATCAAAGTGATAGACCGTACCGAGTCATCGTTACCCGGAATGGCGAAGTCGACCTCCGTAGGGTCACAGTTCGTGTCGACGATTGCAACGATAGGGATTTTAAGTCGCCGCGCTTCAGCTACAGCGAGTTTTTCTTTTTCGATATCTACAATGAACAAAACCTGCGGCAGCTTCACCATTTCCTTGATGCCACCGAAGAACTTGTTCAATCGTTCAACCTCATGCGAAAGCATGAGTGATTCACGCTTCGTCTGCGACACAACGGTGCCTTTAGCGAATGCATCCTCCAGAAAAACCAATCGCTCGATTCGAGGTTGAATGGTCTGGAAATTAGTCATCATTCCGCCCAACCAGCGCTGGTTGATGTACATCGCACCGGCTTTGCCGGCCTGTTCCTTGATAGCACCTTGAGCCTGGGCCTTAGTCCCGACCATCAAACACTCGCCACCCTGTCCAATAATCTTCTCTACGAATTCCTTAGCGGCTTTCAGAGAGGTGACTGTCTTGGATAGGTCGATGATGTGTGCACGCGAGCGCTTGCCAAAAATGTATTCTTCCATCTTTGGATTCCATCGCTTAGAAGGGTGACCGAAGTGCACACCAGCGACAAAAAGCGAACGCAGGTCGAGAGGCGCCAGAGTCTCCTCTTGCTCAGTTTCTACTGCAGCAACTTGCGGGGTCTCTGAAGTCGTCAATTACTTGCCTCTACTTCCGGTTCAACAACTTTAGAACCGGCTTGGTATAAAAATTACCGCCGCACACAAATAGACGCAGGACTTGCCTGCGCCGAACTATAGTGCAACGAATCGGTGTTCATTCTAACACAGCTCTAGTTCAAATCCAGACCCTAATTTCGAGTCGATTCGGAACTAATAACTACTCGCTGTCGAGAGACGACAACCAGCCACGCTGAGCTGCCAACGCAGCCGCATGAGCACGGTTGTGAGTATCTGTTTTTATGAAGATTCTCACAACGTAGTTTTTGATCGTTTGCTCAGCAAGCCCAACAATGTTTCCGATGTTTTTACTGGGCTCTCCTCGAGCGATCAGTTCGAGAATTCGTATCTCGTAAGCAGTAAGCGGGTTTTGCTCAGCATAAAACTCAGTCGAATCGCTTCGAATCGCGGACAACTCGCCCAGTAAAGAAGTAGATCCTGATTGACTAGCAGCAATAGTTTTCAATAACGGACTACCACCAGTTTCGGTAATTGCACAAATCGTATCTTCCAACTCGCTTGAATCAGCACCTTCGCTAACAAATGCCCACGCACCTGCACGCGCAGCCTCGCTTAACGAGTCGTCTGTATCGTCGAGTCCTATGTAAACCAATTTAGGCGGTATCTTCTCATCTAAATTTCGAAGCTGATTTAAATCAGGACGCTCGTCGATCAACCGCACGTCCGATTCAACGGCATAGCCGATGCTTCCTTTTACGATCGAAAATCTCGGATTGCGACCAAGCAGGCTCAACATGGCGCTCTCGAGATCGTTGTCTGAAATGGCGAGATGCACAATAATCCGTGGCATCTCTTGAGAAACAGTGTCTTGATCCAGCGGGATTAGCAGCGGCTGTGTGTTATCAACCTTCAACGCCAATTAGTGCGACCTAAAATTGTTCGAATATAAGACCATAAAAACGGATCGAGCACTCAAGGATCAAAACGCCCTAGGCAATCTTGGCAATGATAGTTGGCGTATTAACCTACAACCACTAACCATAATTTCGACACCCCATTTTCCGGTGATTGGCCGTATCGTGAATCTCTCTGACGCTACAAGCATCAGATTCAGTAATTCTTCGACAGTGCGAGTAACAATATTTCCCA
>JABHBJ010000089.1 GCA_018673955.1 Chloroflexota bacterium | reverse complement strand
TCAAGCGACATTCGATGCACTCGTTTCTGAGGCATCGGAAGTCGAAGCAGGATCGGGTGGTGTCACTTTCTTGCCGTATCTCAACGGGGAACGAACGCCTCATGCCGACGCCAACGCTCGTGGAGTTTTCTTTGGTATGCACGGCGGAACCGAACGGGCGCACATGACTCGAGCCGTGATGGAGGGCGTTTCGTTCGCCTTGCGAGATTCTATGGAGTTAATGAACGAACTTGAGGTGAATCCGTCCGAGGCTGTGGTGGTTGGTGGCGGTGCTAGCAGTTCGATGTGGCTTCAGATGCTCAGTGACGTGGTTGATCTGTCATTGAGAACGGTCGGGCCGTCGGAAGGAGCACCGCTGGGTGCTGCGATGTTGGCGGCGGCTGGATCGGGAGCGTTCGGTGACGTCGTAGAAGCGGGGCATGCATGGTTGACTGAGCTTGTGTCGGTAGAACCTTGTGTGGCGCTTAAGGGGGCCTACGACGATGCGTACGGACGCTATCGAGCGTTGTATCCGGTGTTACAAGATGTGTTTCCGGTGGGGAGCGGCGTAGAGTCCTAGATCCCGAATTTAGGAAATATCAGCGATCGTATGTCGTTGAGTGTTTGTGTGTTGTGACTCTGAATCTCGTCTAAGTACCGTTGTTCGATGGGAGTGGGCGGCATATCAGCAAATGTGGTCATGTTGGAAAGCGAAGTGAACTCAGCGGGCACATCATCAGGTAGTTCGAAATTCGCCATTGACGCCAGTGCCATCGTCCAAGATCTCGCAACCGCTGAGAGATCGTAGCCACCTCCGCCGACTGCTACCCACTTGCCGATATCTGCTGCAAGGGTACCGAGCTTTTTCACTGCGAGATTGAAGCCCTGGGTGGTCAGAGAAAGATGCGTTAGAGGATCTTGAAAATGCGTATCGATTCCCAGTTGTGTGAACAGAACATCTGGCTTGAACGCTCTTACTAACGGGGGGACCACCTCATCGAACGCTGCATGCCACTGATCGTCTTGTGTGTACGGCGCAAGCGGGATATTGGCCGAATAGCCCGTACCATCGCCTACCCCGATTTCTTGCACGTAGCCGGTGCCGGGGAAGAGCCACTGACCGGACTCGTGGATTGATATCGTCAGCACTTGGTCGGAGTCGTAGTGGCCCATCTGCACACCGTCGCCATGATGACAATCGATATCGATGTAGGCGACTCGAAGACCTGCCGCGACCATCGCTTTCATGGCGATTACGGCATCATTGAAAATTCCGAATCCAGCGGCCCTTCGCGGCATTGCGTGATGGTGGACTCCGCCTGCGGGAGCGAAAGCGACATCGGCTTTGCCCGAGGTGACCAATTCGCTTGCGGTAAGTGTTGATCCGACGCACAGCGCGGTCGTCTCGTAAATTCCAGAGCGTATGGGGTTATCTGATGTGCCGAGACCGAATTCGCCCATACCAGGAGCGATTCCGCCGTTGGAGATAGCTTCGACGATCGAAACATAGTCGTGGTCGTGGCTGGTTTCGATCTCCCGTTTGCTCGCTGTACGTGGTGCCGGCGAAAAAACGTTTTCGACACTCAATAGTCCGCTGGCGCGCATCAATTCGTGCATGTGTTGCAGGCGAATAGGACGAAGCGGGTGCTCCGGTGAAAGTTGGTACTGCGACAGTTCGTCGTCGTAGACCAGAGCAGTTTTAGGTTGTATCCAGTATTGAGTCACGCTGCTACGTTCTGCTTTTCGTGTCGTGTTGAGTGGACGAGCGCAATGTTTTCCGCTTCGGCATTCTACGACGTGATGTGAACAACCAGATTCCCGTGATGACAGAAAGCCCGATTATTAGCGATGCGACGCGCCAGTCCGGATCACTCTTTTCTTCAAAATCAGCAGGGTTGAACACCTGAGGATTCTCGGGCGTAACCGTTGAAAGTGAAGAAGGCGCAATCGTCGAGGTCGAATCGGGCTGGCTATCGGAAGATGCTGCCGCTGCTGCCTCGTAAT
The DNA here is from genome assembly GCA_018673955.1 of Chloroflexota bacterium. GTDB lineage: Bacteria > Chloroflexota > Dehalococcoidia > Lucifugimonadales > Lucifugimonadaceae > Lucifugimonas. The sequence continues at coordinate 52,232 of JABHBJ010000089.1, read as the reverse complement.
CGACCAGAGGAACGGGCGTGTTGAGACCTTGTTCGCCACTAATATCGCCCCGTACTACGGTTGTAAGTGGAGCGGGTAGAGGAACGGCATTGAACAGTGCACGCCAGTCGTTCTCTATCTCAAAAAGAGGTTTGTCGTAGATCAACTCGAAAGCGTCTTCAAGTGTTCTGCCTTTGTTCATCTGATCGAGAAAACCTGCCATGGTCGCGTGACTGTATTCTTCGATCAGATAGCCAACGAACGCTCCTGCCTGCGGGTAGAAAATGAACACATCACTTCGTTGCCCCGGGATCGTTTGCATGTGGTTCAGTGATAGAAGTTCGTCAGGGCGTACGCTCGACCTTAACCGCTCATTTGAGCTCTCACTAGAACCTGATTCAAGGAATCGAGAGAGACCTTCACCTAGCCATGACGGAATGCCGGTAAACGAAGACGATACCGCCTCGTGAGAATACAAATGCGCCAGTTCGTGGGTGAACGTGGTCGAGTTCATCTGACCTTGAACGAAAAGACGGTAGTCAGGTTGAGCGAATCCAGCGAAGAGATAAGAGTCGGTGGCTGTTTGGCTAACAGGTGGGAATGAAGGGGTCGCCGCCTGGATAGATGGGAAAACGATTGCTTTGAAATTTGGCGGATCGGTTACGCCGAGTGTCGCTTCGAGAGTTGGGATTCGGTGGTCGACAGTGGCAATGAGTTCTTCGACTCGTACGCGATCAATTCCGTAATAGATCACTGTGTAGCCGTTACCCCTAACTCGCTCCCAATCGTTAGCTGGGTCGAGGTATTCGATTGAGTTGGGCGAAACAATCGAAGAAGTCTGTCCGCCGAGATCTGTTACTTCGATTTCGATATAGAATTCTGTACCGGGCGGGTAGTAAGAACCTGGACCCGTCAAAATATCGAACTCGATTAGGATTTCGTTGCCGTCGGTGTTGACTAACGAGTAGTTCGGATATGAATAGGACCAGATCGTCGAGCCCCCGTTGGGACGGAATAAGGCACGGACGTTATCGATTTCTTTCACCGAAACGCCAACGTCGACTACGGCTGTGACGGAAATCTTTTTGCCGTAGTTGATATCGACCGACTGGCTCGTGATCCTCAGGGTTCTTTGAGTTTCCGCGCTGGCGGTTTTCGGTACAAGTTCTCCTGTTCCAAAAAAGACAAGCGAAACCAAGATCGTAAACACTGTGATCGCGGGCACTCGGCATGAACTTACAATCGGGTGAATCATGAAACAGAAAATTCCTTTGGTACAAAGATATACGTGGATTCTGTTGAACCGGTCTCAGAGTGGTCAACAAAATTGATCCGGAAGAACATTGATTGCAGTGGTCACCGATTACGTCACGACTCAGTTAACCTTGTCGGCAAGATTTAGACTTCGATATTAAGAGAGTTGGTTCGGGATCGGATCGGGCAGGGCTCTCTCTAGTTCAGCGAAAGCAAAAGATGCGTTACTACCAATACCTACAAAACGGCACAAAGCACGTCGGCGTTGAAGATGACGCCGGGCGAGTGACAGATCTCACAGTCCTCAACTCGCAGATCGGATCGACCCTCGATCTGTTCAAGGTCGCTTCTATTACGAATTCTGACATCGATTCGGTGAGTCGAGGAATATTGGAAGCGAATAAAGGAGCCGCCACGCTTTCTGCCAAAGAACTTCTTGATGGCGCACAGCCCGGCATGCACGGAGTAACAATCCTCCCGCCAGTCGACGCTCCTGAAGTGTGGGCGTTTGGCGTTACGTACATGGATTCAATGCGAGAGCGACAGGCTGAGAGCGGTTCGCCAGACGTCTACGCCAAGGTTTACGACGCTGATCGGCCAGAATCATTTTTCAAAGCGACATTAGATCGATTGCAGTCGCCGTTCGATGAAGTTGGCATTCGTGGCGACTCCGGCTGGGACGTTCCAGAACCAGAGTTGGCGTTCGTGACTTACGGCGGCAAGATCGTTGGTTACACATGTGGCAACGACATGAGCAGCCGAACTATTGAGGGGGAGAATCCTCTCTATCTTCCACAGGCGAAGGTATACGACAAATCGGCAGCACTTGGGCCGGCGCTTGTTTCTAAGGAATCGATTGGTGACGCTCAGAAGTTAGCAGTGACTCTCGTGATCGAACGTGACGGCAAAGAGGCGTTCAAAGGCGAAGCGAATACGGCCGATATGAAACGTGATTGCGAATATCTGGTTGGCTGGCTGGTACGCCACAACTCGATTCCAGACGGTACATCGGTGATGACGGGAACTGGAACTATTCCGCCGCCTGAGTTCACTCTGGCTGCTGGGGATGTCGTGCACATTACTATCGACAAGATCGGAACTCTTACAAATACAGTCGTCGTTGTTTAAACGCACATATTTGAACCGGTTAGGGCTGCTGGCGGTTATGTCGCTGGCAGTCACCCCTGTGTTCGTCGCTGGATGTGGTGATGACGGTCTGGGTGCTGCTCCTAAGCCGACTCTTGCACCGACTACCGCTCCACCGTCATTCGTTCGGATTACAGTTACGCCGCTGCCTATGAACACTGCAACACCGACTCCAGAGGTTTTCGAACCCGAAGTTGGGCCGCCGGTATTCCCGCTGGAACTTGATCCCGAATTAGTTGAATAACGCCCAGAGGACAAAATTATTTTCGAAGGTTGGACCAGGTTTTTAGCGAACACTACGATGATCAATCCGAACTCCGACGATGGGTCATCGATTCATCTCTGTGCGAACGGCATTATTTTGGACGACCAAGGTGAAAGCGGTAATGTAGCCGATTGGCGAGTCGAGAGATCACCGACAATATCGTTTCTCGATTGGGGATCGGTCGCTATTCAGGTCGATATTATCGAAGGTCGGTGGGCAGGTCGTGAGTGGGACATTCTTGCACTCGCTCGGCGCGTAGGTAAGGTGTTCATCACGAATAATCCTAATCCTCGCGAGGTCATCTTCGAACGAAGTGAATTGTACTTGGAGAATCGCTAGATGTTGTGCGAAACGGCTAGGGGGGACGGAACTTCTACGTAATCCGTCACTGTAAAGTTTGATGTCTCGGAAAATGGCGTTGTTCCGCCATTTCAACATTGGTGTTGCGACGGACAATTCGAATCATGAATCGCCGCTAGAAATTTGCGCTGGAACTTTTACCTAGCTTGATAGAGCGGGGTAGACTACTGCTCCAATATGTCTCGTAGATGCGAGACTCGGAGAAACAGTTGACGATTGAGAGTCAAACCAGAGTGTCTGAAACTACAACATCAATTGACGTGTCTGCGGTACAGACGCTAGCAACTAACATTCGTGAGTCGGTGCAGCAAGTAATCGTTGGTAAATCTGAAACGATCGATATCGCTATTTTGGCGCTGCTATGCCGCGGGCACGTGCTTCTTGAAGACGTCCCGGGTACAGGCAAAACAACATTGGCAAAGGCTCTGGCTTCAACGCTCGATTGCCAATTTGGCCGAATTCAATTTACTCCAGATCTAGTACCCGGTGACGTTCTTGGGGTGAATTTCTATAACGCTGCCAAGGGCGAATTCGAATTCAGGGCGGGTCCGGTTTTCTCGCAAATTCTCCTCGCTGATGAGATCAACCGTGCTACTCCTCGAACTCAGTCAGCCTTGCTCGAAGCGATGCAGGAACGCCAGGCTTCGATCGACGGTGTGACGACTGCGCTTCCTGATCCGTTCATTGTCATGGCGACCCTTAATCCGGTCGAAATGGAAGGTACTTTTCCATTGCCAGAGGCGCAATTAGATCGGTTCATGGTTCGAGCCTCGCTTGGCTACCCTGATCGTGATGAAGAATCTTCGATGCTCGATCGATTCCGATTTGGTGAAGATCCTGATGCGATAACGCCTTCGGCTACTGCGACTGATCTAGTAGTAGCCCGAAACACTGTCGATAATGTGACTGTGAACGACACCGTTCGCAACTATCTGCTCGATATCGTTGCAGCTACTCGAAAAAGTACTGCGTTGCGCCTTGGCGCTAGCCCACGAGCTTCTTTGGCTTTGCAACACGCTGCACAGGGTAGGGCTGCGATGAAGGGCCGTTCATATGTGCTGCCTGATGATGTAAAAAATCTTGCTGTGCCTGTGTTGGCACATCGACTTCTCGCTGAGACGACTACTCAACTGCGGGGGCAGGCAACAGCCCAGATTATCGGCGATATCGTCGAGGCGACTCCGGTTCCGATCGAGCGAGAATAATGGGCATGCACCCCCTTTGGATGGCGAAAGGACTGGAAGCCCGGTATCGAAGTCCATCGCTCAAAGCTTCACGTGCGACCTCGCTGAACCCTCTTGGCGAACTGTTCGTGATACTTCTCATCATTGTAGTCATCGTCGGGGCAGTTACTCACGAAACGTTGATTAGCGCCGTTGGCGCCTTGGCGTTCGTTATTGCAATTGTTTCCAGAGTGTGGGCTGCACTTTCGCTTGAGGAAATAACCATCGATCGAACGGCTTCGGTCGATCATGCATTCCAAGATGATGAAATCGAAATAACGTTCACAATCGAAAACCATAAGCCGTTGCCGGTGCCATGGTTGGAGATCAACGAGTATGTGCCACGGGGTCTGTTGATCGAAGGCAACAAGGCGGTCGAACAGGCGTATCTGGGCGGTGCTGAGATCTCGGCAATGACCTCGCTTGGAGGATACGAAAGAGTGAGGGTGAAGCGGAAGCTCACAGCGCTTGCAAGAGGTTCGTATCGACTTGGTAAGACCCGGCTTCGCAGTGGTGACCTTTTTGGCTTGTATCCCGCAGAGGCGACTCTCGATCACACAGCCTGGTCTATATTCGTTTACCCAACGATTAAGGCATTGCCTGGCTTTGCACTAAAGGCTCGACGACCGATAGGTGATTCGGTGTCGCGTATACGCCTATGGGACGATCCGTCACGTCCTGCAGGAGTTCGGGAGTATCGGCCTGGTGATCCGATCAAAAATATCGATTGGAAAACCACTGCTCGTCGAGGCGATATGTTCGTAAGGCAGTTCGACCCAAGTGTGTCTGAACATGCGGTAATTTTTGCTGAAGCTGTTACGACCGACGTTCCGTGGGAAGGCTACCGATCGGACGTGCTTGAGGGCACGATGACGGCAGCTGCATCGATAGCGAATCACGCTCTTGATCTTGGTTACAAGGTTGGGCTCGTAACCAATGGAGTTAGTTCCTCAAGCGGATCGCACTCTGTGGTGACACCGGGAACGGGAGCAGCCCAACTAACAATGTTGCTGGAATCACTTGCGATGGTTCATCCGATCGGTGTTCGTAGCCTGGATGAACTCGCTAGAAGCAAGCGCGGGGCAATACCTTCTGGAGCAACTTTGATCCTCGTAGGAGGAATCTACCACCCGCGGACTATGAACTATCTGATGGGGCTGAAGCGAACTGGTCATCCTGTAATTATTCTTCACACGGGACGGGAAGAACCGCCTGATTATCCAGATTTCGAAGTACGCGATGGTCGTTCGATGTTCCTCGATACGAATCCCACGTCGGGTCCCACAGATTTTCAACGTCCGCAAAAGATCAGGTCTAGCTGGGACGAAATACCAGTGGAATCTGGCTCGCTGAATCGAAGTGCGATATGAAGCGTAATTACGTTGCTGTTTCGTATGGTGCTCTCGTAATTATCGAGAGCATTTGGTGGTTTTCTCTGATCGCAATGATCGGTGGGATGCTCGGACTGGGTGGCTCTCCGTTGCCGTGGTCGTCACTGGTTGCATTGATGGGTGTTGGAGTGGTGACGGCGTGGCTGTTCGGTGGCGCCAAGGGCGATTCAACAACAATGGCCATGTACCAAGCGGTGGTCGCGTTGATCGCCGTATATGTGGCACTTGCGACAGCGACGGTGACTGATTCATGGTCGTTCAAAATAGCTTGGCCCATCGATACGTTTGGCGGCACTTATGGTGGTGAAGGTGTTGCAGATGTACTGATCGGTGTGATTGCCGCTAGCTGGCTTTGGTATCGCTCCCAAAATATTCTTGCAAGTGGCGGGATAGCTCGCCGACTCAGCACGGCGTTTAAACTCGGTACTGCGTTTATCGCGTTTGGTCTGTTGATCGAGATGAGTGCCATCCGATCCGATATTGGAATCGCCTCCTTGCTGTTCCCGTTCTTCGGGTCCGCCCTTATTGGCATGGCAGCATCACGACTTCCACAATCGGGTGATACAGGGCAGGCTTCGTGGCCGGCAGTTATCGCAATATCGGTTGGCGGAATTCTCGGTATTGGAGTTGTCGGAGCTTTACTGACAGGCCGATATGGAAACCTCGGCGTTCGTGGAGCCTTCAACGTTTGGGCGGCGTTTATTGATGCGCTTTTGTGGATTCTTCGATATCCGATCGAATGGATCATGACAGCGCTGTTCAACGCGATTTTGTGGCTGCAGAGCTTAGTAAATGACGAGGAAGAGCCGATAGAACGAGACGCTCCTGGGCAATTCTCAGAAGAACTGGAAAATCCGGCGTTAGAACGAGTGGAAAGCGCATCTGATTTTGCTGTTGAGGCGCTGCGATGGCCACTGTCAATTTTGTTACTTGTGGTGCTGTTCTTCGTTCTTGTGTTCGCATACAAGCGTTACACATCCCGCAGTTCATCGGAAGATGAAGATGAACGAGAGTCGATTCGCGGTGATGCCGACGCTCGTGCCGACATGATGAAGCTTTTGTCTAGTTTGGTGCCTAGTTGGATGCGCGGCGGAAATAATCGGTCGTTGTGGAAATGGCCGGAAGGTGACAGTGGGATTTCCGAGGCGTTTTTGCTTTATTTCGATACTCTGACCCACGCAATCAAACGCGGGATGGTCTTCGATCCCAACGTCACTCCGAACGAAAGGGTACAAGCTCTGGCAGTGTTCCTGCCGGGTGCGCCTATTGGCGCGGTGACCGCCCGATTCAATGCCGCTTGCTACGGCGCCGAACCGTCTGATCTAGCAGAGATCGAAGGGCTTCGAGAGAAAATCGAAGAAGCGGCAAAGAAGCCTAGGCCGGGGGACGAAGATTAGTCGGAAGAAATGCTATCGGCCGGTTTCGATAAGTGCTAGCCGTGACTAACGGGTTCAGGAAGCGTTATCACGCGTAGCATGTTGGTTGTTCCGGAAACTCCAATTGGTAAGCCTGCAACCGCGACAATCGTATCGCCTTCTTTAGCGATTTTCGTTTCGATGGCGAGATTCGAAGCTTCAGCGAACATGGCTTGGATGTTGTCGTGCACTTTGACTGCAACCGGGATTACACCCCACCGCAGCGCAAGTTTTGCTCCGGCACCGATATTTGGCGTAAGCGCCAGGAGCGGTGTTACAGGGCGATAAGCGGCGACACGTGCGGCAGTGCTACCCGAGGTAGTGAAAGCGACGATGGCCTTGGCGTTGAGGCTGCTTGCGGTAACTGCCGCTACGTCGGCGATGGCGTCATCGACAGGGAGGCCGCCTTTGGAAGCAGCGTCGCGTCTTCGACCAGCCAATTTGGGATGTTCGAGGTAGCGTTCAGCTCGTTTTGCAATTTTCGTCATCGCCTGAACCGCTCGGTAAGGGTATTTTCCTACCGAAGTTTCGGCTGAAAGCATGATCGCGTCTGTTCCATCACGAACCGCGTTGTAAACATCGGTAACTTCAGCTCGAGTCGGCATTGGTGCCTCGATCATCGATTCCATCATCTGTGTGGCAGTGATAACCGGCTTCCCGATTTCGTTTGCCATTCGAATGATTTGCTTTTGCACCGATGGCACGCGTTCGAATGGAAGTTCGACACCAAGATCGCCACGGGCGACCATGACAGCATCGGATTTATCCAAGATATCTACAAGATTGTCGACAGCTTGCTGAATTTCAATTTTTGCAACCAGCTGGGGAGTTTTTCCAGCTGCGCTGAGCTGCGACCGAACTCGTACAACGTCTTCGCCATTTCGAACGTATGAGAGGCCAACGAAATCGATGTCGGATGATTCAACCCATGCGAGCGCTTCTTCTGTTTCGGGGGTGAAGTAGTCGACTGTGGTTGTGTTGCCGGGGGCAGTGACTGCCTTGTTTGGCTTCATTATTCCGCCGCGTGTGACACGGCAGTAAATCGATTCTTCATCGATTGAATCGACACGTAGTTCGACTGATCCTTCGTCGATCAGAACCAGTGAACCTTTTTTGATGTCGTTATGCAAACCTAGCGGCCAAACGCTGGCGCGTTCAGTGTTTCCATCACATGGGGTGCGTAGAAGGATAAAACGTTGACCGGTCGTTAGCGTAATTTCGGGTTCTGCCATGTCGCCCACACGATATTTTGGGCCAGGCAGGTCGGCGAGGATTCCGACTGCTACGCCCATTTCCTCAGCGGCTTGGCGAAGAATCTTTACGTAGCCGTCATGATCGGAAGAATTACCGTGGCTAAGGTTTAGTCGACCGACAGACATGCCCGACCGAATCAGCCGTTTTATTCGAGATAATGTGCCGGTGGCGGGTCCAATGGTGCAGACAATACGTGTTCGCGCGCGGCTTTTCAAAAACGGTGGGAGTAAATAGGATCTGTCGGTATCGGCCAAGCGATTCTCCAAAAAGAACTGATTCAATCGTAGTTGACTACAAAGCTATGTATCGAGCATACACATTTCCGGTGCTGAGTTGCCGCTTTTTATGGGTAAAGATGGCTCATGCGAATTTGACACCGAAACTGATAGGTCTAGAATTCAAATAACGCTACCGCACAATTTAGACATCGTTCTGACTTCAGGATTGCTACGTGACAATTGCACAATCTCTTCTTTCTCTTCAAGGCACCGATCAATCTTTAGCGTTAAAACGCCGCGAATATCGCGAGGTTCAGACAGAATTAGACTCCGAAGGCGGCTTGCCCGAACTTCGTGAAATTTGCGATAAGACCCGAGTTAGAGAGCTCGAAGCAAAAGTAGAGACGGCACGGCTCGAATCCGATTTAGCAGTGCTAAGGAATGAGGTCGCTGAGCTGGAAACTCGACTCTACGGCGGGGCAATCACTAACGTGCGGGAGCTAACTGCGATTGAAACTGAGCACTCTGTTGCTCGACGAAAACTTGCACAGGTTGAAGAGGCAATCGCTCCGGCGCAAGTTGCCGCAGAGCACCACCGGCAACAATTTGCAGATCTGACAGCCGAGCTTGAGACCAAAGAAAAAACGTGGAAAACACGACTAGTTGAACTTCGCTCGGAAAAAGCGAAGAGGGGCACTGCATTCAACGAAATGCTTCAAGTTCGTAACGACGAAGCTGCTCTGATTCCGGACGATCATCTTGCTCGATACACACGTCTATTCCGCTCGAACCGTGGGATTGCCATCGTTCAAGTTGATCGTGGTGTTTGCCAAGGCTGTGCCGTTCGACTGCCGGTCGGCGAACTAACCCGACTCCGAGCTGCCGATGGCCCAATTCCCTGCAGTTGTGGCAGGGCTCTCCTAACCGAGAATTAATTGCGGGCAGTCGGATTCCATAGCGAACCCGCTCAAAGCACTATCGCGTCCCTAAACGATTCAGACTCAGGTCATGGATCCGGCGACGTTTTTGATTCATCGAGTCGACTGCATCCTCGCGCTGAGATCGAACTGTACTGCCAGCGAAATTCTCATCAGTTGGATAACTGGTTTGAGCCGGAAGAAGACGAAGCACTAAACGACTTCGATGCCCGGCACGATCGATATCGCCAGATGCTCGCATCGTTCACGGGACCAAATGCCAGGTTGGCGCTGGTGCTAGTGCCAGATGCGACTCACATCGCAGAAGATCTCGAAACGCTGGTTTCCAGACTTCTCGAACTTAATCTAATCGACACTGAAGTTCGATGTACCGACCCCGATCGTCCCGACGCACTCCAAAGCGGAGAGCAGCTACTAGGGCTCGGTGGACGATCACCTCAGCGACAGGCACGGATTCGTGACGCTATCGTTGCGAAAGCTTCGAGAGGGGAAGTACTCGGTCGAACCCCGTACGGATATGTGGCAGGTAGTGACGGTCTGATGAAGCCGGTACCGGCAGAATCCGAAATTGTAAAAGAAATTTTCGAAACCTACGCGGGCCCGTGGCATACGGAAGATTCAAAACCTAAGGGCGGTCCCGGTCTCCGCGCAATTGCACGTTCGCTGAATGATCGTGGGCTTTTGACTCGCACCGGACGACCTTGGTCGCCCTTAGCGATTTCCGGAATTATTAAGAATCGCACCTATCTTGGTACGTACAGCCGGTACGGCGTTCGAATCGCCGGAAGCCATGAACCACTGATTGAACGCGAAATATTTAATCGTGCTGAAGCCGTGACCAAAACACGTAAGCCCGTACGGCGTCGGGCAACCGAGCCGCCGTACCTACTTGGTGGAATTGCACGTTGCGACTTGTGCGGTCGTGGTTTGTCAGGGCTCACGCGGCGTAGAAGTTGGAAACGAACTGATGGTACATCAACATCGAAATCGTACCGATACTACGAGTGTCCTTCACGAGACGCTCGCCGAGAGCGAACAGAGGATGTTGCACGTCACGCAACGTGGCATGCTGACGAACTCGAAGCATCGGTTCTGGCTAATATTGGTGGATGGGGACGACGGATTCAGAATAAGTTGAAACCAATGATCGTTGATTCAGTTGCTGAAGAGATCGCAGATGCCGAACGTGAGTTCACTCGGGCGGTAAGGGCGGTGGCGTCGGCGTACGGCACATTGAAGGACCTAGCAGCGCCATTGGAGCGATTAGAGCAGTCACGCTCTAGCTCGGGTGCAGAGTCTGCCGAAAAGATCGATGTCGACCAACTACTTGCCGATATTCAAAGCGATGAAATCGGCACAGCCAAGACTGCTGTAGCCGCAGTAGTCGAACGAGTAATCGTTGGCGAAGATCAAGTCGAAGTGCTTCCCCGAATTTAGCTGGCTCTCGGTGAATTACGAAGCTTCTAAACGACTCGTATACCTGCGTACCCCACCTGCATCGTAGTTTTCTCAGATATTGCTAACTTGTTGTAATTAGCTTACTATAAGTAAGTCCTTTTGATCGCTCCATATATTTTGATGATTCTGGTTCTGGAGAAAATCATGCCCGCAGTAACGGTCGACAATATTATTGCTTTGGATCGAGTGTCGCGTCCCGCTGACGACAGTAAAGTCCGGCCGGTCGTGACGATCACGACCGCCCCGTCAGGATTCGAAGGTGAGGGCTTCCCTGTGCGACGTGGGTTCAGCGGAATTTCGCAGCAGTACCTCGATCCGTTCATCATGCTCGACCAGATGGGTGAGAACGAGTGGCGCGCTGGGGAGGCGAAGGGCACGCCTTGGCATCCTCATCGTGGATTCGAAACAGTCACTTACATGATCGAAGGCGAATTCAAGCATCGTGATTCTGAGGGTGGTGGCGGTGTTATTAGCGATGGCGACACGCAGTGGATGACTGCCGGGGCCGGGATTCTTCACATCGAAGTTCCGACCGAGGAGATTGTCATCAGTGGTGGAACGGTTCACGGTACTCAACTTTGGGTTAACTTGCCGCGTGATAAGAAGTGGGCAAAGCCCCGCTATCAGGATATCTCACGAACGAACTTATCGTTGCTAAGTTCACACGATGGTGGAGCTCTACTGCGGGTAATCGCTGGATCGCTTGACGGTCACGATGGTCCCGGCATTACTTACTCGCCGATCACGTACGTACACGCGACGATTAGTCCGGGGGCGCAGCTGGAACTGCTGTGGAATCCTCAGTACAACGCCTTGGCTTATGTGCTTGCGGGTAATGGTACGGTTGGTCCTAACAAAAACGGTATTCACCTGGGGCAGGCTGCGGTGTTTGGCGAAGGCGATTCGATAGTGATTTCTGCTGATGAAGAGCAGGACAGTAAGACGCCTGATTTGGAAATTCTACTTCTTGGTGGTCAGCCGATTCGAGAGCCTGTTGCTTGGTACGGTCCGTTCGTCATGAACACGCAAGAAGAGCTTCAACAAGCGTTTGCTGACTACCAAGCTGGCAAGTTAGGCGTAATTCCGCCCGACGTAATTCCGCATTTGCGTTAGTAGCGATCGTCGTCGGAGGATTTTGCTCCGCGTCGCAGTTATGCTGACCCTAGTCCTTCCATCCGGAAGGGGACTGATTGTTCTACTGGATTCGTTCGTTCGAATCAGCCTGTAATTGCCAATGTCATCCTGAAATAATTTCTAGGATCTTCCCCTCCAATTGCAGCGTTGATGTTGCGTTGGGTTGGAGACTTCATTAGCGTGGGAAAGCCGACGCTTTGATCTAAATCATGACGTTGCTATTTCATGGACCCGGTTTGACGCGCAGTCGCCGGAGAGTAAATTATTGGTCAGGGGTATCCTGCTCCTCTAAACCCACCGGAGAACACGGACAAATGCCACTTCTACTGAACCGATTTACCGACCACACGATTAACACTGGCGAAGTTCAGATTGGTTATTCGGTTGGACCCGATAACGGCCCCACACTGCTGCTGTGTCATGGCGTAACGAGTAGGCGTGACGGTTTCTTACGGGTGATCGATGAATTGATTGGGGACTATCGAATAATCACGATGGATCAACGAGGGCACGGTTTCTCAGGCCATACTCCGGGGGCTTACGACCGTTTCGATCACGCCCGTGATATTCGATTCATGATGGAGAATGTTTGTGAAGAATCAACGGTTGTTTGGGGTCATTCGATGGGCGGCGGAAACTCGGTAGCCATGACGAACGATCCTCCTGCGAACCTGAAGGCTTTAGTGCTTGAAGATCCCGCAGTGTTTGGCAAGACGCACCCTGTACGTACTGATAGCAGCTCGACTGTGAATACTTTTCAAGTACATCTTGGATTGATCGAGCAGGGACTATCCGTCGAAGAGATGGCTCCGCACTTGCAAGCGGGAAGCCCTGGTCAGCCGGAGTATTTCGCAGAGTGGAAGGCTGAATGTTTACTTCAGATGGACGCCGACATTCTTCGAGGGGTAGTTAGTGGTACCTATGGGGGATTCGATTATCCGGCGGCATTACTTGCCGCTATCAAAGTGCCAGTCCTGCTGCTTCAAGCCGATCCTGACGCCGGCGGAATTCTGCCTGAGGATCACATCGGTGGGATGATCCCTGAAAACGACACTTTCACGATGAAGAAGATCGTTGGGGCAGGTCACAACATCAACCGAGAGTTCCCTGAACTTATGCTGCCAGTGGTACTACCGTGGTTGGCGGAGCACGCATAGGGGTTGGCGCAGTCGCGGGAGCTTGCTCGGAAATCATTCAACCTGTCGCCCTTCAAGAACCTCAGGATCACATCGAGTAAATTTCGCCTGTTTCTAAACTAAACCTAGTACCCTTAACAATGTCGCGAGGGGGACGGACGGTCGCCGCTGTGTTTCGATGCAGGGGAGGAAAGTCCGAGCACCTCATGAATCAGAGTGCCTGCTAACGGCAGGGCGGGGCGACCCGACAGAAAGTGCAACAGAAAATAAACCGCCTTTCGTTTCGGCGATCGGTAAGGATGAAACGGTGCGGTAAGAGCGCACCGCTCGAATGGCGACATTCGGGGCAAGGTAAACCTCACTCGGTGCAAGACCAAATAGGGAAGCTATGACCGGATTCGGGGAGCTTCCGGGTTGGTTGCTTGAGCCTGTAGGCAACTGCAGGCCTAGATGGATGACCGTCGCTGGTTTCGCTTTATTGCGGAGTTAGTACAGGACTCGGCTTATAGTCCGCCTCGCGGCGAGACACCACTCACGTGAATAGCCCCCGCCAAAACCGGGGGCTATTGTTTTTAAGTCCAAATCTGACTATTTACCTCGTTTGTTTTGAGGTGGTTTTGCCCGATAGATACTGAACTAAATTCTTCATGATAGGGTGGGATAAAGGGTTAGGATGGGCCACCTAAATCGAATAATCGACGTTCAACGTGTCTGCCATTTTCTTGAAGTAGTTGATCGTGTGGCGAGGTAGAGGAATTCCCTCTTTTTCGCGTTTCGTAACGTACTTCGAATCGGGGTAGCCGGGGTACATGACGTCGCCAGCAGCTTGGGGTGAAGGCTCCTGCGCACGGAACGATTTGAGCATTTCGTCCATGTCTGACTTGAACTCGTCGGCGGGCCTAAAACCATCAATGCGAGTCGCCTGGAAGTAGTGGCAGAAACGTCCGCCCTTAGGGTTATCCATCATCAGACCCGAAAGTCGTTCACCCGGCAGAATTCCACCAAGAACATCAGCCATAACACCGATCCCAGTGCCCTTGTGAGCGCCTGTATCGTACTTGCCACCTAGTGGCGGCTGACCAATCGCTTCACCTCGCTTTGAAATATCGGTTACAGGCTTGCCATTGGCGTCCTGCGCCCATCCTTCAGGAATATCGACCCCAAACGCCTGAGCGATCGAAACCTTCCCGTACGAGGTCATCGAAGAAGCCATATCGATAACGAACGGAGGCTCTTCGCGAGCCGGAGCTGCGAACGCCATAGGGTTTGTGCCCATCCACGGATATCGAGCGTTCATCGGAATGATCACACGGCCACCACCCGAAGACATCGTGTAGCCGATCATGTCGTGCTTCAGGGCGAGTCGAGCGTAGTACCCGGCAGCACCGTAGTGCGAAGAATTCTTCACAGCCACAGAAGCCATTCCGGTGGTCTTTGCCTTTTCGATTGCGAGTTCCATCGCCTTCACACTGGCGATCATCGCCATGCCTCTGTCGGCATCGATCACGGCTGTTCCAGGTGTTTCGTAAGTGACCTGAACGTTAGGCGTTGGGTTGATGTAGCCGTTCATCAGTCCGGTCAGATAGTGCAGGTCGAGGTTGTAGCAAACGCCGTGAGTGTCGATACCGTTCATGTCGGCATCGACTAAAACGTCGGCACAAAGGCGAGCTTCGCCGTCTAGCATTCCAGTAGCTGTGAACAGGTTCGTTATGAACTCAGTAAGCGGCTCCTGCCGAACGAAGGTGGGATCGGGGACATGCTTTAGCTTCTCGAGAACCATCGTTTAAATCTGAACTTTCTTATTGGTAATTTGGTAGCGCTGAACGCACTCGTAACTGCTGATGCGGCAAATATTACTAGCACGCGACGGCTTTGGTGATTGGCGTACCCCTGTTGTTGGGCGGTTTCTTGTGTCAAAGTAGTGACAAATTAGAAACTGGCTACATATGACTTATCGATTGGCGCTTGCGAGCGCCCTTCAGGAGATCGGATTCGATGGCAGATACGGCAGACATCGTTGTTGTTGGCGGAGGCGTTCATGGCGCGTCAACCGCGTGGCATCTCGCAAAGCGAGGCGCTGGCAAGATCGTTCTCATCGAGAAAGACGGTATCGCCTCGGGAGCTAGCGGATGGTCCAGTGCGATTGTGCGCATGCACTACTCGCTGGAATCTCTAGTGAAGGTCACGATGTACGGTCGTGAGATGTACGGCGACTGGAAGAACATTGTTGGCGTTGGCGAAAGCGGATTTCGTCAGGTCGGATTCTTGGTGCTGTTTCCTGAGGACGAGGTTGCCCACGGTCGCGACGTTGTCGAAATGCAGCAGCGACTCGGCATTGACGCTCGATATATATCGGTTGATGAAGTCGGTGAAATCGAGCCACGTTTAGTTCGCGACGATGTTGCGGCTGGGGCGTGGGAGCCAAATTCAGGTCACGCCGATGGATCCACAGTAGCCAATTCGTTTATAGACGCAGCGCGTGATCTTGGGGTAGACGTTCGAATCGGTCCTGAAGTGCTCGGCGTGACTTCTGAAGGCGGACGCGTTACCGGAGTCGAAACTTCCGAGGGCATTATTTCAGCGGGAACCGTTGTTGTTGAGGCAGGATTTAGAACGAGCGCTTTGTTGGCTCCACTTGGGGGCGATTTGCCGATAACGCCGGTTCGTCACGCGATTTCCGTGGTCGAGCGAACACCTGATTTTGGCGATATTCATCCGGTGGTATCTGATCGTGTTGCCGGTGCGTACTATCGACCCGAGCGTGGCACGTTGGCGTTGTTGGGTGAGCACGACCCGCAGAAGGGTCCGGTCGATGACGAGGTCGAAGCTGCGAAGGCTCCTCAGCTCGACGAAGAGATTAGCCTGATGGAACGATTCGCTCGTCGTTTTCCGGGTCAGGAACTGGCGTCGAAAATGCAGGGCTACACCGGTGTTTATGACTGTTCACCTGACTTCCAGCCAGCGTTCGGGAGTGTTCAGGCTGTGGACGGGCTATTTGTCGGTGCGGGCTTTAGCGGTCACGGCTTCAAGCTGAGTCCGGGTATCGGGAAGATCATAAGCGACTTGGTGGTCGATGGTGCGACCGACATGATCGACGTCCACCCGTTCAGGGTTGAGCGGTTTGCTGAGGATGATTTGCTGCTCGGTAGCGATGGCAATGTGAATCGGTCTATGGGTTAGGTAACGGTCGAACGTTTTCCACGAAGATTGGATTTGCAGCTCGTTCGTTCTACCCGAACAACGGGTTCGAGCCACCGAAGGAGTCGATCGCTGTGCCCGTGATTGACGAGCTGGCGTCTGATGCTAGGAACAGCGCAACTTCTGCGATTTCGGCAGGGTCCATCAACTTAGGATTTTCTGATCGCCCTTTCGTGTTGAAAGCTTCCCTAAATCCCTCGGTGTCGGTTCCGCCGGGACAGATGGCATTCACGTTTATTCCGAATTCATAGAGTTCAGCGGCAAGTGTTTCTGTAAGGCTGATGAGTCCGGCTTTGGTCACTCGATAAGCACCTCGTCCAGCACCACCCTTACGTCCGCCAATAGACGAGATGTTGATGATCTTGCCATAGCCGCGATCGATCATCCCCGGCAGTAATCTTTGCGTGATGAGAAACGCACCGGTGAGATTCACGTTGAGGACATCGCGCCATAAATCCGGGTCAAAATCGGCAACTGCAATACGTGGATGAATGATTGCCGCGTTGTTCACTAGAATGTCGATTGCACTGAACGCTTGAGTCGCTGTATCAGCAAGTTCGTAGATATCGGATTCGACACCGAGATCGGCGATAACGCCTAGTGCCTGACTTCCTTGCGAAGTTATGGCTTTGGTTATTTCATCGATTTCACTTTGCGTGCGAGCTGTGGCAACGACGTTCGCCCCTGCCTCGCCGAATGCAAGCGCTATTGCTCTGCCGATGCCTTTGGAAGCACCGGTTACGAGTGCTGTTTTTCCTTCAAGTGATGTCATAAGAGAGATACTACTCGTTATAGCTCAGGACAGCACATGAACGACCGCTACCAACGTTGCCATTCTGAATTTGATTCAGAATCAATCTTGACCAACATGAAATGAGGCGATTCAGCGAAACTAAGAATCGCCTCATTTGCCCCGATAACGCCATTTGAACGTGGTACTGAGTCAAGTTCAGAATGTCAGCAGTTCAACTTATTCTCTGCGCGACACATAACACTTTTTCTCGGTTCATACTGGTTCTCAGAATTTTTATTGTTGGCACCGATCGTGCCGCAGTTAGCATGGAGAATTGAATGGCAGAGAAGGTAGTTGTTACAGGTGGATCGGGGCGAGCGGGCGAGTACATAATCGCCGAATTCGCATCTAAGGGATACGAAGTTTACAACGTCGACTCAGTGCCACCACGGTCCGGCTCTCTTTCGAACGCCGCCCAGTGGTGGGACGTTGATGTAACTGACTTTGGTGAAGTGGTCAGTGCCCTTACAGGTGCCAACGCTGTAGTACACATGGCGGCTATTCCGGCTCCGAACAAGGATGCCGAGCACAAGCTGTTCCGCATCAACATGCTGTCGAACTGGAACGTGCTCGAAGCAGCCGAGATTCACGGCATTGAGCGCATTTGCATGGCTTCTTCGGTCAACGCAGTCGGTGCTGGCTGGGGACAAAAGGTCTACACACCTGAATATTATCCGGTCGATGAAAACCACCCAACCCGTGTCGAAGATGCCTACTCGCAGTCGAAGTGGCTCGGCGAAGAGATGGCCGAAGCGTTTGTACGACGTCGTGAAGGCAAGGTTCAGATCGCTAATATGCGTTTCCACGCACTATGGGATCCTGCGACCGCTGAAGGACATTTGGAATCGGGTGACAAGACTTCCGCCAGTGGACGCGCCGCTGGTGGGTTCTGGAGCTGGGTGGGTCGACACGACGCCGCTCGGGCTTGTCGTTTGACTATCGAGAAGGAGTTCGGGGGCGCCGAGGCTTTCTTTATTAATGCAACCGACACGGTATTGGATATTCCTACTATGGATGCGATCAATGAGGTTCATCCTGACGTGAAGCTACGTGAGCCCATTGAAGGATTCAGAAGCCCTCTATCGATTACTAAGGCCGAGAAACTTCTCGGATGGGTCCCGGTAGAGTCGTGGCGAGAAGGCACAGTTCGTGAACCAGAGGCTACCGACGCTCAACCAGCACCGTACAAGGCACAGTGGACTCGGTAGGTGGCATTACCACTTTTTCTGAGAGATCGCTAACGGTTGGTTGAATCCGGGCGATAAGGCTTCGGGTCAATTTAAATTTGATTGTGTTCGTGAAACACCCACATTGTCATCCTGAACTAGATTCAGGATCAGTTCTCAAAATTGGTATGAATTACGACTCAGGTGGGTTAGCCCTGCCTGAGTCGTTTTATTTGTGAAGCTGACGAGACGCAGTGCTCCGAGTTCAGCATGACAACGTCGAGTGTGTTCAGATTGACGCTACTTACGAAGTCACGCCGCCATCGATGGGGATTGCTTGGCCGGTAATGTAACTGGCTGAATCGGAGCATAGGAATGCGACGACTTCACCGACTTCCTGGGGTGCGCCATATCGATTCATTGGCACCCATGATTCCATCTTGGTGCGGGTGGCTGGATCGCCGTTTCGGTCGAGTCCGTGCATCATCGCCGTGTCGATCACACCGGGACAGACAGCGTTCACCCGAATGCCCTTGCGAGCGTAGTCTCGAGATGCCGCTTTAGTCAGGCCGATAACGCCGTGCTTGCTCGCTGTATACGCGGGTTGTCGACCCGTTCCGCCATTAAGACCCATGTACGACGAATCGTTGACGATCGAGCCACCACCGTTTTCGATCATGTAGCCAATTTCGTACTTCATGCTCAAGAACGCACCTTTGAGGTTTACGTTGATGATCTTCACGAAATCGTCTTCGTCGACTTCGTGAAGATGTCCTGCTATTTCGAGAATTCCAGCGTTATTGAACGCTGCATTTAGCCCACCGTAGGTCGACACTGCGTGCTGAATTGCACGTTCAACTTGTGAGCCAACCGAAATGTCGGTGACTACATAGGTCGCTGTGCCACCTGCCGATTCGATCATCTTCACCGTTTCGGCAAGCTCGTTCTCTCGGCGAGCTGCGGCGACGATCTTCGCACCGTGGGCGGCCATAACTTTCGCCGTTTCACGCCCGATGCCAGAACTGGCGCCGGTTATTAGGACGATTTTGTCTTCGAGAAGAGCGGACATTCAGTGAATACCTTTTGGTTAGCTAGCAGTTTTTTGTTATTGAGTTAGGTGGCTCGGTTGGGATGTAGCACGTAGCATACGTTGTCCGGTGATTTTTTCACTCGCATTGCATTTCTCATGACTATCGAATTACGTTCAGTAACAGAAAAAAACTTCGTCGAATGGCGCAAGGCCGTTCGCCAAGGGTTTGGCATACATGTCCACCCCGAGGATATTACGCGTCTGCGTAACGATCGTGCCGAGCTTGATCGACTGGTTGCGGCTATTGACACTGGGTCTGAACGAATCGTTGGAACGGGTGGCGCTGATTCGTATTCGCTGACCGTTCCCGGTGGAGCGGTGATTCCGATGGCTGGCGTGGCTTATATGACCACTTCGGTGACTCACCGAAGGCAGGGCGCCTTCTCGCGCATGATGAAGCAGATTCACGATGAATCGCGAGAACTCGGTGATATCGTATCGGGGCTTTGGGCATCGCAATCTCATCTGTATAGCCGATTCGATTACGGTCTTGCGGTAAATTCCTACGATTGGGAAATCGACCCCAGCTTCGGATCGTTCTCGCATTCGCCGATCTCTGACGATGACGAGTCAGGCGCGCATGTCTACTTTGTCGACGCCGATGAAGCGGCTGCGATGCTGCCGGGTATTTACGAGCAAATGCGTGAGCAAACGGCTGGATCGGTCGATCGAACCCCGGGTCGCTGGCGATACCAGCTCTTCGATGCAGAGCGCGTTCGTGACGGAGCGAGTGCGTTGTTCTTTGCTATCTGCGAAGAAGACGGCGAGCAGACGGGCTACGTTGCTTATCGGATGCGCCGCAAAGGCGATACTGATATGGGAGTTTTGGAAGTAGTCGAGCAAGTTTCGGTGACAGATACCGCTCATGCAACGATGTGGCGATTCCTGATGAATTTTGATCTTGTCGGAAAAATCACCGCTACGAATCGACCTGCGGATGATCCATTGTGGTGGATGCTTTCCGATCCTCGTCGTTTGGATCGAACGTCGCACGATGCGCTTTGGGTTCGCCTGTTGGACATTCCAAAGGCACTTGAAGCTCGTACGTACAATGCTGATGGTCAGCTGAAGATCGGATTGGTATCGGATCATCAACCAGCTGTTGCCGGAACCTATGTGCTCGAGATCGATGATTCACAGGCTTCGGTCAAAAAAACTACCGACAAGCCGGACGTCATTATGACTCCTGCCGATCTATCAGCGATTTATATGGGTGGAGCAACACCGGGGCCGTTGGTTGAAGCGGGGCGGATCGATACAGTTAGCACCGGATCGCTCGCCAAGCTTCATGGCATGTTTTCGACCGACTCAGCACCGTGGTGTGCGCACTACTTCTAGGCTTCAGGATTCAGCGAACACACCATGACTATCGAATACCGACAATTCACCCCCGCTGAGCACCGACGTTTTGCCACGGCTATTGATCGGGGTTTTGGTGGTCACTATGAGCCGGGGCGCGATCTGTACGAGCTCGATCGCAAGTCGTTCACTCCTGACAAGTCGATGGGAGCATTCGACGGCGGTGAAATCGTAGGCACGTCTGGAGCAATAGCGTTCGAATCTGCCGTACCGGGAGGGGCAATTATCAAGAACGCAGGCGTGACTGCTGTGACGGTTGCTACTACGCATCGTCGTCAAGGTGTGCTCACGAACATGATGAAACGATTGCTGAAACAGGAACGAGCTAAAGGCCAGCCTGTCGCATCGCTTTGGGCGTCTGAAAGCATCATCTACGGTCGTTTCGGATACGGCATGTCGATTCAGCACGAGAATTTCTTGATCGACACCCGTAAAGCCGTGATCAAGAACATACCTGAAGTGCCGGGCAAGATTCGGTTCGTCGATCCTGCCGAAGCGCGCAAACAGCTTCCCTTCGCCTGGGAATCAGCCGTAAATGCTAACGTCGGTATTCCTCGTCGTGGCTCGCTCAGCTGGGATCGAATGTTCAGTGATCTGAGTGGCGGCGATGGCTGGGGCAAACCGTTTATCGTGGTGTACGAAGAGGGCGGTAAACCGCTCGGTTTCGCTATGTACCAGCTAAAAGAATTACACGTTTTCGGCGAACAGATGCACGGTTTGGTGAATGCCGACATGGTGATTCACAGTAACGCTGCTTCGCACGCAGCTCTTTGGAATCACCTTCTGAATATCGATTTGTACGACACACTGAGCACTTGGCGGTCTCCTTCGGACGATAGCCTTCCTTGGATGCTCGCCGACCAACGCCAGCTAGAGCGCAAGCCGTATGACGGTGTTTGGTATCGAATACTCGACGTTGCCGAGGCGTTGTCAACCAGAACTTACCTTTCTGAAGGCAGATTGGTATTGGAAGTCGAAGATTCTTTTATTCCAGAATGGGGTGGTCGGTTCGAGCTTGCGGGTGGACCTGAGGGCGCTACGTGTATTCCGACTACTAAGGCTGCCGACATTACGCTTACTACCGCTTCGCTTTCGACGATATATCTTGGCGGCGCCAAGCTCACGGACTTGGAACGAGCGGGCAGGGTTGAAGAGAACACTGAGGGATCGATTACGCTGGCTGATGCTATGTTCGCGACCGTCCGGGCGCCGTGGTGCCCCCTAATGTTCTAGGTGATGGGATTAGTCGCGTTGGTTGCGCTCGTCTTGGGATGACTTGGTTACTTTCATTGGAATATGAGACATGAGATTTCCGTAACGGGCGATTCGCAACTAGAATGCAGTTAGCTTACTAGTTCGATCGCCAGAGAATTTGATGTCAAACTTCACACCTACACATCTTGGAAAATGGGAATCGCTGTTCACTGATTTGGTGGACGGAGAAGGCTCTGCGCTGACCGAAGAAGGCACTTGGATGCTGGGCGATAAGCCTGGGCTTGTGTGCGTGTTCGAAGACGACGAACCGCTATACATCGAGGCTGCTGTGAATATTTCCAAGACGCTCCAGTGCTACATCAAGGGCGGATCAGAGTGCGACTTCCGGACGATGGTTGGTGTAATCGAAATGGGTGCCTCGCAGAAAAACGCAGCGCAGCGTGCTAAGTCGGGACCATTGGGACTTCGTATTTCGAAGCGAGTCGAGAAGTTCAGATATCGAGTCGCACCGGCTCCCGCAAAAATTATGCAGCAGCTCGCTGATGCATTCAACGTCGTAGCCGACACCCGATACGCAGGCCCTAGTGCGCTTGCTAATCGAGCACTGGATGCTCTGCCAAGCTAGGATGTTTGCCGGGGTTGTCTCCAAGTGTTGGTATTTAAACCAGTAGGGGCAGGAATAAATTCTGCCCCTACTTTTTTGACCTTATGAAGAGTTTTGTTTGCCGTCAGATGCGAACGGGCTCTTGGTCGTGATTTCGATCTGTCTACGGTCTAGTTTCACAAACTAATGTTGGCTCAACTTGGTGTAGAAAACGTGCCATTGTCACTTAGTCGTCGGCCATTACAGCTGTTTCTTCTCGTTGTGACTCTCGATACATCCCACCGTTTCGGTAGCGTGTCCGCGCTGCCGGATGGTGTCGCAGGAATGGCGGAATTGCCATTGATGCAGGATCTTCGAGTGCCTTTCGAGCAACCGTTTCGGCTTCTTCCTCAAGCTCACCAGCAACCGGGAATCCGGTGGCGATGATCGTGAGTTTTACTTCATTTTCCATCTTCGGGTCGGTAACCGTACCGAAGATGATGTTGGCGTCTGGGTGAACTGTCGAAGCGATCACCTCTGAAGCACGCTGTACTTCGTCCAACGTAAGATCTGTGCCACCGGTGATGTTGAATATCACACCTTTGGCTCCTGCAATTTCGACTTCGAGAAGTGGCGAATTGATCGCTTCTTCTGCAGCTTCGATTGCTCGGTTTTCGCCCGTACCTTTACCGATAGCCATCCATGCAGGACCGGCATTATCCATAATGGCTCGAACATCGGCAAAGTCAAGGTTGATTTCACCGGGGACGAGAATTAGTTCTGCGATCGACTGGATGCCTTGGCGAAGAACATCGTCTGCCAGCTTGAATGCACGGTCCATCGTGAGCTGTTCGTCGGAAATAGCGAGAAGTCGGTCGTTAGGAATAACGATTAGGGTGTCGACTTCTTTGCGGAGCATCTCAATGCCCTCGAGTGCTTTTTTCTTGCGAACCGCGCCTTCGAATGCAAATGGCTTCGTTACGACTCCGACGGTAAGTGCACCAAGGCTTTGGGCAACTTCGGCAACAACTGGTGCTCCCCCGGTTCCAGTTCCACCACCCATGCCGGCAGCTACGAATACAAGATCAGCGCCCTTAAGCACTTCCTTGATTTCGTCACGATCTTCTTCGTGACACTGTCGACCTTTTGATGGGTCACCACCAACGCCGAGGCCACGAGCGGTAGAGTCGCCGACTCGAAGTCGTACGGGAACCGATGCGGCCTCGAGTGCCTGTGAATCGGTGTTTACTGAAATATATTCAACCTCAGGTACTCGCTCTCGGTACATACGGTTAACAGCGTTCTGGCCGCCACCACCAACACCAACTACTTTGATGTTTGCGGTACCGACAGAACCTTCTGGAATCGGTGTGTTGTGGTCAGGCATTTTCGTTCGATCTCCCCGGCGTTCAAGACGGGCTATGAGGGCTTCTACGACCGATTAGTTTTCGCTAGTTCGGTTCGTCACTGCCTTCGCTAATAAAGTAGATATTTAGACTCTACCCACTGCCTAGTAATCGATTCCTAGAAGATTCTGTGCGCGATTCGATGTGTTTCCCCAGATTCTCATGGTTGAAAAATTCAAATTGCGCCAAATATGCGGTAGAGCTACACTCAGGGTCTTTCCCAGAGGTTCTCTTTTGATCGAAGCCTCTATAGCGATTAAACTACGAACGAAACAACTGATACCTATTCGGGGGAACGAACGTATGAACGGTTATGAGGCAATTGCAAAAATCTTGAAGCAAGAGGGTGTCGAGTGGATGGCATGCTTCCCTGCGAATCCGTTGATCGAAGCCATTGCAAAAGAAGGAATCAAACCGTTTGTATTCAGACAGGAACGTGGCGGGATAATGGCTGCCGACGGCTTCTCTCGAATGATGGCTACCGAAGGTAAATTCGGTGTATTCGCTTGTCAAGGTGGACCTGGAATTGAGAACGCATTCGGTGGAATTGCACAGGCTTCGTCCGAGGGCGTACCGATCATTTTCCTTCCAGACGGACCGGGTGTTGGTGTGACGCCAACCTCACCTAACTTCTCAGGCCCAGATAATTTCCGATTCATCACAAAATGGGCTCAGTCGGTTACTCACGCAGAGCGTATTCCTGGTCAGATGCGACAAGCTCTTTCGATCATGAAGAACGGTCGACCCGGTCCTGTGATGCTCGAAATGCAGCGAGACGTTATGGGGGACGAGGTCTCAAACCTCGACGATTTCCGCTCACCTCAGCGATACGTTGCGGCTCCTGATAAATCTGACTTACGGGCAGCAGTAAAGAAGTTGCTCGCTGCCAAAAAGCCAGTCATCTGGGCAGGGCAGGGAGTGCTCTATGCAGGTGCGGCAGCCAAGTTGACCGAGCTTGCTGAACTAACACAAATCCCAGTTATCACCACGATGCCGGGTAAATCTGCGATCGACGAACGTCACCCGCTGTCTTTGGGTGCGGCGAACAAGTCGGCTCCGAAGGGCGTTTGGGAGTGGTTGAAGTCGAGCGATGTGTTGTTGGCCATAGGTGCAAGCCTCACGAAAACCAACTTTGGAATCAATATTCCATCTGGAAAAACTCTGATTCATTCGACTGCCAACTACGATGATATCGATAAGGAATACACCACCGATATTGGCCTGATTGGCGACGCTAACAAGACGATCTGCATGCTGATAGATGAGATCAAGACGGAGATCGGCGAAGAGGGGCGTAAGTCCGATTCGTCGACTCAAGAGGCTGTCGCAGAGGTCAAGAAAGAGTGGATGACCGACTGGGCAGCTCTACTCAATTCGGACATGGACCCGATCAATCCCTACAGATTGGTGAACGAGATCAACAAGGTAGTAGATCACGAAACGACTATCGTGACTCACGATGCTGGTCATCCACGCGATCAGCTAATGCCGTTCTACACCGCTACTGTTCCTCACAGCTACATTGGCTGGGGCAAGAGCACCCACCTCGGATACGGAATTCCGTTGATGATCGGTGCGAAAATCGCTCACCCTGAAAAGATGTGTATCAACTTCATGGGCGACGCTGCGTTTGGGATGTCGGGTCTCGATCTTGAAACTGCTAACCGAATCGGTGCGCCTATCACGACTGTTCTTCTGAACAATGGAACCATGGGTGGCTACAACCGTGCGTTGCCAACGGCAATGGGCGAGTACAACGCCGGAAACATGGGGGGTAACTACGCTGGAATCGCCGAAGATCTCGGTGGTGTAGGTATCAAGATTACTGATCCTTCTGAAATCGGCGGAGCACTAACGAAGGCTCGCCAGATCAACAACGATGAAGGCAAGAGTGTGCTGCTTGATGTGAAGACTCAGCAGTGGCTCGAGTTCTCGGAGTACAAGGACTAGTTACCTCTTCTAAAAAAACAGCGAAAAAAGGGCGAACATGCATTGTGCATGATCGCCCTTTTTTCGTTGAGGTTATTGCTGGTGATCGATATAAAGTGGCAGTGATCGTACTTAGGTCTATCGAAATCGATCTGGAAATGACCTATGTTTAGTTCGTTTGCGTGTTCAACAGCCCACACCGTTGGTGTATAGCAATCTTACAATCAGCGTGGGAATCTCGTCTCAGGTGCTAGTCGGTAGTCGGCCGACAGGACGGCAGCGCCGTCCTGCCGAGGCAGACCTAGCGAGGTCATGTCTTCAGCATCTACATCGCTGGCAACCCAAACACCACCGTGAAAGAGCATGGCTAAAGAGTGAGAACCACCGCCGTCAGAGTCGCATATTCGCAACTTCAGATTGTCATCTATGCCGTCGATAACTCACTCATGAGTCTAGGTAACGTGTTCTTTTTCAAGATCGAACGCAGCCCACCCGATATTTTCATTAATGCGAGCTTGCTGAGCCGGAATTTCAGTGTTGTAAGGAATCCCGAACGTTGTGTATTTCTTCATCACAGCTAGTGCCTGTGGATGCAGTGGTTTGGACTGAGTCTTTTAATTATTTAGCGAACGATCGTAGTATTCCGGCCGAAGCTTCGTCACAGGCTTTTACCGCATCGTCGATCAGCCCAAACGATCCGTTAAATCCGTGCGTCATCCCCCGGTATTCGGTGTACGTCACGTCGTTGCCAGCTGCTTTAAGCGCTGCTGCGTAATCGGAGGCTTCGTCGAGGAGCGGATCATACTCAGCGGCAATCACCGTAGCATCGGCAAGCCCTGATAGATCTTCTGCGCGGATCACCGAAGCGTAGGGGTGATGACCATCCTCCTCGGAACCAATGTATTGATCCCAGAACCAAACCATTCCCTCTGTCGTTAGTCCGAAACCTTCTGCGTTAGCTATACACGAAGGGCGATTGAAGCTACGGTCGATCACCGGGCAGAACAGCACTTGGTGCTTGATGGTTGGGCCTCCCCTATCACGAGCCATGAGAGCGACCGCTGCCGAAAGATTTCCACCGGCAGATGTACCGGCAACCGCAAGATTCGAAGCATCAACTCCAAGTTCATCGGCGTGCTTGACTGCCCAAACGGTCGCTGCGTAGCAATCCTCGGGGGCAGCAGGGAATCTGTCTTCAGGAGCCATCCTGTAATCGACAGAAATCAGTACGGCATTGACTCGATTTACCAGACCTCGTGAAGTCGAATCCTCGCTGTCGAGATCGCCGATCACCCAACCGCCGCCGTGGAACAGCATGATTAGCGGGTGTGGCCCTTCAGTGGTTGGTCGATAAATGCGAATCGGAATTTCGTCAGCGGCCCCCGGAATCGTTCGCTCGGTTATTTCTCCGACAGGTTCTTGAACGGAGGGAATCGCAATACGTCCTGCTGTGGCATTAGCGCGGGCTTTCGTGGGTGTGATATCACGGTTGTCAGGGAAGCCAAGAGCGGTGCGGCGATCCATCAGTGCTTGTACTTGTGGGTGAAGAGGCATGGTGTTCTCCGGTGGGCGTTTCGTTTTTGATGGCAGAAATTTACCAGAGTCCTGAGACTAATGAGTGCCGGGAAAGATTGGCGAGGTTGTTCATTGGCACATAGAGTTACCGACATGTCGATGAACGCACAAACATATTCTTCATTCGAAATGATCCTCAACGCAGTGCGTCGAGAGATTTCGGTCAATGCGAATTCACCGATTTTGATTGGAATTGACGGTGGCGGTGGCTCGGGTAAATCGACTCTTGCGAAGAATCTTGCAGTAGCCCTTGGTGGTGTTCCTTTGATTCACCTCGATGATTTTGCCGACTGGAGCAACGATTCGAACTGGCAACTGAGTACGTTCTCCGAACGAGCGCTAAAGCCGCTGCTCGTTGGCATTACGTCGAAACATCAACGATATGACTGGCTAACGGACACTCTGGGCGAGTGGTTCGAAATCCCGTCCACCCGTATAGCGATTGTTGAAGGTGTCACCACACTACGGGCTGATCTACTCGAGTACTGGAAGATATCGATATGGGTCGATTGCACACGTGAGCTTCGACTTGAACGGGCTGTCGCACGCGACGGTGAAGCAATGCGTGCGAAATGGATTGAAGAATGGATGCCCGGC
Source organism: Chloroflexota bacterium (assembly GCA_018673955.1). Lineage (GTDB taxonomy): Bacteria > Chloroflexota > Dehalococcoidia > Lucifugimonadales > Lucifugimonadaceae > Lucifugimonas. The sequence goes on along the minus strand of JABHBJ010000089.1, from coordinate 24,150 downwards.
GAAGATCAGTACTTCGGCCGCGAAAAACCTTGGGAATCGGCATCGTTTTTGTTTGATGGCTCTGGCGGCGAGTCTTACGATTTCACACCGCCGGAGTAACGATCTGGCGAATTGTAATTATCTAGCGAGGTCCGTTGCCCTTACAATGAGCTGATCGAAGTTCGCAAGCGTATCGTCGCTCACTCCTTAAACATAAACATTGGAAAAATAAAAACGAGAGAAGTATGAAGACCACTGGATTCCGAACACTGGTGCTGGGTACTCCCTGGCGAAACCTTACCTACTGCATCATCGAAACCGACGAAGGAATTATCGGTATTGGTGAAGCACGTGTTCTGGGTAAAACCCATACGGTCATCGAGTATCTAAAAGACGCTCAACGTCACTTCATCGGTCATGACCCATTCGACATCGAAGCACTCTACCGTCGCATGACTCTGTTGGACTTCGGAAAGCCGGGCGAAGTTGTTTACACGGGCTTGGCTTTAGTCGAACTCGCATTCTGGGACATCATCGGCAAGAAGACTGGTCAGCCTGTATTCAAGCTGCTTGGTGGTCAGGTCAAAGAGAAAATTCCTGCCTACGCAAACGGCTGGTACACAGTTGAACGTACACCTGAAGCGTTTGCTGAATCTGCTCGAAAAGTGGTCGATCGCGGCTACCGAGGTATGAAATTCGATCCGTTCGGTAATGGCGATATGGAGCTTGAACGTCCGGAGTTCTATCGTTCGCTTGATTTGATCGAAGCAGTGGCAAATGTAGCCGGTACGCGGGCGCAGATAATGATCGAAATGCATGGTCGATTCGCACCAGTGCAGGCGCGTGAAATCGCTCGCCATATCGAGAAGTACAACATCGGCTGGATAGAAGAACCGGTACGACCCGGTGATACTCCGGCATTGCAGTCGGTAAGGCAGCACACGTCATTGCCGATCGCTACTGGCGAACGGCTTTACGGCGCACCTGAGTTCCGGGAAATTTGGGGGTCGGGGAACGTCGACGTTCTGCAGACAGATATTACGCAATCGGGTGGAATTTTCGAGACCAAGAAGATAGCCTCGACTGCCGAAACCTACTCGATCATGGTTGCACCGCACAATGTCGGTGGAATCGTGTCGACGATGGCGGCCTTGCATCTGTGCCTGACGCTTCGAAACGCCAAGATTCTTGAGCACTTCAATGACTTTGCCGATCCGCATGTGAAGAAGGCAGGAACTGGCTATCCGGAAGTGGTCGATGGTTACTTCCCTGTGCCAGACAAGCCAGGCTGGGGCATTGAGCTTGATGAGGACTTCATCAAGGCGAACCCACCGAACTACACATCAGCCGGAGTCATTGCCGACCCCGGGTTAAACATGTTCGAAAACGCCAACTGGGCAAAACGCGGTCAGAACGACTAGGTGCGAGTGGCACTTGCTCTTTGGACGTCAGGCTAATCGTCATTTTGAACTTGATTCAGAATCTCTTTCGAGGCTGGTAATTCTTAGATTCAGTTAAGCGTTTTCTTATCTGAATCTAAAATGCCGGCACAAAGCTTAAGATACTGAAGCAAATTCAGCATGACAAAGCGGAACCGAAGACTACGAAGGCACTCGTTCGTGCCTCGGATTCTCCGTCAACCCAACTTTCTCTCACTGCAACAAGGGCTAGGCGCCTTGCCCCTACCTCTTTGCGCGCCTAAACTTTTGCCATCTTGTTCTTTTGTAGTTTTCGAAGAGGGAAAACATGGCGAAGATTCTGACGCAGGATCAAATCGATCAGTACAACCGAGACGGCTACATCGCCGTTCGTGAGGTTTATACGCCCGCTGAGGTTCGTGAACTTCAAGAAGTGACCGAGGAGTTCGTGCAGAAATCGGCCGAGGTTTCGCAACACACCGAAATTTTCGACGTTGATATCAAAGCAGGTCACTCTGCGAGCAGTCCCAAGCTACGAAGAATCAAGAACCCTCACCTGCATCACGAAGCCTATAACCGTGCGATGCGTAATCCTAAGCTTCTCGACATTATCGAGCAGTTGATTGGTTCCGATATTCGTCACCACCACACCAAGCTGAATAACAAGGCTCCGGGTGGCGGGGCGCAGGTTGAATGGCACACAGATTGGGGATTCTACCCCGCAAGCAACGACGACATTCTTGAAGTTGGTGTTGCGATTGATGCCATGACAGTCGAAAACGGGTGCCTGCTGGTGATGCCTGGTTCCCACAAAGGACCCGCCTACGATCATCACGAAGACGGTGTGTTCGTAGGAGCCGTTCAGATGTCGGATGTCAATATAGACACTGCGGGTCAGATTTTGCTGAACGAAGGTGATATTTCATTGCACCACGTTCGAGCGCTTCACGGATCCGAGCCAAACATGTCGGCCAACGCCCGTCGCTTGCTATTGATGGGGTACGCCGCCGCTGACGCGTTCCCGGTTGGCGGATACGGAGATTGGAACAAGTGGCAATCGGACATGCTTCGGGGAGTAGGCGGGAACGTGCCACGATTCAACGGTGCTCCTGTTCGAGTCGCTGAACCGAAACCCGCAGACAAGGGCTCGATTTTCGAAATTCAAGAAGAACTGAGCAAGTCTCACTTCGAGAAAGTAAAACCTACCTGATCGACCGCTGGCATCAGTGGTCGTGAGATTGACTTACGATGAATTCGGATGAAGTATCGAGAGTTTGGGCATGAACGTATCAGTTGGTGATTTCGAGTTCGAATGGCTTGGTGATTGGGCTGAAATTCCGTCGGATGGATCACTGACTCGCGGCTGGTCTCACCACGGAATGGCGTTTTCCAACGAAGGTCAGGTCGTAACGTTTCATCCTGCCGAGTCGCTCGTCGTGATTCTTGCGATAGACGGAGACCTCGTTAGGTCGTTTAAGATTCCGGTCATCGAGGCTCATGGACTTACGTTGAGCACTATCGGTCTCAAGCAATCGATATGGATTGCCGACAACGGCCGCAAGCGTGATCCCGAACACGATTACGACTACATGCCCGATCCTCTGCAAGGCAAGGTAGTTCGTGTTTCGATGTCAGGTCTGGTCGAAATGGAACTTTTCGAGCCCACTGATGCCGGCCTGATGGGCGAAGCCTTTTCACCGACAAGCGCCATTGCTTTTGACGAAAATCTTGGCGGAAACGGCGATATTTGGGTGGCTGACGGTTACGGAAAAAGCCTCGTTCATCGATACAACTCGAACGGTGAGTACCTCCTGACTATTGATGGAAGCAAAGGCTCGGGCCGTTTCGACTGTCCGCACTCGCTGTGGATCGACACTCGTTCGGGCACGCCTGAACTTCTTGTCGCCGACAGAGCGAACGGGCGTGTGCAGGTCTTCGATATGGAAGGCGAGTACATTCGCACGATAGGCTCAGATTATTTCGATCGTCCAACGGTATTTGCGAACTACGGTCAGAATCTGCTCGTAGGCGAATTGAATGCTCGTTTGACGGTGGTTGGGCCCAACGATGAGTTGATCGGTTTCATCGGTGACAACACAGCTGTGTCCGAAGAGCCAGCTTGGCCGAACGAGCCTGATGAAAACTATATCCCTCGCCGAACTTCTCGATTAGTGGAGGGACTGTTCAACAGTCCGCATGGAATAACTTCCGACAATGATGGGAACATCTATGTCAGTGAATGGCTCATAGGCGGACGGTACACAAAGCTTCGGTTGATCAAGTGATCATCTTCGAACAATGAATGCTCCGAACCATCGATCCGAACCTACACTGCCGAACTTGATATGCAATGGCGCTACTCTAGAAGAAATTCTCCTGAGAATTGCTGATGCCAGCAACATCGACGAAATCGACTTCAAGGGTTGGACGGGTCTTCACTGGGCTTTGGTACGAGAAGTGACCGATGTGATAGTGCTGTTGCTCGAATCTGGAGCTGATCCGAATCGTGCAACTGGAAGCGGTCGAATTCCCCTCAACATCGCCATGCGAAGTGGTCAGGGCGACGCCGTGAAACTGTTGCTGAACGCAGGAGCAAATACCGATCTCGCCGATATCGATGGCAAGACACCGCTGATGGTTGGTACGTCAGGCAAGTATCCCGAATTGACTAGGTTGTTGGCAAAGTAATCGCCTCCGCACAACCGATCCTTACCGTGGGTATCGATCTCAACCCGCCCAAAGTCGATGAGATTGATTTGCCCATCGATGACGAGCGGCACATCTTTCGTTTCGGTGATTGTTACTTTTGCTTTTTTTATTCTGCGGGACTCAATTTTTCTTTAAGACCGGGATCCTCATCAATGATGCTAATTGGGTTCATGTTCAACCTCATTGTGAACTTGATTCAGGATATCGATATGTGTGCAGTGATCGGGTGCCGTTGATTCGAGTGCTGCGTTGCTTAGTCCGCTGATTGCCACTTCTAACCCCAGTCTCTTGAAGGGAATTGTGGGATCGACTCCTCGATGGGAGTGATGTTCTCGACGACTATGTTCATTGTTCCTTCCCGCCGGGAGACCGTTCCTGTGGCGAGCAATAGCGACTCTTTGATCTGTTGCTTGAATCGTTGATACATCGTTGGCCAGATGATCAAAGGCGAATGTCCGAACTCATCTTCAAGCGTGATGAAAACCGTCTTGCCGTTCGGCTTCTGACGTCTGATCACAAGACCCGCTACCGAAATTCGATCGCCATTGGCGTAGTTCCGAACCTCTTCGCTGCGAATCACCGTTGAAGGCAAATGCGGCCTGATCTTCTCCATCATGTGACCCTGGGGATATACACCCGTAGCCGAGTACTCGCCGATCATCCGCTCCCACCCCGATTCGCTTGGTAGCGCAATCATGTCCTGCTCAACCGGAATTTCGAACGCTAGTTGCCGTGATCCGTCTTTCTTCTCGCCACGAGGTCGATAGCGCAAACCCGACTCCCAGCGAAGATGACGCCGATCGGTGATAGTTGGCGGAATACGGTCGGGATCGGCAATATTGTCGAATCGATCGAGTGCTCCTGCTGCCGATAGAAGATCGAGAACTTCCTGTTGTACTCGGGTTCTCGACATGAAATTTGCCAATGAAACGAACTCGCCACTTACCGTTCGTTCTTCAATAAGGGGAACGGCCGTGGCCGTGTTTAGCTTCGCCACATGAGTTAGACCCATCCGCAGCGCACCGTTTTCGATAACGGCTTTTTTTTCACTGAGGTTAACGTCAGGTCCGAGCACTTTAACCCCGTGCCGAACAGCGTCTTCTTTCAGCGTTTCGAGATTGTAGAAGCCCATTGGTTGGTTGTTGAATATGCCCACGAAAAATTCGAGTGGCCAGTAGTGTTTGAGCCACGACATTTGGTACGCCGTTACGCCAAAAGCGAAGGCGTGTGCTTCAGGAAACTGGTACATGCCATGAAATTTACCGAATACCTTTTCTGCGGCTTCGGGTGAAACGCCTTTTGCGAGCGCTCCCGTGATGAACTTGTCTTTCCAGTGTGCGATGTGGCGTTCGTCGTTTCTACGAGTGAACGCCCTGCGCATTTGATCGCCCTCGACTGCGCTCATGCCGCCGACGTGCACCGCCAGTTCGCCGAGTTGATCCTGATAAAGTGGCACACCATAAGTTCGACCCAGTGCTGGTTCTTCGAGCGGATGATCGAACTTCCAGTTGGGGTCTTTGCCCATGTGGCGGCGTATCAGCAACGTCACTCCGTCGTTCACTCCAACACCGGGACGAACAGCGCCAACCTCCCATGCCATTTCGGTTAGATTGCGCGGTCGAAGGCGGGTGACCGTCTGCATTTGTGCTGCCGATTCGATCTGAAATACTCCGATGGTGTCGGCGTTGTGAATGTCGGTGTAAACGGCGTGATCTTCGAAGTCGATTCGAGATATATCGACTCTTTCTTCGGTCTGTTTTCGAATGAGTTCCAACGATTCTGAAAGTTGTGATAACGCCCCGAGTGCGAGGAAGTCTATCTTCACGAATCCGGCGTCTTCGGAGGCATTTTTATCCCATTGGCAGATGTACCGACCATCTATAGCACTGCGTTGAAGCGGCACTGTTTCAGAGAGTGGACGTGCCGAGAGGATCATGCCGCCGGGGTGTTGTGCGAGGTACTTTGGGAAGTGATTTAGCTGCTGTGCAAGTTCGATAAGCATCTGCCAAACTGGCGCATCGACTCTATCTCGGAACTCGGGAAGCTCTGCCATTTCTTTGGCTAAAGCTGAAATTGAACTGTGTCTGTCGAGTCGTTTGTTGAGTCGACTTAGATCGTCTTCAGCAATGCCCAACGCCTTACCTAAATCACGAACGGCTCCACGGATTTTGTATGTCGAAATCATTCCTGTGAGCACGGCGCGCTCGTAGCCCCAGCGTTCGTGAATGCGGAGGATTAGCTCGGCACGGATTTCGCGTGGGAAGTCGAGATCGATGTCGGGTGGAGATAGCTTTTCGCCTTCGAGAGTTTCTGGAAGGAATCGATCAAGCCTGAGTCCGAATTTAAGTGGGTCGATGTGCGATAACCCTGTGAGATAGCCGATTAGGAGTGAGACCGACGACCCTCGCCCTCTGCCTGGTGGGTTCTCTTCGATATCTAGTCCCGGTTCGACGAGCCCCAAATCTTCCTGCACTTCACGAGCGATGCGGATGATGTCGTAGTACTGCAGTAGGAATCCAACGAGTCTCTGCCTTTCGAGAAGATCGAATTCCTTGTCTAGTCGAGCCGTGACCTCTGGCGTAACACTGCCGTATCTACGCACAGCCGCCTCTTCGCAAATCTTCCTTAGGTAACTCGATTCTGTATGCCCAGGTGGGAGGAAATCGTATGAAGGGAAATCATAGATGGCATCGGAAGTGATATCGAATTCACAGCGATCGGCGATCTTCAGCGTGTTCGTTATTGCTTCAGGGTGCTCAGTGAATAGCACGCCCATTTCGGATGGTGACTTTAGAAAAAACTGATCATTGGGTCGGCGTTCCCGGTGGCTTGCTTCCAGAGATTTGTTGTTCTTGATCGCAACGAGTGCATCGTTCAGGCGATGACGGTCTCGAACGTGGTAGTGGGCGTTGTTTGTGGCGACGATCCCAATTCCTAATTCCCGTGCAATTACCGCCATGCTTCGGTTTCGCTGGACGTCGCCCATCACGAGGTTTTGCTGTAGCTCAAGGAAGAAATTTTCCTTGCCGTATATCTCGATATATTTTTTGGCGGCATGTTGGGCTGATGCGATGTCGCCGTTGGAGACGACCTTAGATATCTCTCCCCTTCGACACCCGGAAAGACAGATAACTCCTTCAGCATGATCGGCAAGGAGTGCGGGGTCGAGATGCGGGTCGTTTCGTTCTTCTGCATCGATGTGGGCGTGAGTGGTTAGCAGCGAGATATTTTTATAGCCGACAGCAGTTTCTGCAAGCAGAGTTATGTGCGGACGTTTGGCTGGCTCGTACTCAGTGTCGTCTGGGTCATCGAGTCCATGTGCGAGAGTGAGTTCGATACCGATGATTGGCTTAATGCCGAGTTCTTTTGCAGCCTGCGCAAATTCCATTACTCCGCTTACGTTGTCGTGATCGGTAATAGCGAGGGCGTGCAGTTCTAGCTGCTTGGCAGTAAGCAGTAAATCCCATGCTTCTGATGCACCTTCTTGGAACGAGTAGTTGCTGTGGGTGTGGAGTTCGGCGTAGGCGGTAGTGCTGCCCTCTGCAAAATTATTTTGGGTAACCGATTTGTGATTTTCGTGCAGCTGTTCGTCCAGTCTGGTGTTTATTTCTGAAGATCTATTCACAACCACTTCTCGTTACTCCCGCTAGTGTGGTCCGGCCGATGCGGTTTCTTTTATTTCATCAACTGTAGATTGGTCATTGGGTCCCGGTAGTGGCGTGCGTCCGATGAAGGTCATCATCGAGTTAAATTCTCAGATTGTTAGTTGGTGTTAGCCTGCCTGTCGATACCAGATATTGGTCGCTAGATCGAGGTAAATGGATAGCTTTTGTCCACTTCCGAGTCGGAGTACGTAGTAAAGCCGGGCAATCTCCTCATCTGGTCCGCGCCACCACTCATCGTTTATCTTCCATATATCGTCTATCTCGGCGACTAACGTCCACTTGCCGTCGGAAAGCAGGGTTGGCTGCTCTTCGGCTTTGGGACGATCATGTCCCATATCCCTCGTAGTGAGAGGGTTGGGGTGTGGGTTGCCGCGGTGATTTCGGCGGTAGCGGGGTGAGCCGATAGCAGGTGGTACTTGGATCGAAGTTGGGTTGCCCGCTGAATCGGTACGAACATAAACAGTTCGCGGGGCGTTTAACGGTTTGATTCCGCCGGAGTTAATAGGACTGGCAGAGCGTAGGTTAGCCAACTTTCTTTCCCTTCGTTAGCTCCGAGCTTCCTCGAACGACTTGACCAGGCTTCGCATCTGTATCTTCGCCGCCCGAGCTGCTCATCTGGACCAATGCATATCGGCGCTCTGGGATTCTCGACCACGGATCGAGTTCTCTCACCTGGTAGATAGGTGGTGCAACTCTGAGCCGGGATCGAAGCTGGCTAATCGTCTCTTGCAAATCGGTATCCCGCTTCACTTCTTTCCACATCGACTCCTGCCTGCCTGCCTCACCGGTAATGCCCGACAGCGTTATGCGCATGTCTTCGAGCGGCCCCGGAATAACAGCCATATCGAGCTTCGATTTGATTGCAAATAATGCTTGGTTTTTGTTGCCTGCGGGATCTTTGAACGCCACCCTCATAGTCCACGGAGCATGTTGGAAAACCTGCGATTGAATCCTCGCCTGTCGAGCAAAACGACGTGAAAGTTGCGACCGCCCATACGCACGATTCAACAGGCTTTCGATAGCGGGGAAGATGGTTGCCATACTCGCTGTCGGGGCGGGGAAATCCAGATACTCTGATACGCCTAACACGCTTCGTTTTGGCATGAGTGGTCGATGATCTATGCCGTTCGCCAAATCCCACGCCGTACCGCCTGCCTGACCGAACTGCGCTTCAATCGGACCCCGCTGAATATCGGCAATGTGCCCCATCGTCGTTAATCCAAAAGCATGAAGTTTCTTGATGAGTTGATAGGGGAGCGGGAGCGAGTCGACCGGGAATTGATCGAGGAATCTGCCTGGTTCGCCAGTTACTTTCCTGCCGCTGTTCGATTGACTCAAAAGCGAAGCCGCGTAAGCAAGCCATTTGTTATCCCCAACTCCGATGCGCAGATCAAAACCGTCGACTGCTCCCGCAAGCAGTCTGACGACATGCGCATCGTCTCCATAAAGACTTTCGAGCCCCCATATTCCGACGTATGCGAGGCCGAGAGCAGCAGCTTCGATATCGGGCACTAGTTGTTCAAGATTTTCGATGATCTCGTCGAATACCAGGGCGTAAAGTGGAGTATCTGCTTCGATGATGAGCACACCGCGGTGACGTGATGTCGCTTCCGAAAGCGGCATTCCGGGCATGACATCGGTGAGATTGGGCGATGCAGCGAGAACGACGCGTGCTGAAAGCGAGGCGCTGTTCTTCTTGGAGGATTTCGAGCTTGCTTTTGTGCCGGATGCACCTGAACTATTGGCCATGCTGGTTAGTTCTTCGCCAAGGTCGAGCGCCTCGCCAGCGATGATCGCCGAGCGATCGTGCAGCTCTGGCTTTCTCGCAACTTCAACTTGCCAAGGGAAATTAGGAATCCGCAAACAAGCAAGTGCCTTGGGTGCCAGTGGCGTGTTTTCTGAGATATCGGTAGTTTTTGGCTGGGGTGATGGATGGCTCTTCTGGGCGTGATTGTTCGCACTCTGTTTATTGGCGCGCTGACTTGTCGCTCGTTGCATGGTTGGCTGCGAGGTGAGGGAATTAACTTGTTGGGGAGGTCGTTTCATTTAAATAGCTATATGGCGCTTTGGGTGATGGCGGATGCGGCCTGAAATTGGTCGCCGAAATAGGTCGTAGAAGGAATCAATCAGCGTCATCAAAATGTCGCTACGGGCGAGACGAACCGGGTTCGGCTATTAATCCTGCCGGTGTGTTCCTAAGTGATTTCCAAGAACGAATTACCGGCTGGGAATTGAATTATAGAACATTTGTTCTGTAATTCAACAGGGTTTGTCGCTCAATTCAAAACACGGCGCGTCGTCACGGAAAATCGAACAATTGCCTATGTTGAGATGGAAATTATGAATGGCTTACACATCTGCGCATTGGCGGCGAATTGGTGCAAAGATGTCGGCATTACCGTGTAGGCCTAGAAGGACGTCGAATTGCCCTATGTAGATAACGATGGAGTAAAAATTTAGTTTAAAGTTGAGGGCAAAGGTCATCCACTAATGCTGATGCACGGAACAACCGGAAACTCCAAGGCATCGAGTCGGTTGGGAATCGTCGATGATCTTAAGGACGAATACCAACTCATCCTTGTCGACGCCCGAGGCGACGGAAAGAGCGACAAGCCACACGATCCTGCTGCTTATCTTACTGAGCCAAAAGCGAACGATATCAAGGCGGTTCTCGATCATCTAACATCGAATCGACGCACTAGATGGACTACTCGATGGATGGGCGAATCGCATTTGATGTGGCAGTCAAAGCCTCAAATCTTTTTCGTTCAATGATTGCTGAGGGAGCTGGGTCTTCACCGCAATCGCTACGCGAAACGTTAAGCCATATGGCAGAAACCACCATCGAGCAGATAGTTGAAATGAGAGAAGCGACGAACGGCAGAATGCCAAACGACGTGTGCACCGATTTCCTGTCTTTTGAACTCGCCATGAAACAATGTTGAGTATGCAGTTACCGCCAACCCAGAACATGGCTCCAATGTAAGTGAATAGCAAGCAAAATCTCGGATAAAGTGAATTTTCAGCCCCAGATGCAAAAGTATCCGTATGCTCGAAACAATAGTCCCAAAAATAGTGCTGGCGAGATATTAATGAGTTAGTACACAGTTATGCAATATGTGCACGGCGATGGAAACCCGCTGATAATCAATAAGTAACATGCCTCTCGCGTTGCACTTCTTCATTCCCGTTGTAGTCTGAACGCTCGCCATTTCGATGGCAGTTACTTCGGCAGCATTCACTGTCGGCAGAACATAATCTCGCTGAACACTGGGTTCGGCGTTCAGCAAAGCGGTAGATGAACGACTAATGAGAAGCTCCCAACTATTCGGAAAAACCCTTCGACAGGCACCTGGCGATGCAGAAACCATCAGCCACAAGCTGTTAACACGAGCTGGATTTATTCAGCAGATTGCAGCTGGAATTTTTAGCCTCCAACCACTGGGTAATCGTTCAATCACGAAAATCCGCAACATCATCCGAGAAGAGATGGATCGTGCTGGCGGGCAGGAAATCAACATGCCTGTCGTTCAGCCACGAAGCCTGTGGGAAGAATCGGGCAGGGCAGAAACCTTCGTGCCGCCACTCGCTACGTTCGAAGATAAGCGTGAGCGCCAGATGATCATTGCGCCTACTCATGAAGAAACGGCGACTGCAATGGCTCGTGCAGGGGTAACCAGTTACCGAGATCTGCCATTCACGATCTATCAGATTCAGACGAAGTTCCGTGACGAAACTCGTCCACGAGGCGGACTGCTTCGTGTACGTGAATTCGAAATGAAGGACGCATATTCGTTTGACGCCGATGAAGAAGGAATGGACCGTAGCTTCCAAGCGATGGTTGCCGCGTATAGGCGAATTTTCAAACGCTGTGGTCTCGACGTGATTATGGTCGATGCTGATTCAGGTGGAATTGGTGGCAAGGATTCGAACGAGTTCGTGCTGCTAACCGATAGCGGAGAAGATACGATTCTCATGTCGACCGAGAGTGACTATGCCGCCAACGTAGAAAAAGCATCGTTCATTAAAAAGGAATTTCCGATCGGTGAACTTGGTGAAGTTGAAGAATTTGCAACACCGGGAATCAAGACGATAGAAGAACTGGCGAAGACCGAAGGTGTTTCGAAATCGAAAACCGCAAAGGCCGTGTTCTACAGTGTCGACGGTGAGATAGTCGTTGTGACCATTCGTGGCGACTACGAGGTTAACGAAACCAAGCTGCGAAACCTGCTTGATGGCGCCGAACCCAAGCTCGCAACAGCTGAAGAAGTGAAAGCAGCGGGATTGGTTTCAGGATCGGCATCAGCTGTCGGGCTCACCGGTATGAAGAGCGTTGTGGACGATTCGATCACTATGGGATCGAACTATCTTGCAGGGGCCAACAAAGACGGTTTTCACCTGCGTAACGTCAACTTTGATCGTGATTTCAAGGCCGATATTGTTGCGGATATTGCCGAAGCGAAGAAGGGCTACCTTTCGCCCGATGGCAAAGGCAAGCTCGTCGCCAAGCGCGGAATCGAAATTGGGCATGTGTTCAAGCTTGGCAATGTCTATTCATCGAAAATGGGCGCGAACTACACCAATGAAGATGGCGAGCTGGAAGAGATTCTCATGGGCTGCTACGGCATAGGAGTAGGGCGGATGCTCGCCGCAGCTGTTGAAGCTAATCACGATGATTTGGGCATGCTTCTGCCGAGAGCTATCGCACCGTACGAAATCTACCTCGCTGGGCTGAATCTCAACGATCTTGACATCGCCCGTAAGGCAGAGATGATCTACGAACAGTTGCAAGACGGAGGCTACGAGGTGCTCTTCGACGACCGAGACGCTCCTCCGGGTGTGAAGTTCAAAGATGCCGATCTTTTGGGTATTCCTGCTCGGGTCGTAATCAGCTCTCGTAGCCTCGAAGGCGGCGGTGTTGAAGTGAAGTCAAGGAGCAGTAAAGCTTCGGAAATCGTCGCTGAATCTGACGTACTTGAAACCGTTAATGCCCTGTTCGAATAGTCGAGCAATCAGGTAGTCGGTAGTCACCTGTGGCTCAATGTGTACTAATTGGTATAACCGTAACTTGCTATTAGCAGGTACAATTGCGAGTGTGTTTGAGTAATTCTGCCTACAATGCCTGATAAATTCGGGCAATAATTGGTGGATTGATTAGGCACGAAAACAAGAATGTGGGACGATAACCGTACGTACGGCAATGGATATGTTCAACTTTGAACATTCGATGGGATTCCCACTAACGAGGCTTGATTTATTTATGGGTAAGAAATTATTTATTGGCAGCCTGGCATGGGCAACTGACTCGTCTGGTCTTCAGGCAGCATTTAGCCGTTTCGGCGAAATCGAAGAAGCTACAGTCATCAGCGATCGCGAGACCGGACGGTCACGTGGTTTCGGATTTGTAACCTTTGTTGACGAAAGTTCAACACAGCAGGCTATTTCAGAAATGAACGGCGCTGACTTGGACGGTCGTCCGATTGTTGTAAACGAAGCTAAAGAGCAGGCTCCTCGCTCCGGCGGCGGCGGTGGATACCGTGGCGGCGGCGGTAACGGCGGCGGTGGCGGCGGCGGACGACGCGAACGTTGGTAAGCCATTCACTGTAGTTACACCAAACTACATTTATGTGAAGCAAATTACGGGTGTTGCCTTCGGGCAGCATCCGTAATTTCTTTAACTTTGGTTAATCAGATGTGTATCTCATTTAACGGGGCGATTTCGGTTTGCCGGAAATGGTGATCACCGGTTCTTGTCCAAGCGGGTAATAAATGGATATTCGTGGTAGGATTAACCGAGTAAGGCTCAGACATTTCAAGAGCTTGACATTGAGAAGTGGGCAACGCCCGCTTTTTTTGTGTCTTTCAATAATGTGAACCGGAGTAATTAGTTGAAGAGTGATCTGCGAATAGCAGTTACCCAACTCGCTGCCGAGCGAAATCTACCTCAGCCAGTCGTAGTGAAGGCTGTTGAGGCTGCGCTCGCGGCTGCTTACAAGCGCGATCCTGCTGCTCAAGGGCAGGACGTAATTGTGGAGATGGACCCAGCAGACGGTGATGTAACCGTTCGCACAGTCCGTCACGTTGTCGAAGAAGTCGAAGATCCTCTGATGGAACTGACTGCCGAGGACGCCCAAGAGCTTCAAGAAGGCGCTGTAGTTGGCGACATTATTGAAACCGGTCACCTGGAGTACAACCCAGGTCGAATTGCTGCTCAGACTGCTAAGCAGGTCGTTATGCAACGACTTCGTGAAGCTGAGCGCGACATAGTATTTGAAGAGTTCATCGACAAAGAGGGTGAAGTACTTACGGCAACGATTCAGCGAGTTGAATCACGCTGGGTAACAATCGACCTTGGCAAGGCAGAGGCTGTTATGCCACCTGCCGAGCAGTCGCCATTTGAGCGATACAGACCGGGGCAACAGCTGAAATTCTTCGTTGTTCAGGTCGGTCGAACCATCCGTGGACCCGAAATTGTTGTTTCCCGAACGCACCCAGATCTTCTCCGTCGGCTATTCGAAGTTGAAGTTCCTGAAATCTTCAGCGGTGTAATCGAAATCAAGGCAATCGCACGAGAGCCTGGCGCACGCTCGAAAGTCGCTGTAACCTCGAATCAAGAAGGTGTCGACGCTGTTGGCGCTTGTGTTGGTCTTCGCGGAATTCGTATTCAGAATGTTGTCAACGAACTTCTCGGCGAGAAAATCGACGTTATTGAGTGGGATGAAGACCCAGTCAAGTTCATTTCAAACTCTCTTAGCCCGGCTGTAGCCGACCGAGTCGACCTCAACGAAGAAGATGAGTCAGCAACAGTATTGGTTCCTGATCGGCAGCTGTCGTTAGCAATCGGTCGCGAGGGTCAGAACGCCCGACTCGCTGCGAAACTAACCAACTGGCGAATTGATATTCAAGGCACCAGCCAAGTTGTTGAAGGAGAACCGGCAGTTGCTGAAACGACTGATGCTGCAATTCCTGCTGCTGAACCTGAAGTAGCCGTGGCTGCAGCCGAAGTCTTTGTCGCCGCACCTGTTCCAGAAGCTACTGAAGTTCCAGCTGATGAAATCGAATCAGAAGTCGTTGAGGAACCTGAAGTCGATGACGGAGCCGCTAAGGCCGCCGCCGATGCTGAACTTGCAGCACTTGAAGAAGAGCTTGCCGTTCTCGAACGGGAAGAAGTAGAGCGCAAGGCTGCGCAGGAATCTGAAGTTCTTGACGTTTCATCTGACGATCTCTGGCAGGTTGATGGAGGATCGAAATCAGCTCCGTCTAAGGACGTGGGCGGAATAAGATTCGCAGAAGATATTGCAGGATTCCGAGAAACCGACGCAGGTCGTCGTGGTGGTAAGCGTGGTGGAAGCAGCGCTCGTAATCGCAAGCGCCGCTAGTAATTGATATCGCAGAGTTTGGATTAGATGAGTCAACAAAAGCACATCTTCACCCGAACCTGTGTGGTCTGCCGGAAAAAACGGCAGCATGACGAGCTTCTCAGGTTAGTTAAAACACCTGAGGGGCAGATTATGTTTGATAGCACTGGACGAATGGATGGTCGTGGAGCTTACATTTGTGCAGATGCCGATCACTGGGGTGGGGGGATCGATAGGGGTAGACTTAATAACGCGCTTAAAGCGACGATTGATGATTCGACACTGAGATCGCTCAATGAGGCAATGGATTTGCCCAACAAAGAGTAATTGATCCAACAAGGGAACTAACTGGTAAATGGCACAGCGCAACGGACAACGTGGTAATCGATCTAACAGGGGCAGACGCTCAAGCGGTTCTGGTGGCCCAGGCGGGCCTCCACGCGTTGTTGTAGAAGATCATGCACCGCGCTCCCCGGTTTCCCTGCCATCTCAGTCTACCGTCGGAGAACTCGCAGACATACTTGAGATGACGAACGTCGACACGATCAAAGCTCTGATGCGACTCGGCGTAATGGCAACTGTCAACGAAACCATCGAATTCGAAATCGCTGCCAAAGTTGCCGCTTCATTTGAAATTGGCGTACTCAAGCCAAAAGACCGAGAAGAAAGCGCCGCAGCCGTCAAGGTCGGGGTCGATGAAGAGATGACGGATGATAATTCCGTAACTCGTCCACCAGTCATCACAGTTCTTGGTCACGTAGACCACGGTAAGACAACTTTACTTGATGCTATTCGAGGGGCAAAAGTTGTCGATTCTGAAGCCGGTGGTATTACCCAAAGCATCGGTGCCTACCAGGTCAACAAAGACGGCCAATTTCTTACATTTATCGACACTCCGGGTCATGCTGCATTCACACAGATGCGAGCTAGTGGCGCACAGGTAACTGACATCGCTGTGTTGGTTATCGCAGCCGATGACGGTGTTATGCCACAGTCGCTAGAAGCTATAGATCACGCTCGGGCTGCAAATGTTCCTATCATCATTGCAATCAACAAAATGGATGCACCCGGTGCCGACATCGACCGTGCAAATGCTCAACTTGCGGAGCACGAAATTATTGTTGAGTCATACGGTGGGGACACCGTAGCTGTTCCTGTTTCCGCTCTCAAGGGCGAAGGAATCGACGAACTTCTAGAATCTCTGCTTCTAATTTCAGAAATTCAGGAACTAAAAGCCAACCCTAATCGACCTGGAATCGGTGTAGTAATCGAATCTCACATGGATCGATCCCGTGGAGCAGTCGCATCAGTCCTCGTCAAGTCGGGCACCGTCCGAAATGGCGACAACATCGCTGCTGGCATGTTCAGAGGTCGTATCAAATCTATGGTTGACGGTTTTGGCAATGTCGTTACGGAAGCCGGACCTTCGACACCGATCGAAGTTCTTGGTCTGAACGGTACACCCGCTGCCGGTGACCAATTCGATGTAGTGGCTACCGACCGAGCCAGTCGTGACCTTGTTGCTGCCCGCGAGCGTCAAGCTTCTAAACGTAAGGACACCCGAGCAGCCACTACGATGGCTGAAGTTATGCGCCGTGTTCAGCAATCGGATTCCAAGGAATTACTTGTCGTTATCAAGACTGGAAACCACGGATCGATCGATGCGGTACAACGTGCAGTTGAGCAAGTATCGAACGATGAAGTTCAGGTTCGAGTACTTAGTGCTGCATCCGGAGCTATCAACGAATCGGACATTCTTCTGGCGTCAGCTTCCAACGCTATGGTCATGGGATTTGAAACAATGGTTGAACCTGGTGCTCGGCGCCAGGCCGAGGCCGAAGGCGTCACGATTCGAACTTACGACATCATCTACAACCTTGTTGATGAAGTTGAAGATGCAGCACGTGGTTTGCTTGAGCCAGAACGTAAGACTGTCGTCCTTGGTCACGCAAGTGTTCTCGAGGTGTTCACACACGGCAAGCGTGAGCAAATCGCTGGTATCCGAGTTACCGACGGTATGTTCAAGCGATCTGGACGAATGCGCGTTATCCGAAATGGCGACGAAATATTCGATGGTGCTATCACCTCGATGCGTCACCTCAAAGAGAGCGTTAGAGAATTGCCCAACAACTTCGAAGGCGGTGTGAAGATCGACGGTTTCCACGAGTACCAGACCGGCGACGTGCTGGAAGGGTATGAGATTCAGGTCATTCGACGATAATCGACCGTTTCGATTGGATTATTCGTTCCCTTTCTTCGATTGATTCGAGGGTGAAGACGGGAGGAGATAAGTAAGTGACGGACGAAAGACGTGGTGGACGCGTTAATCACACGATTCAGCGCGAGTTAGGCACATGCATTGAAGAATTGAGCGATCCGCGATTGTCTCCAATGACCTCTGTTACTGGCGTTGAAGTGGATAGGGACCTTTCGATGGCGAAGGTTTACATCAGCGTTCTTGGCACTGATCAGGAACGTGATGACACGCTTGAGGCGCTTCGATCAGCGGCAACTCGACTTCGTATGGAAATTTCACAGCGAATTGTCATTCGTCGAATGCCTCGACTCTCGTTCTTTGTCGATTCGACGATGCAGACCGGCGCCGATATGGACCAAATTATCGATCGTGTGATGAGCGAAGATAGCCGCCGTTTCGCCGACCGGGATGGCAGTTGACAGACGAGCATAATGCCTCCGTAGGAACGCAGCGTCTGGGGCTGGCTGCTGGTGGCTATCTGAATATCAACAAGCCGCAAGGTTGGACATCGACCGACGTGGTTCGCAAACTCAAGGGTGTTACCCGTGCGAAGAAGATTGGCCACGGTGGAACGCTCGACCCTCTAGCCACTGGGGTTCTTCCAATATGCGTTGGCTCGGCAACTCGTTTTGCCGACACCGTGCTTTTAGGCAATAAGTCGTATCGAATCACCATGACGCTTGGCTCCTCTACTAATACTTACGATTCAGAAGGCGACACAACGGCAGAGGCAGATTGGTCTGCGGTTACACGAGAACAAGTCGTCGAATCATTGAACGACTTTCGCGGCAAGTTCGACCAAATACCACCGATGTTTTCAGCACTACACCACAACGGTCAACGACTGTACGAGCTGGCTCGAAAAGGAATCGAAGTTGAACGGCCGGCGCGGCAGGTTGAGACGATGAGTCTTGATCTGATCGAATTCAATGCTCCAGAAGTGATTCTTGATGTTGAGTGTGGTCATGGTTTCTACGCTCGAACACTGGTTCACGACATAGGCGAAAAACTCGTCACGCATGCACATATGACAGGTCTTGTCCGTACACATGCAGGTGTTTTCAATTTGGAAAATACCGTGACGATTGAGCAAGTGATCGCAACCGCCGACTCGGGTGATTGGCGCGATGTCGCAATGCCGATTGACACAACATTACAGCATATGCAACAGGCGACTCTCACTTCGGCGCAGGTTGAAATGGTGGGGTACGGCCAGCAGATAGCGGTTTACGATATTGGCAAGCCCGGCGACTTTGCACCGGGCGACCGTATTCGCGCATACGCACCAGATGGCGAGTTACTAGCGATACTGATATTCGAGCCTGAAAAACTCGGATGGCGGCCAGAGAAAGTTCTAATGGCGATTTAAACGATAAACGCACTTGTAACAAATTCATGGGACATACATAAACTTGTGCTTGCTATAGTCGAACGCAGAATATGTAAGCGAAACGATTTGCAATGTCATCCCTACAATCAAGTGAATCCTAACTCGGGGTTCCAGTCCAAGAGAATCTAAATTGCACGATAGTCCGTTGGCAGTAGTAGCCGAATTAATCCTCCTGCTATCGATAATCCTTGTCGCAGCAAAAGTTGGTGGAGAGGTGTCGGAGCGATACTTGAAAATTCCACCTGTTCTTGGTGAACTCGGTGCCGGAATTCTTATCTCACCATTTTTGCTCGGTGGCATTCACTGGTTCGGTGGTGGAGCTATATTCGAACTGCCGCACGATGGAGGTGGGTTGCCCGTAGAACCACAACTGTTCTTCATCGCTCAGTTGGCAGCAGTAGTGCTGTTGTTCGAGGCTGGGCTCGAAACTGACCGTGATCAGTTCATGAAGTACGTTCGCCCCGCAACCGCAGTTGCCGCAGGTGGAGTGATCCTGCCGTTCTTGATGGGATTCGCTGCTACTGTGATGCTCGGATTTGCCGATATGGATTCGATCGAGGGCATGATCCCCGCACTGTTCGTCGGAGCGATCATGACAGCTACATCGGTGGGTATTACCGCCAGAGTTTTGGCTGATATTCGACGCCTTGATTCACCGGAAGGTGTGACAGTTCTTGCGGGCGCTGTAGTAGATGACGTTCTAGGAATTATCATTCTCGCCATCGTTGTCGGTATGGCTGATGAGGGTGAAGTTACTGCTGGATCGATTGGTCTCATATTTATTAAAGCCGTTGGGTTCTGGCTTGGACTTCTCGTTCTTGGTTCGCTGGTATCAAAGCAAATCTCTAGAGTGGTGTTGTGGTTCAAGAGCGCAGGTGGGGCACTGGTACTCGCTCTGGCGCTAGCCTTTATTGCTTCAGCAGTTGCTGAAATATACTTTGGGCTCGCCATGATTATCGGTGCGTATACGATGGGGCTTGCTCTCTCTAGTACTGAGCTGAAGCATCAAGTAGAAGACTCTATGCGATCGGTAAACAATTTCCTTGTGCCTATCTTTTTTGTAGTCATCGGTATGCAGGTTGATTTCTCAGCTTTCGGAGCTGGCGATACCTCACTAATGTCAGCAGTTATTTTCGCCATAGTTCTCACTATATTTGCTGTTATTAGCAAACTTGTCGGTGCTGGTGTTCCAGCACTGTTTGTTGGTTTCAACCGAACTGGAGCCACCCGGATTGCACTAGGTATGTTGCCACGTGGTGAGGTTGCCTTGATCATCGCTGGTATCGGTTTGACATCCGGCGTTATCGGACAGGATGTATTTGGTGTCGCAATTGTTATGACCGTGATCACAACGCTTCTGGCGCCAGTGTTCCTCATCCCTGCGTTCAAGGGTGGAAGCGGACTAAAGAACGCCGAAAAGAATGAAACAGAGACCGAAGAGTAAGACCGTTGTACGTCTCTGACGCATGTGTATGATTTTCGCCGTACGGTCTCAAAGCAAACTGAAAAGGCGTAGTTCGGAGATGTCACATGCCGGCCCATAGTTTCGAGCAAGTAATAACGTCTGAGGATGAAATTAGGGCGATTCTTGGACATCCGGGCCAGCGTGCCGCCGACAAGGTGATAGATCACATTGATGAGCATTGCGCGGCGTTAATCGCCCATTCGCCGTTCTTGGTAATTTCATCGGCAGATAGCGATGGCAACATGGATATGTCGCCGAAGGGCGATCCCGAGGGCTTTGTGAAAGTGCTCGATGATAAAACTCTCGTGATTCCCGATCGACTCGGAAATCGTCGAGGCGATACGTTTTCTAATGTCCTCCAGAATCCCAAAGTCGGGTTGTATTTCTTAGCACCCGGATACCGAGAAACTTTGCGAGTAAGCGGTACTGCACAGATCGTTCGTGATACGGCGTTACTGGAATCGATGTCGGTGCAAGGAAAAGTACCCACGCTCGCTTTGGTGATCTCAGTGGAAAAGGCGTTCTTCCACTGTGCGAAATGCGTTATCCGTTCCGGACTTTGGAAGCCTGAAAGCTGGGGCAGCGTCGACGGGATTCCGACATTGGGAGAAATTTTGGTTTCTCATTCGAATACCGATGAACCGGCTGAAGAAATTCAAAAGTCTATCGACGAAGCGTACGAAACAAGGGTTTACTGATCTTTAATCTGGGCCGACTAATCTAGCTGTACGCAACTTGGCAGAAGCCGTGATTGCAGTAGCCGTACGGATTCTTCGCCAAATATTGCTGGTGCTCTTCTTCGGCGTAATAGAACTCCCCGGCTTCGGCTATCTCAGTTGTGATCTTGCCAAATCCAGATGAAGTCAGCTCCGATTGGTATTTCTCAACACTCGCCTGGGCTGCAACCAGCTGTGTTTCGTTTGTTCCGTATATTGCAGTCCGGTACTGGCTTCCGTGGTCGTTACCTTGCCCCAT
Source organism: Chloroflexota bacterium (assembly GCA_018673955.1). GTDB lineage: Bacteria > Chloroflexota > Dehalococcoidia > Lucifugimonadales > Lucifugimonadaceae > Lucifugimonas. The sequence goes on along the minus strand of JABHBJ010000089.1, from coordinate 2,934 downwards.
GTACTGTGTTGGGTCGTGGTTCTCCCAGAACACCTTGAATAGAGTGCCTAGATCAACCTCAGCGGGATCGAAAACGACGATCACGGCCTCAGTGTGACCTGTGCGAGAAGTGCACGTCTCCGAGTAAGTCGGGTTCGGCGTCGTGCCACCGCTATATCCTGCAGCTGTCGTGAATACACCGGGTACTTCCCAAAAGAGTCGTTCTGCACCCCAGAAGCAGCCCATTCCAAAAATGATTTTTTCCATTTGGTTAGGGAAGGGCGGCAGCATTGAAGTGCCGTTCACATAGTGCTTGCCACTGATCTTGATCTGCGTATCTCGACCCGTCAGCGCGTCTTCTGCTGCGATCACGCCTTCTGGCTTAGTTCTGAAGAAATTCATATTTTTTAGCTCCTAAGACCAAGTACGGATCGGGCAGCGGTTGCGGTTTCAGTCACCTGTTCAATTGTTCCCATTCCGAACATCACTGACTCGACCCCAACGTCGTTAAACACGTATTTGAACGCCTTCTCGCCAAGGTATCTTCCGCCGGCCATCGGTTTGATAGCGATCACAGGCTTGTTGGTGTTGCGGACCGCGTCGACCACTCGATCTTGGGTAGGGAACATGTACATACCCGGTTCGTTTACAGGCACGATGTAGCCATCAAAATCTATTCCCTGTTCCTCGATCAACGGAATTGTGATTCCACCGTGATGAACGCTTGAAATTACCGTGTCAAAACGGTTGCGCAAGAAATCGAGATATTCCTGAATGAGATCGAAACGTCCAACTGCAGCGAGAAGATCGATTTCAGCTCCGGGATCGGCGACGAAGATTTTGCATCCAGCAAAGAATCCCAAATACTGCTCGAGCGTGGCGTAATCGATCTCGAACTTCTCTGCGTCAGCTTGGCTGTAGGGCTCGACCGTTTTCGGCGTGACCAGATTGTCGAGACTCCCACCAACCGTGTATTCGAGAATTTTGTCCTGTCGAATTTGGGCAAGATACGCCTCTTCGCCGACGTCAGCTAGATCGTATCCAAACAAAGTCGAGTGCGCCCGTTCGGAGTAAGCGATGATTTCGTCGTTAAGTGTGATCGGGATGAGGATATATGCGAGACGGCCGATTTCGGTTTGTAGTCGCCGTTCAGTCTCCCAAATCGCCTGCAAGTGCAACCTGTTGAACTCAGGGTTCATGTGGTCGACCTGCGCGACCGTAAATCCGAAGTTCTGCACGGCGTGAGTAATAATGTCGGCTACGTGATTTACTTCGCCAAAAAGCTTGAGATTTTCGGCGTCTCGTTCAACGCTTTGGTATGACACACCATCGAAGGGATGAATACCCATCGTTAGACGCGGGAAGTCGATCTTGCCAAGAGGAGTTGTCGGAATTGATTCGACTTTGCTGTGAATGGACATATTCTTGATGACGACTTCGGCTCACTAATTAGGTTGCTGGCGAATCACGATTGTATATGTTGTTAAGGGTAGGACTCGAACCGCCAACGGACGGATATTCAATCCCTAAGGGTTAGCAAGGGAAAGAGGGTTGTTTTGGAAGAGAGAGATTGCGTAACTGACGGTCATTCGATTGTATTTTTCGACGCTAATTGTAAGGTCTGACTCGCATTCGTTCGCTGGGTCCAGCGAAAAGACGAGACCGGTTATTTAATATTTAAGCCAAACAGCAGGAGTAATTTGCGTCAGGCAGGTTACCCCGTTGAATACAGAGTAGCCGCAAAAACTCTCGTTGTTATGAATTCTTCTGGGGAAGTTGTCCTCGGCGCTCAGGCCGTATTTTTTACAATATCGCGTACAAAGGGATTATTTGGCTTGGTTAGCAGAATTCTTGCCATGCGAATCCCGAGCTTGCTTGTTGAACCCGTATATCGGCAGTTCGCAAAGCATCGAGGTAGATTCGCCTTTTTGATCACCGATAGTAGTTGGAGAAAATAAATTTTCGAACACTGGGTTGCATCTATGCTGAACTTACTTATCTTGTGGTTGTGACAGATTTTAAACTTCAGAGTCTTTTAGCGAAAGTTCAATTCTTTAAAGCGACCATTTGCTCCAAGGAACCTGAAACAGGCAACCACTTATTACCGCCTAGAACAATGACCAACCTCTTACAATAAACTTCATTCATTCTTACTCAGCTAATTGCGGCACACAATCTGTTAGAACAAACGGGACAGCTATGAAAATCGGGTTCAACATGGGTGTCGACCCCATTGACTACCAACAGGCGAAAGTTGATGAAAACGATCTCCAGTTCGCTGCCCAAATGGGCGCTACTCATGTGGTGTTGCAATCTTATGCAAATGCTGGAATTGTTCCGGGGGGTGAACGGTGGGAGTATGACGATTTGGTTCAACTCAGGCAAAGAAGATGCCGGGTTAATTCTTGAAGCTCTTGAGAACGTGCCCCTCAAGTTTTACGACCAAGTGATGCTAGGGGGACCCGATCGGGATCGACAGATTGAGAATATGGTCTATACAGTTCGAAATATCGCTAGAGCCGGCATACCAATCTTTGGCTATCACTGGATGCCGACTCTGGTAGGACGAACATCGCTAGCGACGGAAATTCGATCTGGATCACGAGTCACCGCATTCGATCTCACACAGGCGAAAAAAGATCCGCTACTGATGGATCGCCGATACACAGAAAACGAGATGTGGGAAAACCTTGAGCACTGGATCAAAATCATCATTCCAGTTGCTGAACAAGAAGGCATACGAATTGGTATCCACCCTTGCGATCCGCCAGTCGCTGAACTCCAGGGAATACCGCAACTCTTCAGGAGTTTTGAAGCGTATAAGCGATTAATCAGCATGGTAGAGTCTCCGTCGAATTGCATAGAGTTCTGCCAGGGAACTTTTAGTGAAATGGAAGATGCGAAAGGCGACGGTATCTACGAGATGATCGAGTACTTTGGTGAGCGGGATAAGAT